>CAZVPK010000203.1:0-3777 GCA_964628505.1 uncultured Chthoniobacter sp.
TCGGGGATTCGAAAAACTTCACGGTGGTTTACAACAAGCGGTTCGCTTTTCCGGAAGAGAAGGCCTTCCAGGAGACGCTGGCCAAATGCGGGCCGCCGGTGATGGAGACGGAAAACCATGTGCTGCTGCGCTCCGGAGGGCTGCAGGAGTAGCGAGCCGCCCGCTGATTCCCGTGGGCGTTTGCGGGCTTTTGGAAAAAACATCGGGCTGCGCTGGGGGCCCCTAGGGAAATCCCGCAGGAGTTGAACTCTTGGGCACAGCCTCGCTTCGTTGCACCTTGAACTTGGGCTGTTTCACTGGGATTGTTTCGAGAGGAATGAAGTTGGTCTTGATTTGTGGAATGCATCGATCGGGCACTTCGTTGGTTGCTCGTCTGCTCCACACGATGGGAGCGAATTTGGGTTCAAAAATCGATGTGTCGCCCGTGACCTCGAATCCCTTCGGGCATTGGGAACATGACGAAATCTGGCGGATTCAGGAAAGGCTCCTCATCCAGTTGGGGCGCGAGTGGCAGACCTCCCCGGGGCCTTTGCCGGAACGCTGGCTGGAATGGCCCGAAACACGGCAGGCGCAGGAAGCCATCCAGTCGGCCTGCCAGGCGGAGGCCGGCGAACGGGGGCATTTGGTGGTCAAGGATCCGCGGAGCACGCGGTTGCTCCCGATGTGGATCGAGTTGGCGAATAGGTTGCGTGCCGAACTCAAAGTGGTGTGCGTGGTCCGAAGACCCGGCGAAGTCGCGGCTTCGCTCCTTGCCCGGGACGGCATGCCGGCTGAATTGGCGTCCAGGATTTGGATGGAGCACTACCTGGATGCGCTGGCCGCAGGTGCGCCCGTGGAGTTTTTTTTCCATGAGGATCTTTTTCAAAATCCCGCCGCAGCGGTTCGGAGTCTTGTTTCCATTTGCGGCCTGGACGGTTTTTTGACGGGGGTGGAATCCGCGGCGCGTCTCGTGGATTCCGGATTGAGGCATCATCGGGATCCAGAGACCGCCGAAACCGAGGAAGGGCGCTTGTATGCCGACTTGCGCCGGGGGGAAGGACTGCAGCACTGGAACCAAACTCGCCGACCGCCGAAGAACAACGGACTCGTGCTCATCGTCGCCCGCACGCGGTGGAGGGAGATTTTCCTCCACCGATTGCTCTGCAGCGTCCTCGGGCAAACCTACCAGAACTGGTTTCTCCAGATCGTGAACGACGGGGGACCGCCGCACCTCGTCGAATCCGCTATCGCTCCCTACCGCCACCTTCTCGGCGATCGCCTTTCCATTCTCCACCTGGAAACCCAAGTCGGAATGGAGGCGGCCAGCAACCGCGGGATCGCCGGGCGGGACTGCGACTACATCGCCATCCACGACGATGACGACACATGGCATCCGGAGTTTCTCGAAAAAACCACGGCCTACCTTTCGGAAAGCGGCGAGGCCTGCGTGGTCGTGCGGAGCACAATTGTCAATGAATGTTGGGATGGGGAGCGCTATGTGGTGACAGGGTGCACGGCCTTAGGTCCATTCCAGGACCGGGTGTCCGCGCAGGACTTGGAGCAGAGGAATTTTTTCCCTCCCATCGCGCTGTTGATTCGCTCGCAGGCTTATCGGGACGCCGGGCCGTTTTGCGAACAGTTGCCCGTGGTCGGGGATTGGGACTTCAACAAAAAGTTGGCCGCAGGAAAGGGAATCAAAATCCTGCCGGACACGCTCGCCCGTTGGCACGGAAGGCGGGATTCGAAACACCCGAATTCCGATGATATCAGTGGCCACAACCGTTTTATCCCTTTCATTATGTCGCAGGATGGTTCGGTGCCGTTGCCTTCCTACCATTCGAAGATGAAGGAAGTCCGCCTAGAACTCTCCGCGCGGGAGATCGGGGATTTTTTCCCGGCCTGGACTCTCAGCCCGGCAACCCTGCACCACATCTCGACGCCCGGCGGCATTCTCTACCAAGCCACCCGCGATGATCCCCAGATCCGGCTGGGACTGGAAAGCGACTCCCCGGATTTTTCCCCGTTGGCTGCGGGGCTGTATCTCCTGGCCTTCAGGCTGAAAATCGAATCCGGCAATGGAAAGCCGCAGGTTTTTTTCCATGAACCCGGAGGAGATTTTTCCGAGGCCGACTCGCAGTTTTTGTCCGGGAGGGAGGATTTGTTCGCGCTGTTGATCAACGCGGAGAGCGGCATCGCGGCACTGCGCTTGGATCCGTTGTGGGGCGAGGGCGCGTTCCAACTTTCGGACATTTCCCTTTGGAAACTCGGAGAGGCACTGACTTCGCTGGGCCGTTTTTCCCAGCGTCCGCGACTGCCCGATGTTCTCTGCATCGGTGCCCAAAAAAGCGCCACGACATGGCTCCACCGGAACCTGCAAAGCCACCCCGGGGTCTGGAAGTGCGCGGTGAAGGAATTCCACCATTTCGGTTCCTCGCCCCCCGACATCTGCCGAGAATTGCAAAAGCGGGCCTTCGCGCTTTTGCGAAGCGCCTCGGACGACGAGGCGCGGCGCTTCGCAGTGGATTTCGGGTTTGGGTGCAAAGGGGACGGGGCTGCCTACAGCGCGCTGTTCGAGCAGGCACCGCCTTCGCTCGCGGCCTGCGACTTCACCCCGGCCTACGCCACGCTTCCGGAATCCGAAGTCGCGGGGATCGCCCGGTTGATGCCTCAAGCAAAAATCCTTTTCGTCCTTAGGGACCCTGTCGAACGCGCACTGGCCGGGGCGCGTCACGATCTGCGCTGTGCCGGCAACACTTCCCCAAGCGCCGGGGAAATCGCCGAGCAATGCCGCTCGGAGGGAAATATTTTGCGCACGGATTACCAGCGCACCCTGGAAATCTGGTCGCGGCATTTCCCCGCAGAAAACATCCATGTCGAATTCTTCGACGACATCCACTGGCAGCCCGGCGAGGTTTTGACCCGCGTCTCCCGCTTTCTTGGCTTGCAGGATTTCGCGTTTTCCGAAAACGACCTGCTTCCCCCGCTCAACGAATCGCCCGGGGATTTCGAGGGCGGCGACCCTTTTTTGAAAGCGGAACTCTCCGCCCGGTGGCTCCCGATGATGGATTGGCTGGAAAAGCGCCACGGGGGGGCGGTCCAACAATGGATTCGCAAAGCCGCCAGCCGCCTTGCGGCCCCCTCGGCGATGATTGGCGGCGCGCAGGGGGGCGGTCCGAACACCGTGACGAACAACTTGGCCGTCTGGGACCTGATGCATCCTTGGTCGCGCGATGGGGACGAGTGGAATGGCCAGGCGGTGCGGATGGGATTGGATTACGACTCGTGGAAAGAGGGCATGGTCGAACGCTATTTCCCGCGATTTTTTGCCCGAGGCACAGTGCTGGAAATCGGACCCGGTCGCGGCCGCTGGACGCGAATCCTCGCGCAAACCGCCCAGCGCCTCGTTCTCGCCGATATTTCGCCGAACTGCCTGGAAGCCTGCCTGCGCCTCGTTCGCGGGAAAATCCCCATCCGCACGCACCTCTCCCTGGGTTCGGATTTGCCGGCGGACCTTTCGGTCGGCGTGGATGGAGTTTGGAGCTTCGATTGTTTCGTCCACATCGGCCCCGCTGAGTTCGAAGCCTACCTTTTAGAAATCGGCCGGGTTCTCAAACCGGGTGGCACTGCTGTGATCCACCACGCAGACCGCTCCTCCGGTGTGGCGTTCCGTTTTTTCAAAAAGGAAACGGAAAGCGGTTGGCGCTCGCCGGTCGGCCGCCGCGATGTCCGGCGCTGGGCGCAGGCGGCTGGACTGGATGTGGTGGTTCAGGAAAACCGCTGGCGTTTTCCGAAGCCCTC
>CAZVPK010000204.1:0-3751 GCA_964628505.1 uncultured Chthoniobacter sp.
CCTCGTCGACGGAGACGACATGAACGAACCGATCTCCGACGCCGTCCGCGGCATTCTCGACGGCCACGTCGTCCTCAGCCGCGCCCTCGCCACCGCGAACCACTTTCCCGCCGTCGATGTTCTCGAGAGCGTCAGCCGCGTCACCCTCGAGATTTGCTCGAAGGAGGAACTCGCCTCGATCGGCAAGGCCCGCGACCTCCTCGCCACCTACCGCAAGCACGAGGACGTCATCACCATCGGCGCCTACACCAAGGGATCCAGCCCCCAAGTCGATCTCGCCATCGAAAAACAACCCGTCGTCCGCGAACTCCTCCGCCAGCCCATCGAGGACAAATGGACCCGCGACAAAAGCTTCGTGGAACTCAAAAAAATCGTCGGATGAAACGGCAAAAATTCAGCCTCCAAACCGTTCTCGAACTCCGCGAAAAAGCGAAGGAAAAAGCCGAGGAGGTCCTCGCCGCCGCCATTCGCGAACGCGACATCGCCGCCAACCGTGTCGCCCAGGCCGCCGCCCGCCTCGAGGAACTCACCCGCATGATCTCGGGCGACCGCTTCCCCGCCTACCTCCGCGCCCAAACCTGGGATGCCCTCACCGCCCAACGCGACCTCCTCCGCACCCTCCAACTCCGCCTCGCCCAGGAGGAGAAAAAAGTCGCCGCCAAACGCGAACTCCTCGTCGCCGCCGATCGCGACCACCGCCTCGTCGTCAAACTCAAGGAAAAATGGCTCCGCGGCGTTCTTGTCGAACAGGCCCGCGACGAGGAAAAACACCTCGAGGACTTCGTCTCCGCCGTCCGATTTCTACAAACCGCCCACCAGACCTGACCACACCCGCACCCACCGCCATGAAACCCACACCCACCCTCAATCCCTTCGGCGCCGCCGAAGCCGAACCGCCCTCCCTCTGGGGGCCCATCGTCATCGCCATCATCCTCGGCATCGCCACCTCCGCCGCCGTCCTCTTCTGGCGCTGGCCCTCCATCGGCGCCAAAATCGAGAACCTCCCCGCCATTTCCAAAACCCGAGTCACCACCCAATCCAAGGACTGGGACTACTACACCGGCGAAGTCGAGAACCTCATGAAGGAACTCCAGGAGGAACGCTCCGCCTACGAGAAAAAAACCAAGGACCTCGCCGCCGTCGAAATGCGCATCGAAACCGAGAAGAAGGAACTCCTCCGCACCCGCGAGGAACTCCTCCGCCTCCGAGGCGAAATCGAATCCATGCGCGAGGAACTCACCTCCCGCACCACCGAAATGCAGGAAAGCGAAAAATCCAACATCCGCTCCCTCGCCCGCACCTACTCGAACATGAAACCCGCCGAGGCCGTCGCCATTTTCATCGAAATGTCCGATGACAACGTCGCCAAACTCCTCGCCGGCATGAAAAACGATGTCGTCGCCAAAATCCTCGGCGAAATGGCCAAAACCAGGGATCCCAACGCCAAGCCCGACCCCGCCGCCACCGCGGCTGGCGCGGAACCTGCTACCCTTGCTCCCAGAGCCGCCGCCATCAGCGAACGACTCCGCCTCTTGAAAAAGGAACAAACCACCGCCGCCGCCCAATGACCTCCCCCCTGCCCACGCCCTCAAAACCCACCCACGCCGAGGGCGCACGGCCGGACATGGGCAATTTTTTCCAGTTCCTCTCCACCCCCAAGGATTCGGATTCCTCGAAAACCGACTTCGAAAGTCTCCTCAACCAAAGAAGCCCGGCCAAGGACCTGCAAGAAGAGCGCGAATCCGCGAAAAGCCGCAAGAAATCCCTGGATGCGGCCGCCATCGCCGCCCCTGCACAGGAAATCCCCGCCACCCCGCGACTCGAAAGGCCGGAACCCGCCGCCTCCTCCACCCAGCAAACGGGTTCCACCGAGCCCCCACCCGAACAACCCGTCGCGGAAACCTCTTCCCAAGCGAACACGCAGGCACCCAAAGAGACCTCCGAGGGATCCGCCAAGGTCCCCGAAGAGGCTGAAAATGCGAAAGTCGATTCGACCACGGAGGAATATCCCGCCGCTCCGGAAGTCGATGGCGCCCAAGACGAAGATTCCACCGATTCCCTCACCGACCCCCCCGGGGAAACTCCTCCCGACCCTGTTGAAAACAAGGAATCCGCCGAGGAACCGGAACCCGAGCCATCCGATGCCAATGGCATGGAAACTGCTCCGACCGATCCCGAGATGATTTCCCTTGCGTCCATCGATGGAGCCGAAACCGGTGCCGCCGCCCCGCGCGAACCGTCCATCACCTCCATCCATCGTCTCGCCGCCTTCGCCGCAACCGATCGCAACGGCTTGGCCCCGATCGGCGCCTCGGGAAATTCCGCCGACTCCGGCCTCGGTCAACTCGCCACCGGCCCAAACGCCCCTCTCGAAACCCGGGCAACCACCCCGGCCTCTCCCGCCGCCCAAGCCTCCGCACTCTTCAAATCCCTCGGCCCCGAGTTGGAAAAATTCCGCCAAACCGGCCGCAACCAGATGCAACTCGACATCCCCGTCGGCGAGAACGAATCCGTCCGCATCCGCCTCTCCCTCCGCGCCGGCGAACTCCGCTCGACCTTCATCACCGAATCGCCCGAACTCCGCGAAGCCCTCCAAAAAGCCTGGCCGGAATTTGCCCAGACTTCCCGCGACCGCGGCATCCGCTTGGGCGACCCAAGTTTCCAACAAGGACTCCAAGGCGACGACCCCAACGGGCAAAACGCCCGCCGCGACCGGAATGCCACCGACTCCGATCAACCGGCTTTCCCCGCATCCCGCAAAGCCCACACACACCGCCCCCCTTCCAACCAAACCTCCACCGCCCTCTGGGCCTGATCTTTTCGCCATGAACGTCTCCAGCGTCGCCTCCACCCTCACCCCCGCCAAGGATCCCATCACCGGTCTCGACATGAACCGAAAAACCGGCGACCGCACCTTGGGCGCGGACGATTTCATGAAAATCCTGATGACCCAACTCACGGCCCAGGACCCCATGAATCCGATGAAGGACACCGAGTTCATCGCCCAAATGGCGAATTTCTCCTCGCTCGAGCAAATGCGCACGCTCTCGCAATCCTTCACCGCCTACTCCACCAGCCAGCAAATGGCCACCGCCCCGCTCTATCTCGGCTGTGATGTCACCGTGAAGGACCCCTCCTCGCCCACCGGCGAAACCAAGGGCACCGTGGAATCCGTCACCGTCAAGGATGGCAAACCCGCCCTCATCATCGACGGAAAAACCTACGACCCCAACCTCATTACCAACATCTCCCTCCCGCCGCAGCCGACCCCGGTCGCCGCGGCCACCACCACCGAAACTTCCGCACCCACAGCCGAAACCAACCAAACCAACTAACATCCTATGGCACTCCTCAACTCCTTCAACAGCGGCGTCGCCGGAATCAAAACCTTCAGCAAAAGCCTCGAAGTCATCGGCGACAACATCGCCAACGTCAACACCACCGGCTTCAAAGGCTCCCGGGTGACGAATCAGGATAATTTCAGTCAGACTTTGAGTGCATCGACAGCGGCAGGGGAGAATGCACCAGGATCTAACTCAATGCAGGTAGGAACAGGATCATCGGTTGCCAGTATTGCACAACAATTTACTCAAGGCGCTTTGACGACTACTGGCAGCCCTACCGATCTAGGTATAAGCGGTAAAGGATTTTTTAAAGTCAAAAATGCTGAGGACCAAGAATTTTACACTCGCGCGGGCGATTTCGTTCTCGATGATGCGGGAAATCTTGTAACAAATGGCAGGATGAATGT
>CAZVPK010000205.1:0-3739 GCA_964628505.1 uncultured Chthoniobacter sp.
ACTGGTGCCATTTCTGCTTCCACTTCCGCTGACCAAAATGGAAGCAGCCCAAATCTTGCTTCCACTTTTGGCACCAAACATGTCCCCCTGCATACCGAGACGCATACCGGTATGCAGGATTCGGCCCATTCGCATACCGAGACGCATACCGGTATGCAGGATTCTGTCCCCTCGCATACCGAAACGCATACCCAGACGCGTACCAGTATGCAGTCCGATGTCCCCTGCATCCCGGACTCGATCAATTCCCTCACCAAGCTCGAGGCCGCTCGGTTCTACCACTCGAACCTGAAATTCGCCGTCCACGCCCTCCTCCCGCCCGGTCGTGGCGACGAGGGCTGCCGTGGCAAGAAGCCCATCCACAAAGGCTGGCGCGACCACACCGCCGCCGAAGTGACGCCCGAATATCTCGACCGCCACTTCGGCCCCGGCTCGGACTACAACCTCGGTGCCGTCGTTCGCGCCCCCTTCGTCCATATCGACTTGGACTCCAAACCGGATGCGGGCGCGTCCGTGCGCGAGTGGCTCTCCAACCAACCCCATCTCGCCTCCGTGCCACGCGAGCGGACGGGCGGCGGGGCCCACCTCCTCTTCATCTGCCGCGATCTCCCCAAGCATGTGGCCGCGGCCAAGAAAGCCCTCACCACCTCGATCACCCCGTCCGTCCAAGCCGAACTCTACACGGACGGCATGAACATTGCCCTCAGTCCCTCGGTCCACAAAAGCGGCCACCGCTACGAGTGGGAAGTCACCGGACCGATCCCCGAAGTGCGCTGGAGCGAGCTTCGCCACTGGTTCGCCTTTGACGAACCCGCGGAACCCGGCCGCGGCAGGCCCGCCAAGGAACGCCCGTGGTGGACACGCTTCAAGGGCTCGCTCCACTCCCTCGACGCCGTGGCTCTCTTCAAGGAAGCCAAGCTCCTGGGCGAATGCATCGACCCCGACGAGGGTAAGTGGTCGGTCACCTGCCCGTGGGAAAACCAACACTCCAAACCCACTCCCGGCACCTCGACCGTGATCTTCCAAAACGAGGACACGCCCCCTGGATTCAAGTGCCTGCACGCCCACTGCTCCCGGCGTTCGATTGAGGATGTGCTCTGCCGCCTGGACGACCTCACCCCCGGCATCGTGGACCGCCACTGCAAGGAACACCGCGTCTTCACCCCCGGCCGAAGCAACGCCGATGGACTCCCGCAAATCCCCCTCCCCGGTCGCGGCCGCCCGGATTCCAAGTTCGCCTCCGAACTCGCCGAGGTGATCGGTCCCAAGCACATCTGGTTCAACAAGGGCGAGCAACTCGTTCGCATTTCCGTGCGCGAGTTCTCCGAAAACGACAAGCAAATCGCCTTCCATCCCCTCGAGTCCCTGCGCGTCTGCACCGAGGTCGAACGCTACTGCGAAACCGGCGTCCTCGAAACCGAACGCCAATCCGGCGACACGATCTTCGTCCCCACCTCGATGAGCCGCGAGTCCGCCTCCAAGCTCATCAACTCCCCGCAATTCCTCGAACGCATCCCCCGCATCATCCGGATTCTCGATGTGCAAATCCCGGTCATGACCGAGAAGGGTGACATCATCATCCCCAAGCGCGGCTACGACCCCGTGCTCCGGACCTGGGTGCCAGATGACGCACCGCCCATCCACCCAATGCCGCTCGAGGAAGCGATCCGCCTCATCCGCGAAATCTTCAAGGAATTCCGCTGGGTGAACTCCCAAGGCATCATCCACGCCACCGCCCGGCTCCTCACCCCGTTCTGCAAGGGTCTCTGCCGTTTCAATATCCGCACCCCTCTCTGGGTCTTCCACGCCAACCAATCCGGCGCGGGCAAGGACTACTGCGCGGATGTGGCCCACATCGCCTACACCGGCAACAAGGTCGGCGACGCCCCCCTCGGCAAGGACGGCGAGGAAATCCGCAAGCGCATCACCACCTTCCTCAACTCCGGCCGCCGCTTCGTCCACTTCGCCAACTGCCAGTTCCACATCGAGGACCAAACCTTCATCGGCCTTCTCACCTCCACCACCTTCAACGCCCGCAACCTCGGCTCCACCAATGCCGGCAGCGACCTCACCCTCCCCAACGAGGCCGAGTTTTCCATCTCCGCCAACTCCGGCATCACCTTCCGCGAAGACCTCACCCGCCGCATGCGCCGGATCGACCTCCACCTCGAGGCCGAGAACCAGAACAACTCCGAGTTCGAACGCGAATACCTCCACCACTGGATATTCCAGAACCGTTCCCTCGTCCTCTCGGCCATCGGTTCGATCGTGAACCACTGGATTCAAGCCGGGATGCCGCCCGGGCCCTGGGCGTTCTCGAGCTTCCCCGAGTGGGCGAAAACCGTCGGCGGCATCATGCACCTCGCCGGTCTCGGAAACCCCTGCCAGCCCCACATCACCGACGACCTCGAAACCGGCGGCGACCGCATGACCCGCGCCATGACCGCCGTCTTCAAACTCGGCTTCGAGAAGTGCCCGAACGATTGGATCGAAAGCGACGAACTCTTCAGCCTGCTGGCCGCCGACGATTCCGACGAGATCGTCTGGTTCGGCTCGTTCAGCGAAGGCGAGGCCCGCGCCACCCGCACCAAGGTCGGCATGTTCCTTCGAAAATTCCGTGGCCGCCGACTCTCCGGCATTCTCATGGAAATCGACGGCTCGGGGAAAAAATCCACCCGCCACCGCTTCCGCTTCAGCAACTCCCCGGCCAAGCTGGTCGATACCGCCGCCCTTCTGGACGAAGTCTTCGGCACGAACTCCCGTCCGCCCGGGGATTCCAGCGCCCCCAACTCCCCGAACGGCCCAGTTTCATGCGCCGCGAACTCGAATTCTTGTCCACCTTGTCCACCTTGTCCACCTCCACAGCCCGCTGAAGCTTCGGGAAAATTAAATGCAGAAAAAAAATCGAGTGAGGGGACATTTATTTTTTCTAAAGCTGAAACACCCTCCAGAGGTGGACAAGGTGGACAAGGTGGACAAAACCACCCCGTCACCGCCAAGGCCCGCCTCCCCGAAATCGCCGCGGCCATCCGCGAGACCGGTTCCGTCGCCCTCGACATCGAAACCTACGGAACCGCCAAGAACGACGCACTCAACCCATGGCGGGGCGACATTCGCCTCCTCTCCCTCAAAATCCCAAACTCCCCGCCCTGGCTGATCGACCTCCAGGCAACCGGCTACGACCTAGGCGATCTCGGCTCCGCTTTGGAATCAGCCGAGGTCATCGCCCACAACGCGAAGTTCGACCTCCTCTGGCTCGCGGTGAAGTGCGGCATTCGGCCCAAGCGCATCTACTGCACGCTCACGGCCGCCCGGCTCCTCTCGGCCGGCACAAAACCCGGCAATAATCTGGACCAATGTCTGGAGCGCTACTTGGGCGTTCCTCCGGGCAACGACCACGCCCGCTCCGACTGGGGCGGCATGTTCCTCACCGACGACCAACTCCGCTATGCCGTGCGCGATGTGGTCCACCTCCACGACCTCGCGGCCAAGTTGGACCTTGTCTTGGGCGGCGACGAACTCGAAGCCGTGCGCGATCTCGAAATGGCCCTCATCCCCGTGGTCGTCGCAATGGAAGCCGCAGGCATGTCGGTGGACACCGATCTCCTGCGATCGATCCGCGACCATGGCAAAGCGATCGCCCGCTCGGCCTCCGACGAAATCCGCGCCGCGCTCTCGATGCCGATGCTCAATGTGGCAAGTCCGGAGCAACTCCGCGAAGCCCTCAAACGCTCGGGCA
>CAZVPK010000206.1:0-3580 GCA_964628505.1 uncultured Chthoniobacter sp.
TTATTTTCGGAACAGCGATCGTGGCAATCTGCGTGGTGGGTGTTGGCGGAGGTTCGCAAGCGTGTGCCTGATTTCCGATCAGACTCCTCTCCGATCAGGAAGCCTGATCGGAGCCCAACGCGTTGGAGAGTATTGGCTACGGGCCGTTGGCATCTCGGACCCGCCGCCGCGAGTGCCTCGCGGCGGCTATTGGAAAATAATCCAGCCAGAGGCTGTGTGAGTTTTTGCATGTCGGGCGCGGGGCGCGCCCGACGGCACCCGAGGCGGGCGCGCTCCCCGAGACCGGGCACTGGTGCGCCACATTTCAGAAGTCCAAAACGAGTCGGGATTTTTGGCTCGGTAGGGGGACTTTTGCTTACTGAGCGGTAGGAGCGGTTTTTGCGGACCGGCAAAAAAATGGCCGATCGGCCAAAAAAGTTGCGGGATTTTGGTTAGCTCGGTGTTTGGGAGGTGCACCATTCTTGCCAGGTGGTGCGGAGGGCGGATTCGAGGCGGGTGGCTTGGGTGGGGTGGTTGAGGAGGTCGCTTTGCAGCAGGTCGCTTCGGAGGGTGGTGCGGAGTTGGGCGAGGGTGGTGGGGGCGTTTGCGAGTTCGATGGCTTTGGCGATGTAGGCGTCTGGCGTTTCGACGGCCCAGTCGGCGTGGCCGGCGGCCGTGAGGAGGGAGAGGCCGACGCGGGAGGCGTGGCGGTCGCCGGTGAGTGAGACGACGGGCACGCCCATCCAGAGCGCTTCGCAGGTGGTGGTGGTGCCGTTGTAGGGGAAGGGGTCCAAGGCGACGTGGACGCGGTGGTAGGTCGCGAGATGCTCGGCGGTGGCGGGGAGGAAGCCGAGGAGTTCGGTGCGGTCGGCGGTGATGCCGGAGGAGGCGAGTTTCTCAGTAACGGATTCGCGCACGGCGGGGTCGTCGAAATACTGGCTCTTGAGCAGAAGGCGGGCGCCGAGGCATTGATCCAAGAGTTTGGCCCAAGTGGCGAGGGTGGCGTCGGAGACTTTGAGGAAGTTGTTGAAGCAGGCGAAGGTGATGGGCTGCGCGGGGTCGGGCATGCGCGGTTCGGGGGCGTCGGTAGGCGGTTCGTAGGCCCAGGCGCAGGGGGAGAAACGGATGAGGCGTTCTGTGGAGAGGGTGTCTGCTTCGCCTTCGGGGTCGGTGGTGGAATCGACGAGGCGATGGGTGATGGCGGGGAGGCCAGTGGTGTTCGGGTAGCCGAGGTAGGTGAGTTGGACCGGGGCCAGATACCGCGCGAAGAGGGGGAGGCGGTTCATGGCGGAATGGCCGGCGAGGTCGATCAGGATGTCGGGTGCGTCTTTGCGAATGAGTTCGGCGGCGAGGTCGTCTGTGAGTCCGTTGAGGTTGGTCCACTTCGCGGCGTGGCTGGCGAGGGCTTTGCTGGTGGCGTCCTCGGTGTGGTGGGAGTGGTAGAGGAAAACCCGAATGCGCGAGGGGTCGAGGTGTTTCAGGAGGGGGAGGAGAAACGCGGCGACGGGGTGTGAGCGGAGGTCGGGTGAGACGAAGCCCACGCGGAGGGGTTTGTCGGGCTCGGGGGGATTGAAAAAGAGTGGGGCTTCCCAATCGGTGAAGTGGGTGCCGAACTCGCGGTGGGCCTCGAAGATCGCGTGCCGGTCCTGCGAGGAGGGGTAATTCAGCAGCATGTTGCGGGCGCTGAGGACGCGGGTATTTGCGGGTTCCATCCAAAGGATCGAGTTTTGCAGGTCGAGGGATTCCTCGGTTTTGTAGAGGCGCATGAGGCCGAGGGCTCGGGCGGCGGAGGCGCTGGTGAGGAAGGGGTCGAGCTGGAGGGCCTTGTCGAAGCACTCCATGCCTTCGGCGATGCGGCCGGGTTGCTCGATCAGGGAAACGCCGAGGTTGCTCGCGGCGGCGGCCATGGAGGGGTCGAGGGCGAGGGCTTTGCGGAAGTGGGGTTCGGCGGCGGGAAATCCGTTCGCGGCGGCGACGAGTTCGCCGAGTTGCTCGTGGGCCGAGGCGTTGGCGGGTTGGAGGGAAACGAAGCGCTCCATGGAGGCGACGGCCTCTGTGAGGTTGCCCGTGGCTTGCTGGCAACGGGCGAGGTTTTCCCATGCCTCGGCTTGATGCGGGGCTTTTTTGAGGGCGCGGGAGAGGTGGGGTTCGGCCTCGGTGTGGCGTCCGAGGTCGGCGAGGGCCATGCCGAGAAACATGCGGCACTCGATGGAGTCGGGCTTGAGGCGGCGCGCCTTTTCGAGGAGTTCGGCGGCTTTCTCGAGGTGGCCGCCGCGCTGGAAGGCCATGGCACCGGAGAGGAACCAGGCGTCGAAATCGCGGGGGCATTCGCGGCGCACCTTCGCGTAGAGGCGTTCCGCCTCGTCGTGCTGGAAGGATTTGTGGAGCGCGAGGGCCTCCTCGAGAAGTGTGTTGCGTTGTTTCTGGTTCATGGGTCGGCTGGAGGCGTGGGCGTTAGATGACGGGGACTTCGTCGAGGAAGGGATCGTTTTTGGCGGTGAGGAAAAAGGTGTTCACCTCACCGATGCCTTTGCAGTCGATGGTGCCTCGGGGTTCGCATTCGTAGTCCGGGCCGAGGGCGGCGCGGGTGGATTCCGAGATGTGGATGCGGCCCGGCATGCCGGAAGATTCGAGGCGGCTGGCGACATTCACGGCATCGCCCCAGATGTCGTAGGCGAATTTTTGTTTCCCGATGATGCCCGCCACGAGCGGGCCGGTATTGATGCCGATGCGGATTTGGAAATCGGTGCTGAAGCGTTTGTTGAAGCGGTCGAGGAATTGAACCATCTCGAGGGCGGTGTCCGCGACGCGGCGGGCGTGGTCCGCGACATGGATGGGGATACCCGCGGCGAACATGTAGCAATCGCCGATGGTCTTGATTTTTTCCACGCCGTGGCGGCCCGAGAGGAGGTCGTAGTTGCTGAAGATGCGGTTGAGCAGGGTGACGACATCCACGGGTTCGGCGGAGCGGGCGTAGGGGGTGAAGCCCACGAGGTCGGTGAAGCCCACGGTGGCGCAGGCTTGTTTTTCGGCGATGACCTTCTCGCCATTCTTGAGGCGAGCGGCGATGGCCTCGGGGAGAACGTTGAGCAGGAGGCGTTCGGATTTTTCCTTTTCCTGCTCGAGGAGTGATTTCTCGGTGGCGAGTTGGCTGAGGAGTTGGCGGTCTTTGTCGCGGAGGTGTTTTTTTTCGATCGAGGAAAACACGCGGGCGCGAAGGAGAACGGGGTCGAAGGGCTTGTTGAGAAAATCCTCGGCGCCGTCAGTGATGCATTGGATCGCGGCCGAGATGTGGTCCGAGGCGGAGACGACGATGACGGGGATCGGGCGGAGCGCGGGGTCTGATTTGATGAGTTTGAGGAACTCGAAGCCGTTGATGCCCGGCATGTCGAGATCGAGGAGGACGAGGTCGTAGGCCTTGCCGGAGCGGAGTTGATCGATGGCCGAGGAGCCGTCTTCGGCCTCGTCGATTTGATTAAATCCGATTTTGCGGAGGTGTTTCGAGATCGTGAGGCGGATCATGCGGCTGTCGTCGACAACCAGAATCCTGCCCGAGGTCAGGCTTTGGGGTTCGGGCAAGCCAGACATCTCGTGTTGCGCC
>CAZVPK010000207.1:0-3576 GCA_964628505.1 uncultured Chthoniobacter sp.
GGTTGTTTGTGGGAAAGCGCGATCGTGCGGATTTTTTTCAGTCAACGAACATCCACCCCAGGGGCAAAGCCCCGCCCCATCCCAGCCTTGGCCAACGGCCAAGGAAACGGACCGCGGCAAAAAATCAGGGCTGAAGGCCCGGCCCATGCCGATGCGCGCGCGCACGGGTTTTTCGTATTGGATTTGTCGGGTCCGCAACGGCGTGAATTCGCAGGCAGCCACGGCCCCGACCGGCAGGCCGCTCGGCGAAACACCACTTCCCTCCGCCAAAAACACCACGCCCCGCCTTCCCGTCCGCCGAAATTCTTTTCGTATCGCGCGCGCCCGCGTTCTGCCATGTTGCCCGCCATGTCCGAAACGATTCTACCCGACCTCCAGGCCTGTGTGCTCTGCGAGGACGTCCGCCAGGAGGCCAGCGGACAACAAACCCTCGTCGGCATCATCGGCGTCATCCCCGCGCCCGCCATTCCCCTTGGTTTTTTCAAACTCTGCCTCTGGACCCGCTGGTGCGGCGGCACCGGCCGCTTCACCCAGCAATCCGCCATCCTCGCGCCCGAGGACGAGGAACCCATCGCCGCCAGCGAAGTCGAATTCCATCTCCCCGCCCTCGACGCCCACGCCACCAACGTCCACGTCTTCGGCGGAATCCAATTCGCCCGCCTCGGCCTCTACACCGTCGAAATCCAAATCGACGGCGAACTCCGCCTCCGCTTCCCGCTTCCCGTCGTCCCCGTCCAAGGCCTCCCCGCCCCCAACCTGCCCGGCTGAGCGCCCGTCTCGCTCCCGTAGCGGCTCTCGGAACGGGTTTCGAGCCCGGGCCGCGGGACCCACCAACCTCCCTCGAAATTTTTTCAAAATTCCGCTGCGACAATCCCGCGCCGCGCGTGCCAGAGGAAGGGGGCACGGGCGTCGTTCGCTTGTGGAATGCGCAGCCTATTCCATCAGGCCCGCCCGGTGCCTCCGGCCCGGAGAGACGACGGATCCGAGAGCCGCGAATGCCCCTCTCACTCACGTCGCGGAACTCCGAACGAGTTTCGGCCGCAGGCCGCGAATCCACGCAACCCCTCTCTCGAAATTTTTTCAAAATTCCGCTACGCGATCTCCCGCGCATCGCGCGGATTTCACCCCATCCCCGGGCCTCCCTCGTTCGCCTGTGGACTCTCGGCCGTTTGATTCCCCCGGGCTCCGATCCCTCGCGCGATTCGGCACGGACGCAAAAAAAATTCGCGGACAATTGAATCGTTTAAAACACGATTTCATGCGGCTCGGCAGGCTGGGCGTATGGTCCGACTCTTCGCCTTCGCAAAAAAAATGGTTGACCACGATGGCCCAAATCCTATCCTGCCATCAACTCGCACCCGCCTACGCGGACGCGACCCCAATCAACAACAAACCCCAATAAAAAAAATCCCATGTTAAAATCCCTGATCCCCGCCCGCCCCTTCGGCCGGCTTCTCCTCGCGACCGCTGTGGCGGTCGGAATGCTTGCTGCTTCCCCTGAAGCCAATGCATTGATTGCCTCCGATAACTCCTCAAACTACACTGGCACTTTTGTCGGGCAAAATGGTGGCACTGGCTTTAATGCTTGGACGTCCGATCCGATTGGTAGCGGCGGAAGCTACATCGGCGCAACTGGCCTTAGTGCCGATTCCTTTGGAATTTTCGCCGGTGGTGGTGCTGGCAACAGCATGAGTGTTTACCGTGGATTCACATCAGCGATGAGCATCGGTGATGTTTTCAGCATCGATCTTGGTTACACAGGTGTCGATACCGGAGGACAAGTCGGCATTAACTTTCTCGCCGCTGGCAACACACGTCTGACTTTCAAATTCACTGGTGGAACCAGTTTTTGGACACTTAACGACGGTGGTTCCGATTTCGATACCAACATTCCATGGGGAGGCGGAAATCCCGGCACCACTTTGAATGTTCAGTTCACACGTGGAACTGGTAATTTCTATTCCGTTCTTTTCACCCAAGGGGCAGATGTTTACACCGGAACTAACTATGAAAGCACTTCGGGTGTGATGGATATCAACGAAATCGGAATCTTTTCAACTGCTCAAGGCGGTAGTCAGAACGTCGGATTCAACAACCTCTCCGTCGTCCCCGAACCCTCCACCTACGCCCTCCTCGGCTTGGGCACGGCGTTCGGCCTCTGGCAACTTCGCCGCCGTCGCAAGGAATAAAACTTGATTTAGGGTTTTTGTTGCAAACCCCGGTTCCTCGCAAGGGAACCGGGGTTTTGTTTTTTGTGGTAGCTGTGGATTTTCGATTCCCCCGACGTCCGTCCAGAGGTGTTGCGTTCACCAGTCCGCAGTGGCTAGTGTAGGCCCGATGATCCTCAAACGACCCGTCCACATCGCGCGCAAGGGAAAGATGATCGGGGAATTCTCCTCCAGCGATCTCCCGGGACTGCTCGGCAGCGGCGAGATTTTGCCCGACGACACTTGCTATGTGGAGGAAACCAACGAGTGGCAATCCGTGCAGGAATACATCCACTCCACCGCGACTCCCAAGGCGCGGATGGCCAGCGAGGCGACCGAGGAACCGCTGGCACCTGCGCGACAACCCTTCTATTTGCTGGGTTCGGCGGGCTTGGTGATTCTGGCGGTCGGCTTGCTGTTTGCTCTGGGGCTTCTCGCCGCCGCCGGTGCCTGGGTTTACAGCCTGCAAGGTCAACTCAATACCGCGCAGGCACGGATTGATGAGTTGCAAAAGGAACTTCTTAGCCGCCCCAAACCGGAGGAACCCAAGGAGGCGTCCCCCGTCATGCCCGCCGAGCGGACCAAGGTGGTGGGGCGCGTGCTGATCCGCGATGAAAAGGGCGACCCGAAGCCCCTGCCCGGCTTTTATGTCGATCTCTACGAGGAAAAGAAAATCCGCGACTATCTCCTCTCCCGTTCCCTGGACCTCGCCGCGTTCAAGCAATCCCGGGACCCCGATGTTCTCGCCCGCGTGTTGAGGGAGATGCCCGCCGCGTTGCGCAAGACCACCACGAACGCCTCCGGCGACTACGAATTCCAACTCCCCGCCGAAGGACGCTATGTGGTCTACAGCAGCATGACACTGGACGGTCCCTCGGGGCCGGAGATTCTTTTGTGGTTCCTTTCCTTTGCCACGGACGACCCGCTGAACCTGCCGGTGAACATCAACGACGAAAACCGCGCCACCCGCCTCGAGCCGGAATTCCTGATCAAGCTCGGCCGACCGAACACCTCCTCCAAGAATTGAGGCACCGCGAAAGTTTCGCGCCTTCCGCGTAGCGGAATTTTGAAAAAATTTCGACCGCGATGCGCCAGGCCGCACCGAACGCCATCGAAACTCGTTCCGGGTTCGGCTACGGAATCGAGGCGGCTGTGGCGCGGCACGCCCGCGTGCCGACCATGACCACCCTTCGAGGCGCCCGCGCCAGCATCCAAGCCATCCGCGCGATGATCCCCCACGGCTGCGGCGTGAAGAGCCTGCAGGAATAGCACGGGTGATTTGAGAAAAGCCCGCTCAGCCCTTCACCGAATTTTTCTCCAGCCAGGTCGCATACTCCGGTTCGCTGGATTCCCCCGCGGCCAGCGCCAG
>CAZVPK010000208.1:0-3574 GCA_964628505.1 uncultured Chthoniobacter sp.
AAAACCAGGGCGGCAACTTCGCCAAATACGCCATCTGGCTCGACCGCGCCTTCCTGCGCTACGACACCGATTACCGCGATGTCGTCGGCGCCACCGCCTGGGTCGGTCGTTTCGACAACCCGTTCTTCTCCACCCGGCTCGTCTGGGACGACGACCTGGGCTTCGACGGCGCCGCCCTCACCCTCAAGGCGGATGTCACGGAAACCTTCCAGCCCTACGTGACCGGTGGCGCATTCGTCGTCTACAACACCGACTTCAACTTCTCCTCGAACCAGCCGGAGAAATTCGCGAGCTACGACAAATACCTCTTCGCCATCCAAACCGGCTTCGAGTGGGAATTCGCCGATGACTGGACATGGAAAACAGGCGGCGCCCTCTATTGGTTCCACAACATCGAGGGCAAACTCTCCACACCCTACACCCCGCTCACCGCCAACGACGCGAGCAACACCGACAACAGCCGTCCGTCGTTCGCCCAAAAGGGCAACACCTACATGGCCATCCGCGACATCGTGCCTGACGCGAGCAACGACTACGGCGCCATCAACCAGTGGCAATACTACGGCCTCGCGAGCAAATTCACCGAACTCGCCCTCACCACCGAACTCGTCTACGACGGCTTCGAGCCTGTCCGCGTCTCGCTTGTGGGCGAATTCGTCCAGAACCTCGCCTTCAACAACGGTGACATCGACGCCATCGCCGTCAACAACCGCGGCCCCGTCGACACCACCGAACTCATGAACATCGGTGCCTACGAGGGCGACCCCTACGGCTGGTATGTCGACCTCCGCGTCGGCACCCCGGCCCTCGAGAAACGCGGCGACTGGCTCCTCTATGCCGGCTACCGCTGGATCGGATCGGACGCCGTGGTGGACGGATTCAACGACTCCGACTTCGGCGGCGGCGGCACCAACATGCAGGGCTTCACCGTCGGCGGATTCTACTCGCTCTCCGAAAACGTCTACATGGGCCTGCGCTGGATGGGATCCGACAGCATCGCCGGCCCCCAATACAACACGAACATCTTCTACGTTGAAATCGACTCCAAATTCTAACCGCACATGAAGACCACACGCCTCCTCGCCACCCTTCTCCTCGCCTCCAGCCTCGCCCATGCGGCGGACGAGGATCCCACGGAAAAATTCCGCCAGGCCCTCCGCGACACCATGCTCAAGCTCCGCGACGCCCAGAACCAACTCGCGAACGCCCAAGCGGCACAATACGCCGCCGAGGCCAAAGCCCAGGAGTTCGAGGACAAATCGACCGCCCTCGCCAAGGAACTCGCCGAGGAGCGGAACACCTCGACCAACCTCATCTCGGGCCTCAAAAAAACCCTCGCCGAACGCGAGTCCACCATTGCCGACCAGGAGGCCTCCCTCGCCAAATGGAAAAAATCCTACGACCAGATCGGCAAGCTCGCCGTGAAACGCGAAATCCAACGCCGCGAACTCGAGGCCAAATCCCTCGCCCTCGAACGCAAGGTCCAGGACATGCAATTCAAAAACATCGAAATGTATAAAGCCGCCATGGCCACACTCGAACGCTACGAGAAATTCGGCCTCGGCGACGCGATCCTCGCCCGCGAACCCTTCACCGCCGCCCAACGCGTCAAATTCCAAAACCTCGTCCAGGACTTCGCCGACCAAATCGCCGACGCCCGCATCCCCGCCGACGAAGCCAAGAAGACAAATTAACCACGGAGGACACAGAGAACACGGAGGAGAAGAAAATCCCCGCATCGCAATCCCCTGAAAACTGAACTCTGAAAACTTCCCCCTACCTTCCGCCACTTAAAACTTAATTGATTCCGCTACGCTTCACCCTTCGGGCTGCCTTTGGCAGTCTTTCTGCGCTTCGCTCCGATTCTTAAAACTTAATTCTTAAAACTTAAAACTCCCATGCTTCCCCACGCCGCCGCTCTCGTCCTCCTCGCCGCCCTCCCATTGCAAGCCAACGACCCTGTCATCGCCCGCGCCGGCGACAAGGACGTGACCGCTTCGCAGATCAAACCCTACCTCGGCGAAGTCACCCAGGCCCAACGCGACGCCCTTCTCCAAAATCCCGCCGCCCTCAGCCGAGCCGTGCGCTCCGTCCTTCTCCAGCAACAACTCCTCGCCGAGGCCAAGGCGGCCGATTGGGACAAAAAGCCCGACACCAAGGCCCTCCTCGACCGCGTGCGCGACGCCGCCCTCGCGGAGAGCTTCCTCGAGTCCGTCACCGCCGTGCCCGCCGACTATCCAAGCGATGCCGAGATTTCCGCCCTCTACGAATCCCGCAAGGACACCCTCCGCCTCCCCCGCCAGTTCCGCCTCGCCCAAATTTTCATCTCCTCGTCCGAAGACCCCGCCAAAGCGAAGAACGAATCCGACTCCCTCGCCGCAACAATCAAGACCGGTGACTTCGCCGCCCTCGCCAAGGCGCACAGCGACGAACCCCGCAGCGCCGCCAACGGCGGTGACATCGGCTGGCTCACCGAGGACTCGATCCAACCCGCCATCCGCGAAGCCCTCGCCGGGGCCGCCAAAAACACCACAATCGGCCCCGTCGCCCTCGGGGACGGATTTTATTTCGTGAAAATCCTCGACCTCAAGGAACCCCGCACCGCCACCCTCGAGGAGGTCCGCCCACAACTCGCCGACGCCCTCCGACAGGAGCGCGCCGCCCTCAACCGCCAGGCCTACCTCGAACGCCTCCAGGCCAAGTCCCCCGTCACCATCAACGAAATCGCCCTGCCCGGCCTGATCTCGACAGGCACAACCCCATGAGATTTCAAGCGACAGTTTCTTTACACCCCCGGCGCTCAACTCCGACCTCTTCCCGTCGATCTTAGGGAACCCGCCGTATGTCCGTTCATCGCAGCCCACACAGATTCCATGCCTTTCAACCCCTCGCCCGCCACCACAGGCTTAGGGCAGGCATTTCTCTCGTCCTCCTCGCCGCCATGGCCCTCGGCGCCCCGTCGACCATTTACGCGGGCGACATCCTCCGCGGCGGTGCCTCCGCGAAAAACGCGAAACGCAACGCCACGGCCCGCGCACAAGCGGGCGCCGAAGCCGCCGAGGCCTCAAAAATCCGCGCCCAAGACCGCCTCGCCCGCACCACCAAGGTCGTCACCGACATGCGCCGCCTCCAGGCCGCCGCGCGCTCGGCGGCCGCAGCATCCACTATCCCCAACGGCCTTGCCGAGGGCGGACTGAAGGTCCTCACCGGCCCGAACGCCAAATGGCAGGGTGCCAACGCCCCGACCCAATCGGGCAACACCGTGGGCATCAAACAAACAGACTCGAAAGCCCTCCTCCACTGGGAAACCTTCCACGTGGGCCGCGACACGACCGTCAATTTCGACCAGTCCGCTGGCGGTGCCGACTCGGGCAAGTGGATCGCCTTCAACAAAGTCTTTGACCCGGCCCAAAAACCCTCCCAAATCCGCGGCCGCATCAACGCCCAAGGACAAGTCTACATCATCAACCAAAACGGCATCATCTTCGGGGCCGGCTCCCAAATCAACACCCGCGCCCTCGTTGCCTCCTCACTCCCGATCAACGACGCCCTCGTCGAAAACGGCCTGCTGAAC
>CAZVPK010000209.1:0-3572 GCA_964628505.1 uncultured Chthoniobacter sp.
CTGTCACGAAAGTGTCACGAAAAGTCAACCTGCCAATCTTTTCCTCTCTGGATGAGCCTCCGTTTGCGGGTTCGAATCCCGTAGGCGCTGCCAGTCCGTTCGAATCCCCGAACCGTTCCCTCCACCCGCGCCATGCCGGTTTTCCCCCGCTTGCCGCCGCCGCCACGGACCGCTAGGGTAGTCATCATGATCCGCCCGGCACCCCGACCACCGTCCAGACCATGCTTCTGACCCAGGACCAGATCGCCCGGTTGGTGGACGACCTCGATTTCATCCTCCCCCGCACCACCTGCGACACCATCCCGCTCACAAAATCCCGCATCCTCCGCGAGATCGAAAGCGACCCCGATGTCCTCCTCGACCTCGTCGAGGGAATGTCCGATTCCGACAGCCGCTGCCTCGGCGTGCCCAGGGAAAAACTGCGCCCGCTGGTTTCGATGCGCTCGCGGGGCGTGTCGGAGACCGCATCCGGGCGCGAACAGGATCTCTTCACAGCCTTCGCCGGATAAACCGTTCGGCCACGCGGCCGCTTCGGTCGAAGGAAATCCCCTCGCCCTCCAAAAGCCGCCGCTTCGCGTCCAAGGCATCTCCCACGGTCCTTCCGAAAAATCCCCCCAACGCCCCGTCGCTCCGCACAACCCGGTGGCACGGCACCTCCGGAGCGAACGGATTTTTCGCCAACGCCCGCCCCGCCGACCGCGCGCTCCCTCGCCCGCTCGCCGCCGCCACCGCCCCATACGTGGCCACACATCCGGCCGGAATCCCCCGCACCACCGCATAAATCCTCGCCTCGCCGTCCGTGGGCGCTTTTGCGGGTTGCCTCGGCATGTCCATGGGTTAGCGTTTCCAACGCTATGAAAATCCCATCCGCCCGCAATCTCCTTCTCGCCGCCGCCCTCGGCCTCGCTCCGCATTTCGCCGCCGCGCAGGACGCCCCCTCCGGTCCCTACACCCTGCCTCCCCTTCCCTACCCGCCCGAGGCGCTCGAACCGCACATCGACGCCGAAACGATGCGCATCCACCACGGCAAGCACCACCAGGCCTACATCACCAACGCGAACAAGCTCCTCGCCGACCAACCCGAACTTTCCAAACTCTCGCCCGAGGAGCTTCTCAAAAACCTCGACTCCGCCCCCGAATCCCTCCGCACCGGCCTCCGCAACAACGTCGGCGGCCATCTCAACCACTCCGAATTCTGGCTCATGATGTCCCCCGACGGCGGCGGCGAACCGACCGGCGAGCTCGCGGCCGCGATCGATTCCACGTTCGGATCCTTCGACGAATTCAAAAAACAGTTCACCGATGCCGCCCTCAAGCGCTTCGGCAGCGGCTGGGCCTGGCTTGTGGCCAAGGACGGCAAGCTCTCCATCCTCTCCACGCCGAACCAGGATCCTCCGCTCCTCGAGGGCTGCACCGCCCTGCTCGGCCTCGATGTCTGGGAGCACGCCTACTACCTCAAATACCAGAACCGCCGCGGCGACTACGCGCTGGCCTGGTGGAACGTCGTCAACTGGCCCCGCGTCGCCGAACTCTACGCGAAATCCAAGTGAGGCACCCCATCCACGCAGCCGTCAGCAGGGGGCACGGCCGTCCCGGCCGTGTGGGGCGGCGGCGTGGAATGCTCGTCGATGGACGACCTCGACAACCCCCGCGGACGGGACGCCTGTGCCCGATGCCGTGTTTTTTCCAACCCCCGCCATGACCGCCGCGCTGGATTCCGACCCGCTCCCGGTTGAAATTCCCGACAGCCCGCTTCGCCGCGTCGCACGCCGGTTTTTCCAAAACCGCCTCGCCGTCCTCTCCCTCCTCTTCATCGCCTTCTTTTTCACCACCGCCCTTCTCGCCGGCATCCTCTCCCTCCTCGGCCTTCCGATGCCGATGGACCCGAACGCCACCAACCTCGCCGCCAAGCTCCAGCCTCCCTCCGCCGCCCACTGGCTGGGCACCGACAACCTCGGCCGCGACGTCCTCTCCCGCATGGTCGCCGGCTCCACGATCTCGCTCACCGTCGGGTTCGTCGCCATGGCCGTCTCGCTTGGAATAGGAATTTTCGTCGGAGCCGTGAGCGGCTATTTCGGCGGTTGGATCGACAACGTCCTCATGCGAATCGTCGACGCCCTCCTCTGCTTCCCCTCGTTTTTTCTCATCCTCAGCGCCATCGCCATTCTCGGACCCAACATCTGGATTATCATCACCGTCATCGGCCTGGTGAGCTGGACCGGCACCGCCCGCCTCGTCCGCGCCGAATTCCTCACCCTGCGCGAGAGCGAATACGTCCGTGCCGCCCGCGCCATGGGCCAGAGCGGGTGGAAGGTCATCTTCCGACACATCCTGCCGAACGCCGCCGCGCCCATTTTCGTCACCGCGATCGTCAGCATTCCCGACGCCATCCTCGTCGAAGCCGGCCTCAGCTTCTTGAGTTTCGGAGTCCCCCCGCCGCAGGCCACGTGGGGAAACATCATCGCCGACGGCAAGACCTACATCCTCGACGCCTGGTGGCTCATCGTCTTCCCCGGCCTCGCCATTTTCACCGCCTCCCTTGCCTTCTACATCGCCGGCGACGCCCTCCGGCGCGCCGCCGACACCCGCGCCCAATGAACGCCCCGCTCCTCGACGTCTCGAACCTCTCGATCCATTTCCGCACCGAAAACGGCCTCGTCGAAGCCGTCAAGAACGTCTCCCTCTCCCTCGAACACGGAGGCTCGCTGGCCATCGTCGGCGAGAGCGGCAGCGGCAAAAGCGTCACCGCCCTCTCGCTCGCCCGCCTGCTCCCCGAGCCGCCCGCCGAGTTCGCCTCCGGCTCCATCCGCTTCGAGGGCCGCGACATCCTTGCGCTCCCCCCCGCCGAACTCCGCACCGTGCGCGGCGGCGGCATCGCCTACGTTTTCCAGGAACCCGCCACCTCGCTCAACCCCGTCTTCCCCATCCGCAGCCAGATCGCCGAAGGCATCCGCCTCCACCGTCCCGAGGTGAAAAACCTCGACGCCGAGGTGGAGAAATGGCTCGCCGCCGTCGGCATCGTCGATCCCGCGAAACGCATGCGCGACTACCCGCACCAGCTCAGCGGCGGCATGCAACAGCGCGCCATGATCGCCATGGCCCTCGCCTGCCGCCCGCGCCTCCTCGTCGCCGACGAACCCACCACCGCGCTCGACGTCACCATCCAGGCCCAGATCCTCGCGGAACTGAAACGCCTCCGCGCCGAATTCGGCATGGCGCTTTTGTTGATCACCCACAATTTCGCCATCATCCGCGGCCTCTGCGAACGCGTCGCCGTGATGTATCGCGGCGAGATCGTCGAAACCGGCGACACCGACTCGGTCCTGAAAAACCCGCAGCACCCCTACACGAAAGCCCTCATCGCCTGCATCCCCCGCCTCGGCGCGAAGCAAAAGCGTCTCCGCACCATCGAGCACGCCCAACTCTGAGACCGGGAATCGACCGCAAAAAATCCCTTGCCCCCGTTCAAAACACCGCCATCCTTTTGGTGTTCCCGACGCGGGTGTAGTTCAATGGCAGAACGGCAGCTTCCCAAGCTGCATACGAGGGTTCGATTCCCTTCACCCGCTCCA
>CAZVPK010000210.1:0-3547 GCA_964628505.1 uncultured Chthoniobacter sp.
ATCTACAGGTTGTGGTCGGTTGAGTCAAGTGCATACCCAGAAGAATCTTTGACTGACCCTGACCCCTTTTGCGCATGGCCCACCGACTCTCCAACGAAATCCTCCACGGCGAAATCGACAACCGCGAGCGCGGCCGCACCACCGGCACCATCCACCTCGCGGGGCGCGACGAACCCCTCGTCCTCGACCTCGGGGGCAATCCGTGGCGCGACCTCGCCGGCCACCGCATCGTTTTCAAGAACCCCGCTCCCGCCCGCGAAGCCGCATCCGTGCTCGCTCCCCGGCAAACCGGCCGCGTCGGCGACATCACCGCCTCCCGCAAGGTCAAGATCCTCGACTGCCCGCTCGAGGAACTTCCCCGCCTCCACAAACACAAGCAACCCGTCCCCCACCATTGGGAAAATTCCCTCTACCTCGAATGGTTCGGCGACATCAACGGGCGCGTCGTGATCGAAGCCGCTGGATTCGAGATTTCCATCGACCCCGAACCCGCATGGAACATGACGCCCGAGGAGGAAACCGCGCAGCGGGAGGCCAACCACTCGGCCATGCTGGAGTTTTCCAACACCCTCGGCGCCGCCCTCGCCAGCGGCCTTGTCGATCTTGCCGACGCGGACCGTTCCGACGACGAGCCCCAGAGCCGCCTGGAGGCCGAAGCCGACGCGGAAGCCGCCCGCATGAACCTCCTCCTCGACCGCATCCAAGCCCGCATGACACGCGACGACACGGACCCCGAGGACTTCGATGAAATCTGGCGGGAGGAGCGCGAAAGACTCCGCATCGAGCGAGGCGAACCCGAACCCCCGCCCCTCACTCCCGAGCAGGAGGCCGCCATGGATGTCCGCATCGACGAACTCAACGCCCTCGCCGAACAAGCCCGCCAAGAGCTCGAGGAAAATCCAAGCCTTGCCGAATTCGAAGACCATCCGCTCGTCGAGCGGTGCCGCGATCTCGCGATCTCCATGCACCATGCGGCCGAGGCCGCCGGCTGGATTCCCGAAGGCTCCCCGCCCGAGCATCCCTTGAACGAAGCCTGGAGTTGCATCGCCACCGCCAGCGCGAAACTCGCAGGCGCCCTCAACATCCATGAACCCGAGGACTGGCCCCCGGATCCCCTCTTCGCCGGCCACACGCTGCACCGACTGAAAACCGCTCGCCGCTTCCTCCTCGATGCCCGGCTCGCCATCGAAACCGCCGCCGCCGACCATCTCGCCCCCGCCGGGTGGACCAACCCCCTGGCGGACGAACTCTCCGCCGAAATCCTCCCCGAAGTCGAGCGCCTGATCGCCGAAGTCCGCGTGGTTCTCAACCAAGCCGACCGGCACCCGGACCCCGAATCCGAGTAAAACGCCCCCTCCGCCGCCGCCAACAATCGCACAACTCTTTTCCGACGATCGTCGGAGAAAACTTGTGTGATTTTGCTGTGCGGCGGGATGTGTTTTTTCGGTGTTTGGTGGACCGGTGGCGCGAGATTCCGGTGCGGCGTGGGCTGCGCTGCTTCCCCTGCCGACGCCGGGACGGGCGCGCCCCCCCATTTTGTTTAGTTCCGGCGGTTCATGGCGGCGGTGAACCAATCGACCTGCGGGGCCTGCTGGCGGGCGGCGGGGCGGTTTTGGAAATTTCGCGATCCGCCGCCGCTGTCGCGGGGGCCGCGGGATGGGGCGCCGAGTTCGGGATTCGTTTTTAGGGAGAGGCTGATGCGTTTGCGCTCGAGGTCGACCTCGAGCACGGTGGCGTTCACTTTTTGGCCGACTTTGACGACATCGGAGGGATTTTTGACGAACTGGTCGCTGAGCTGGCTGATGTGCGCGAGGCCGTCCTGGTGCACGCCGACATCGATGAACGCGCCGAAGGCGGCGACATTCGTGACGATGCCGGGGAGCTTCATGCCGGGCTTGAGGTCTTCGATTTTCATCGCCTCTTCGGAGAAGGAGAAAACCTCGAATTGCTTGCGCGGGTCGCGGCCGGGTTTGGCGAGTTCCTTCAGAATGTCCTGCAAGGTGGGCAGGCCGATTTCGGGCGTGATGTATTTGTCGGCTTTGATGGCGGTGCGGCGGGCGGGGTTTTGCAAAAGCTCGCCGACGGAGCAGCCGAGGTCCGCGGCCATTTTATCCACGAGGTCGTAGCGCTCGGGGTGAACGGCGCTGGCGTCGAGCGGGTGCGCGCCGTTGCGAATGCGCAGGAAGCCGGCGGCCTGCTCGAAAGCTTTCGGACCGAGGCCGGGGACTTTGAGGAGTTCCTGGCGGGATTTGAACGGGCCGTTTTGGTTTCGGAATTCCACGATGCCTTGCGCGGTGCGGGAGTTCAGGCCGGAGACATAGCCGAGGAGATTCGCGCTGGCGGTGTTGAGTTCCACGCCGACATGGTTCACGCAGGAGACGACGGTGTCGTCGAGCGAGCGCTTGAGCGCGGATTGGTCGACATCGTGCTGGTATTGACCGACGCCGATGGATTTGGGGTCGATTTTGACGAGTTCGGCGAGGGGGTCCATGAGGCGGCGTCCGATGGAAATCGCGCCGCGCACGGTGAGGTCGAGATTCGGGAATTCCTCGCGGGCGACTTCGGAGGCGGAATAAATCGACGCGCCGGATTCGCTCACGACGACAATCGTGATGGCGGCGGGCAGGCCGAGGGCGCGGACGAAGGATTCGGTCTCGCGCGAGGCGGTGCCGTTGCCGATGGCGATGGCTTCGATTTTGAAACGGGAGACGACCGACTTGATGACTTCGGCGGCCTCGGCGCGGTCGCGGGCTCCTTTTTCGGGATAGACGACTTCGTTCATCAGGAGTTTTCCCTGGGGATCGAGGACGACGAGTTTGCAACCGGTGCGGAAACCGGGGTCGAGCGCGAGGACAGTTTTCTGGCCGAGCGGCGAGGCGAGGAGGAGTTCGCGGAGGTTTTCGGCGAAGACGCGGATGGCTTCCTCGTCGGCTTTCTTTTTGTAGAAAACGCGGGCCTCGCCTTCCATCGCGAAACCGAGCAGGCGCTTGAAGCAATCGTGCGCGGCGAGGCGGACCTGCTGCGCGGCGGGGTGGGAGCCTTTGACGAACAGGTGATCGAGCGCGGCGAGGGCTTCCTCTTCGTTCGGCGTGATGCGGGAAAAGAGGAGTCCCTCGGTTTCGCCACGGCGGATGGCGAGGAAGCGGTGCGAGGGGCACTGCGCGACAGGTTCGCTCCAATCGAAGTAGTCTTTGAACTTCGCGGCGTCCTTTTCTTTTTCGAAGACGACTTTGGATTTGAGCACGGCCTTGTTGAGGTAGAGATCGCGTAGGGCGGCGCGGGCCTCTGCGGAGTCGTTGATGCGTTCGGCGAGGATGTCGCGCGCTCCGGCGAGGGCGGCGGCGGTGTCGGGCACTTCCTTTTCGGCGCTGACGAACGCGGCGGCTTCGGCCTCGGGATCGGTGTTGGCGCTTTGCTCCCAGAGGATGTCGGCGAGCGGCTCGAGGCCTTTTTCCTTCGCCATCGTGGCGCGGGTGCGCTTTTTCGGACGGAAGGGCAGGTAGAGATCCTCGAGGGTCGAGAGATTTTTTGCGGAGTCGATTTTGAC
>CAZVPK010000211.1:0-3546 GCA_964628505.1 uncultured Chthoniobacter sp.
CCGAACATCTCGCGGTATTTCGCGGCGGTGGCGTGGGCTTTCTCGAAATTCCCGTCGGCGAGTTGCGAGGCGACTTCGCCTTTCAGGCAACCGCTGAGCGCGATGAGGCCTTTGGAATGAGCCGCGAGGCGGTCGTGGTCCACGCGCGGCTTGTAGTAGAATCCCTCGAGGTAACCGGCGGTGGAGAGTTTCACCAGGTTGCGGTAGCCCTCGTCGTTCGTCGCCAGCAGGGTGAGGTGGAACGCGGCGTCTTTGGCCGACGAGGCGTTGCGATCGGTCATCGCGCCCGGGGCGACATAGACCTCGCAGCCGATGATCGGCTTCACGCCGGCCTTGGCGGCGGCTTGGTAAAACGGGACGGCCGCATGCATGTTGCCATGGTCGGTGACGGCGACGGCGGGCATGCCGAAGGCGGCGGTTTTTTTGACCAGGTCCGCCGGGCGGATCGCTCCGTCGAGCAGCGAGAACTCCGTGTGGCAATGCAGGTGGACGAACGACATCGAAGGACTCTAACGCAACCCGCGGAGGGTTGTCGAACGGCCGTCAAGGAGCGCGGCGCTTGCCGTTTTTCGGAGCGTCAATAGGATGTCCGCCCTATGAAGGTTTCGAAACCCCCCGTCCATACAGTGGCAGGCCATCGGGTGAGTTGCGGGCATTTGGTTCCGTTCGGGGCCAGCCATGCGAGGGGGGGCGTGAACTTCTCGGTGTTCAGCACGAACGCGACAGGATGCACCCTGGTTCTTTTCAAGCCCGGCAAGACGAAGCCGGTCGCCGAGATTCCGTTTCCGAAGGAATACAAACTGGGGCATGTCTGGGCGATGGTCGTGCACGAGTTGGAATACGACGACCTGGAATACGGCTTCCGGATGGACGGACCGTGGAATCCCGCCGAGGGACATTATTTCGACCCGGCGAAAATCCTTCTCGATCCCTACGCGCGCGAAATCGTCGGCCGGGAGGAATGGATGCGGCCCGTCGAGCCCGACAGGAAGCCGGTCTTCCGCTCGCGGGTTCCCGGCGGAGTCGATCATCTCGAGCCGAATGAAATCCGCCGCGTGCCCGACAGCGAGTTGATCATTTACGAGATGCATGTGCGGGGATTCACCCGGCATCCAAGTTCCGGCGTGAAGCATCCCGGCACGTTCGCGGGATTGGTGGAAAAAATCCAAAGCCTCGGGGAGCTTGGGGTGAACTGCGTGGAGTTGATGCCGGTGTTCGAATTCGACGAGACGGAAAACAAACGCACGAACCCGACGAACGGCGAGACGCTGTGCAATTACTGGGGCTACAGCACGGTGGGGTTCTTCGCGCCGAAGGCCAGTTTCGCCGCGCGGGCCGCCGAGGGTCTGCAGGTTCGGGAGATGAAGGACATGGTTCGCGCGCTCCACCGCGAGGGCATAGAGGTCATGCTCGATGTGGTCTTCAACCACACCGCCGAGGGCAACGAGAACGGCCCGGTTTTTTCCTTCCGCGGGATCGACAACAAAACCTGGTATATCCTCGACGACAAGGGCCGCTTCGCGAACTACTCCGGCTGCGGAAACACGGTGAATTGCAACTACCCGGCCGTGCGCGAATTCGTGATCAACTGCCTGCGCTACTGGGCGGCGGAGTATCACATCGACGGGTTCCGTTTCGACCTGGCCTCGATCCTCGGGCGCGACTCGAGGGGGAACCCGCTCTCGAATCCGCCGCTGCTGGAATTCCTCGCGCACGATCCCGTGCTGGCCGATTGCAAACTGGTCGCCGAGGCGTGGGACGCCGGCGGGTTGTATCAGGTCGGCAACTTTCCGAGCTACGGGCGGTGGATGGAATGGAACGGAAAATACCGCGATTGCGCGCGGCGGTTTTTAAAAGGCGAACCCGGCATGGTCGGCGAGATGGTGCAGCGCATTCTCGGCTCGCCCGACCTTTACCGGGAGGCGGGTCGCAAGCCCACGGCGTCCGTGAATTTCATCACCTGCCACGACGGATTCACCCTGCGAGATCTGTTTTCCTACAACTCCAAGCAGAACCTCGAGAACGGCGAGAACAACGGCGACGGATCGAACGACAACCTGAGCTGGAATTGCGGCGTGGATGGTCCGACGAGCGATCCCGATGTGTGCGCGCTCCGATTGAAGTTGTCGAAGAACGCGATGGCGCTGCTGCTGACGAGCCAGGGCGTGCCGATGATTTACATGGGCGACGAGTGCGGGCGCACCCAGCGCGGGAACAACAACGCGTATTGCCACGATGCCGACTGGAACTGGCTCGATTGGGAACCCGACGCGCACGGGAAGGAGATTTTCCGGTTCACGAAAAACATGATCGCCTTCCGCAAGGCGCATCCCGCCTTGCGCCAGCCTGAGTTCTACGAGGAGCGCGACCAGATCGGCAGCGGGTATCCCGACATCAGTTGGCATGGGGTTTTGCCGTGGCATCCCGATTGGTCGGGGTCCAGCCGCACCCTGGCGTTCATGATCTGCGGGAGGCACCACGAGTTCCTGGGTGGCGGTCCGCATTTCATTTATGTCGTGTTCAACATGTATCACGAGCCGCTGAATTTCGGACTGCCCGTGCTGCCGAGGAATTTGCGCTGGCACCGCTTCGCCGACACCGCGCTGGCCGCGCCGGAGGATATTTGCGAACCCGGCGAAGAGACCCCGCTGAAAATCCAGAAGAGCTATCCGGTGCGGGAGTGGTCCACGGTGGTGCTGGTCGGGAGGTAGCGGGTGCCGCGGAGCGCGCCTCAGGGCCTGCTGGAAACGCCCGGGGCCTGACCGAGTTTTAAAAGCACGACGCTTTTGGAATTCGGGATAGCGGTCAAGTCATCGAGTGCACGATCCGTGCCGGGTGCCTCCTTTGCGAGGAGGGCTCCGCTTGTCGGAGCCGCACGGGCGTGTTTCCGCTAGCCGTTTCGGCCCTGACAAGCAGGGCCCTCCTGGACGTCTATTTCGATTTGCGGTTTTCGTTCGAATTATAAAACCGGTCCAAACGGGCGGCCAAGGATTCCAGAATCGGGCCCTCGATGGCGGTCAAGCGACTCGATCCCGGCCTACGCCGGGGCGGGCGAAGGGAGGCCGCCGGCGGGGAATTCGGGTTTGATCGACTCGGGCGGTTGGTGTGCGGAGTCGGTCGGCGGCGGCGGGAGCGGGGGCGGGGCGGCTTCGACGATCGGCGGGTTTTTGATTTCGCCGTGCTCTAGGATTTCCTTCACGTGCGAGGCGTCGAGCGTTTCGTATTCGAGAAGGGCCTTGGCGAGTTTTTCCACGGCGTCGCGGCGCTCTTCCAGCATGCGCTGGGCGCGGGCGTAGGCTTCGTCGATGATGCGTTTGACCTCGGCGTCGATTTGTTGCGCGGTGGCTTCGCTGTATTCGCGGGGACGGGAGAGGTCGCGGGCGAGGAAGACATGCTCGCCGCCGTCGGCGAAGCTGATCATGCCGAGCGAACTCATGCCCCATTCGCAAACCATCTTCCGCACCAGGCTGGTGGCTTGGCGGATGTCGCCGGCGGCGCCGTTCGAGATGTCGTTGGTGAACATTTCCTCGGCGATGCGGCCGCCCA
>CAZVPK010000212.1:0-3472 GCA_964628505.1 uncultured Chthoniobacter sp.
TGGAAAGCCTCGCCCCGGCGCAAGCCGCTGGTTTTGCGCGGGGCGAGGCAGGTTGGCAAAACCCATTTGCTCCAAGAATTCGGCCGGCGCGAATACGAGACCCTCGCCTATTTCAATTTCGAGGAGGATCCGCGCTTGAAGGGATTTTTCACCGGCCGTCTCGAGCCGACCGCCCTGGTCGAGGCCCTGGGCCTTTACCGCAACGCCACGATCCGCCCCGGGAGGGATTTGATTGTTTTCGATGAAATCCAGACCTGCAACGAGGCCCTCAACGCGCTGAAGTATTTCCAGGAAAACGCGGGCGAACACCACATCGCCGCCGCCGGGTCGCTGCTCGGCGTCAAACTTTCCCAACCCATGTCGTTCCCGGTGGGAAAGGTGAATTTTTTGGACCTGCGGCCGATGTCGTTTCCCGAGTTTTTGGATGCGGTGGGCGAGTCGCGCTACCGGGCGCTTCTCGATGGCAAATCGGGCGCCGAGCCTTTCCTGGAGCCGTTCCACGAGGAATTGACCGGGCTTTTGAAATACTACTTTTTTGTCGGCGGCATGCCCGAGGCGGTGCGATGCTTCGCCGAAACCCGCGATCTTTCCGGCGTGCGGGCGATCCAGAAGGAAATCCTCGACGCCTATGTGCTGGACTTCGCCAAGCACGCCCCCGCACCCGATATTCCGAAGCTTCTGCAAGTGTGGGATTCCATTCCCGCCCAACTCGCCCGCGAGAACCGCAAGTTCGTGTTCTCCGCCCTCAAAAAAACCGCCCGCGCCCGGGACTACGAAAACGCCATCCACTGGCTCGAGAAAGCCGGGCTCATTTTGAGGGCCTTCCTCGTCACCAAGCCCGGCCAGCCGCTCTCCGCCTACGCCGACCGCAGTGCGTTCAAAGTTTACGCGCTCGACATCGGGCTGCTCGGGGCGATGGCCGGGATTTCCCCCGACATCCTTGTGCGCGGGCACGATCTCTTCCTGGAGTTCAAAGGCGCCTTCGTGGAAAATCATGTCGCCCAAATCTTGGCCGGCCTCTCCGGCGCGGGCGGGCTCCACTACTGGAAAAACGACTCCGCCACCGCCGAGGTGGACTTCCTCTGGCAATCCCCGCAAGGCGGCATCCTGCCGCTCGAGGCCAAGTCCGGCATCAATCCGAAAAGCAAAAGCCTCCGAATCTACGACGAAAAATTCCACCCCGCCCGGCTGCTGCGAACCACGCCGTTGAATCTTCGACAGGATGGCAAAATCCTGAACATCCCGCTCTACGCGCTCACGGCCCTCGACCGGCTCGCCTCGTAGCCCCGGGCCCGACCTGATACCATTGCAAGCGGTTCTCTGGACTATTGAATTTTGATGAAAGATTCCTTTACCCATGGGAATTTTTGTTTGCCGCTTTGCGAGGAGGGCGCTGGTTGCCCTTGCGGGCTTAACATTCGACCCTCCGGAGTATTGACCGCGCAATCGCGCGGGTTTTGTCAGCGCCGGAATTGTTGGGATTAGTAAAACCGCCCCGGCGCCGGCAAGCGGCGCCCTCCTGGTCACTCCGTTTTGGGCAAAGGGATCCTCAATTGCACCCGGCATCCAAAGGTCCAATTAACCTTCAGATTTGGAATGAATCATCCACCGGCCTTCGGCCGCATTCCTTGAATCCGACCCGCGAGGGCTCGTGTTGGTGCGCCCGGGCCTGATGGAGTAAAAAACCCAAGACTCCACAGGCGAGCGGCGGGCGCACTCCCCGGGACCTTCGGCGCTGCCGCGCCCTCCGCGCTGGCGCCGCCCGCTCTTTTCCTCCAATCTCCCCGAACCCTCACGCAACCTGTGACTCCACTGAAATGACCGCCGCCCAAATCAAAAAACTCCGCCGGAAAATCCGCCTCCGCCGCACGATCCACCGCTGGCGGTTTCTCTTGATCCTTCTCGCCCTCCTGTTGCTCGGCGGCGCCGGATATGGCGGCCATTGGGCTTACGGAAAAATCCTCAACCGCCAGGCCTACGCCCTCGTCGGACGCGCCGTGGAGGATTTGAAAAACGGCAAAGTCACCGAAGCCCGCATGGGCGTGGAAACCGCCCTGCGCATCAAGCCCGGCCACCCCCCCGCCACGCGCGTCCTCGCCCGCATCCAAGCCGCCAGCGGACAACCCGAGGCCGCCCTCGCCACCTTCCAGAAGCTCACCGACGAACGCCAGCTCGGCCTCGACGACCTCAAAATCTACGCCACCCTCGCTGCGCAAAAGGGGGAAACCCAACTCGCCGACCGCCTCGCCAAGGCCGTCGGCGCGAATGGCGATCCCGCTTTTCCGCATCTGCTCAACGCCTCCACGCTCCTCCGGGAAAACAAGCCCGCCGAGGCCGAAGCCGAATTCCGCGCCGCCGTGGCCGCGGATCCCGGCGATGTCACCCGCGGCGCGCTTCTCGAATTTCTCATCAAATCCCGCCGCCCCGGCCAATCCGTGCAGGAGGCCGCCGTCATCATCCAGGATTTTTCCACGCGCGATTCCGCCCTCGGCGCGCAAGCCCTCGCCCTCGGCCTCCGCACGGGTTACATGAACCCCGACCTGCGCGGCGATTGGATCGAAAAACTCCGCGCGCATCCTTTCGTGGAAACACCCGGCCGTCTCCTCGCCGATTCCGCCGCCGTGGCCATGAACCCCGACTCCAAGCCGCAAATCGCCGTCGAGTTGGTGGAATTCGTCAAAGCCAAACCGCTCCCCGCCCGCGCCACCGCCGCACAATGGCTCACGAAAAATGGCGAGCCCGCCCGCGCCCTCTCGCTTCTCACCCTCGATGAAGCCATCAACCGTCCCGAATCCTTCATCGTCTGGCTCGATGCCAGCGCCGCCGCGAAACATTGGAACGAATCCCTCGCCGCCCTCGAGCGCGAGGACAACCCGCTGCTCCCGCATATTTCCAAGCTTTTCCAGGGCCTCGCCCGCAAACAACTCGGCCAGGCCGCCGAGTCGCAAGCCGCATTCCAGAACGCCATCGCCGACGCCGCCACCAATCCCGAGAAATTTGCCGAGGTCACCGCCTATCTTCTCGGCGCGAACGAGACCGAACTCTTCGAGGCCAACCTCGCCAAGGTCCCCGCGCAACCCGCACTCGCCCCCGCGTTGATGTCCAAATGCCAATTGCTCGTCCTCGCCCGCCGCGACGCCGCCTTTTCCCTGCGTTTCTTCGAAGCCCTCGCCAACTCCGCCACCCTGGCCGCGGACCCGTCGTTCCAAAACAATATCGCCCACCACCGCCTGCTCCTCGGGAAGCCGGCTCCTCTGGATTTCCTTCGCAAGCACAGCGCGGAAAATCCCGACAACCTCTCGAGCGTCTCCACCCTCGCCCTCGCCGAGTTGAAAAGCGGCCGCTCCGAAGCCGCGATGCGGCTGTTCGACAACTACGGCCCCGATGTGGACGCCCGATCGCTCCCCCCGCGCATCCTTTGCATCTACGCCGTCACGCTCGCCGCCAACGGAAAATCCGACCTCGCCCGCAA
>CAZVPK010000213.1:0-3464 GCA_964628505.1 uncultured Chthoniobacter sp.
GTCAGGTCCGGTGCGGCCCGCGCCAACACGCCATAGAGGTGGGAACAGGGCATTGGATTGCCCAGTTCCTGCCTCTATCCCGTGACCATGCGCGAAAACCGCGGCTTTTTTTATCGCCCCTGCCGCGCGGGGGGCTTTAAAAATCCCTCCCATGAAAATCGCCCAGGAATTTCGCGAATTCATCTCGCGTGGCAATGTCATCGACCTTGCTGTCGGCGTCATCATCGGCGCCGCCTTCGGAAAAATCGTCAACAGCCTCGTTGCCGATGTCATCATGCCGCCTATTGGCGCGGCCATGAAGGGAGTCGATTTCAGCGGGCTCTTTGTTTCGCTGGATGGAAAAACCTACGCCACGCTGGCGCTGGCCAAGGAGGCCGGGGCGCCCGTGATCGGCTACGGGGCCTTTCTCAACACCGCCATCGAATTCCTCATCATCGCGGCCTGCGTGTTCGCCCTGGTGAAGGTGGTCAACAAAATCAAACGCGAACCGCCACCGGCCGCACCCGCCGCCCCCTCCCGCACCGAGGTGCTTCTGGAGGAAATTCGCGATACGCTCCGAAAATAGGCGGCGCCAGACGTCCCTTTTGCGCCCGGCTTCGCCCGGGGACCGGCCGTTCGCCACTTGACAACGGGGTGTTTCCCTCCGAATTAAAAGGTAACGTTTTTGCACCGAGGGATGGATGCCTTGAAAATTCTTTGTGTGGACGACAGTCGGCTGGTTCAAGCCCTCATCGTCCATGGACTCGCGCCCTATGATGTCGATGTGCGCGTGGCCTCGAACGGCGAGGAAGGCTACGCCATTCTCCAGCGGGAACAGCCCGACCTCGTTCTTCTGGACTACAAGATGCCGCTTCTCAACGGCGTCGAATTCCTCGGCCGCATGCGCCAGGAGATGGCGTTCCGCAACACGCCGGTGATCATGATCACCTCGGAGCGCACTCCCGAGATGGTCGCCAACATCGTCCGGGCGGGGGTGAACGATTACATCGTGAAGCCCTTCAACGAGACGCTTCTCGTCAACCGCATCACCCGCCAGGTCCCGCTCCACCCGCGCCCCTCGAAGTCCGAATCGGGCCGCATTCTCACCCGCTCGCCGCAACCCCCCGCGCCGGCCGCCCCGCCGCCCGAGGCGCCCCGCTCGGTCCGCGATTTCCAGGTCCTGGAAAAACGCGTCACCCTCAATCCCGACGGCCTCGAGGTCGAGTCGCAGCACCTCTCCACCGTCGCCGGGAAAATGGATGAATACATCCTGCTCTTCGGCACGGCGAATTCCTACTTTGTGAGCGTGTTCCTGCGCCTGCTGGAATTCGGCAAGGTTCGCATCGATTTCCGCGACCGCTCGGAGCGACTCGAACTCGTTCGCAAAAGCGATGTCGTCACCCGCGCCAGGGCCGTGGCCTTGATCGATGCGCGTCTCGAGGAAATCCGCCGCGCCGAGGACGAGCGGCAGGACCTCGGCGCCACCCAGCGCATCTCGCTCAATCAAATCCGACTGCCCGTCAAGAAGGGTTGACCGGCCCCCCCGGGCGCCATCGCCGGCCCGGGGCGGGAATTTCTGCTTGCAGCGCGGGCCGCGTTGGAAAGTTTTCTCCCATGCCGAAACCGTCCAATGCGCTCTGATCCCCTGCTCTGGTTTGTCGCGGGCGAGGAGAGCGGCGACGCCCGGGCGTTCGAAGTGATGCGCTCGATCCGCGACATGCGTCCCGGCATCCGCTTCGGAGGAGCGGGCGGGGAGCGGATGCGGTCGCTCAGCGAGGAGCCGTTCGACCCCTGGATCCAGCGCGCCGCCGTCGTCGGGCTCTGGGACGTTCTGAAAAACTACGGCTACTTCCGCGCGAAGTTCCATGCCCAGCTCCGCTCGATCGCCGAACTGCGCCCCGACGCCGTTGTGCTGGTGGACTACCCCGGCTTCAACCTCCGCCTCGCCCGCGCGCTTCGAACCAAGGGCTACGGCGGGAAAATCCTTTACCACATCAGCCCCCAGGTCTGGGCCTGGAACCGCTCGCGCATTCCCCGCATGGCCGAAATCCTCGATTTGATGATCTGTGTGTTTCCCTTCGAGGCTCCGATGTATGAGGCCAGCGGACTCCACACCGTCTTTGCCGGACATCCGCTCCTCGAGTCCCTCGCCGCCGAAAAAAACGCCACCCCCCGCGAGAGCGGGCTGCTGGGGCTTTTCCCCGGAAGCCGCGAGCGCGAGGTGCGCCGCATTTTTCCCGCCATGCTCGGGGCGGCGCGGATTCTCTCCGAAAAAAATCCCGGCCTCCGCTTCGAGGCCGCGGCGGCCGGCCCCGGGCGCGCCGCCATGATGCGCCGCATGGCGGAGGGCACTCCCATCGCCGTCCTCGATGGCGGCGCGCACAGCCTCATGCAACGGGCCTCCGCGGGCCTCGTCTGCTCCGGCACCGCCACCCTCGAGGCGGCCTTTTTCGGCCTTCCCCATGCGGTCGTCTACAAAACCGCCTGGCTCACCTACGAGGTGGGACGCCGCCTCGTGGATGTCAACGCCCTCGGGATCGTCAACATTCTCAACAATTATCTCGTCAACCCCCCGGCCGATCCGCGGCTTCCCGCCGCCCCCGCGCCCCATGTCGTGAGGGAATTCATCCAGGGCGATGCCACACCGGAGGCGCTCGCCGCCGAGGCGCGACGGTTGCTGGACGACTCCGCCGCCCGCGAAAAACTCGCCTCCGACCTCACGCGGATCGTCTCGGTGTTGCAGGCCGAAGGCGCCGCCCGCCGCGCCGCGCAAGCCCTGCTGGCGGCCCTGCCCGGCTGAAAATCCTTCCCATTCCCGCCCCGCCCCGCGCATCGTGGCCCCATGGACGAGGAATTCCCGCGCCGGCATCTCGAATCGATCTGGGCTCCCTGGCGGGTCGAGTATTTCCAGGCCGAACACCAAAGCGGCGTCGATTTCCTCTCCGAGGCCGCGAACTCGTCCGACGACGCCGCGCACCTTGTGGTTCATCGTCTCGGCACGGCGTTTCTGATCATGAACAAATACCCCTACTCGGCCGGGCACCTGATGGCGGTGCCGCGGAGAAAGGTCGTGGAAATGTCCGAACTCTCCGAGGCCGAGGTGCTCGACCTCTGGCGCCTTGCGATCCACGCCCGGCGGTTGTTGGCCGAGGCTGTGAAGGCCCAGGGATTCAACATCGGCTGGAACCTCGGCAAAGCCGCGGGCGCGGGCGTCGAGGACCATTTGCACATCCACATCGTCCCGCGCTGGAACGGCGACTCGAACTTCATCGCCGTCACCGGCGGCACCCGCGTGATCCCCGAAGGCCTCCGCCCGCTCTACCGCCGCCTTGTGGAAATCCAATCCTCCCCCGGCTTCCAATCCGCGACCGGTTGAAACGCCCAAGGGACGAAACCCCGTGGCCCGGGCATTGCAAACCCGGTCGCCGCTGGCACCCTCGGCGGGGATGGACGCTTGGCGAGGAGGGAACCGCATGTCGGGTCCG
>CAZVPK010000214.1:0-3456 GCA_964628505.1 uncultured Chthoniobacter sp.
CGCCTCGGGCGCACCGCCACGCGCCCTCGCGGGGCGATTGGAAAAAAATCCGGCCGTAGGCCGCTCAAGCCTCTCCATGTCGGGCGTGAGGCGCACCCGACGGCACCCGAGGCGGGCGCGCTCCCCGGGACAGGGCGCTACCGCGCCAATTTCCAAAAGTCCAAACGCAAACGGACTTCGGCATTACTTGTTGCTTGGAATCACGATCACCCGAGTCGATTTGTCGTCCTTCTTTGCCGATGAGGAACTGCCGCGCGTGACGAGCGAGGAGCCGAGTTGCGAGGTGGACCAGGATGCGCCGGAATTGCCTCGGGTCTGAAACGAATTTCCGACCGGCGAAGTGGTGAGTGTGGAGCCGGTCTTGCTGTCGCGGGTGACAAAGGAATGGCCGAGCTTGGTTGTGGTCTGCTGCTGGCCGCCCGGACCCCGCGTCACGAAGTTGTTGCCGACCTGGGTCGTCGTCCAGGTGTTGCCTTTGGAATCGCGGGTGATTGTCGAGGAGCCGAGTTGCGAGGTGGTAAATGATTGTCCGCCCGCGCGGGTGACATAGGAGTTGCCGAGCTTTGTGGTGGTCGATTGGCCCGCGCCTGTGACCGGAATGACGATAGGCGGCTTGGGCTTGTCCTTGTCGCCTGCGAAGAGCGTCGGGGAACCAACGAGGACCACGGCGAAGAGGAAGGCTGTTTTCATTTCAAGCACACTACCAGCAGCCAAGAAAACGACAATTGGCGTCGAATGTCGCGCTGCGTCCCGCCTGCGGCGGAAACTTTTCGATGGCTGGCAGGACGCCCCCCCTACGCCTCGGAGGGATAAAAAGCGGTTCCGGGGCGTTTTTGCTATTCGCCTTTGAGGAGGCGCTCCGAGTTGCGGGCGGGGAGTCCGGCTTTTTTGAAACGGGCCCGGGCGCGGGCGATGTCGTAGGGGACACGGCGGTGGACGAGGAGGCGTTGCTCGAAATCGTAGAGCGCGTAGCAGGCTCGCGGATCGTCGTCGCGCGGCTGGCCGACGCTTCCGACATTCACCGAGTAGCGGTTTTTCGGATCGAGGCGGACGGCGGTTTTCGACGGCTTGTAGGCGGTGAGCGAGCCGGAGGCGGCGTCCTGCTCCCAAATCTCCGGCACATGGGTGTGGCCGTTGAAGCTGATGAATGTGGTTTGGGCCTTGAAATGCGCGGCCGCTTCCTCGGGCGTGTGGATGTAGTGGAAATCTGCCGGATCGCCGAGCGAGGCGTGGGAGAGGGTGATGGGATCGACCACGGCCGTGAGAGAGTGCGAGTGGAGCCAGTCGTTTTGTTTTTTGGAAAGTTGATCTCTCGCGAGAAGGATGGGTTTGCCGACTGTGATGTCCCAGTCCTCGTCGAGAATTTCCTCGGCGAGAAACAACATCGCCTCGTGGTTGCCGAGGACGGTGATGGCGCAGGTGTCCATGACGCGTTGCACACACAAGGCCGGCTCCGGGCCGTAGCCGACGATGTCGCCGAGGCAGAACATTCCGCGCACGGGAAATTGGTCGGTGTCCGCGAGCACGGCGCTGAAGGCGTCGATGTTGGCATGGATGTCGCTGAAGATGGCGAAAAAAGAGGGGTGGGAATCCGACATGCGTGTGCTGATTGTGGAGCAAATCGGAAGGGATGCAAATCGGGGGGCTGAGAGTTGGTGCCCGACGCCTGCGATCTTTTGCCAAGGGTTGCTTCAGTCGAATTTTTAGCCGAAGGATATTCCCATGATAAGTCGAGTGATCGTTCGTGATCCGGAAATCCTCGGCGGGATTCCGGTCTTTTGTGGAACACGGGTTCCGGTCAGGAATCTCATTGATTGCTTGGAGGGGGGATACACGGTCTCGGAATTTCTCGACGATTTTCCGAGCGTTTCCAGGGAACAGGTGCTGGAGTTTCTTGAGGAGACCAAGGCAACTGTGGAGGCGCTGGCGCCTGCATGCGCGTGATCCTCGATGAGTGTCTGCCGCGACGATTGTCCCGGGAGATTTCCGGACACCAAGTGGTGACTGTTCAAAGGGCCGGGTTTTCGGGGCTCAAGAACGGTGAATTGCTGCGAAGAATTGAGGGGAATTTCGATGTCTTCTTGACGATCGACGGAAATCTCGGCCACCAGCAAAACATCTTCAGACTCCAGTTGGCGGTTGTTGCACTGCGGGCCGTGAGCAACCGGATCGAAGATTTGCGTCCGCTTCTTCCCGCGATTCAAAAGGCTTTGTCTCTGGCCAAACCAGGATCGCTCGTTTTCGTTCCGGAATAAAATCCGATTTATCGTCGTGTTGGTTAAGCCCGCATTCAAACTCACTCCCACGGGCTGTTCTCGTTGGTGAAGGTTCCCGCGATCGGCAACTCGGTCCAGTTGACCCTGGTGAGTTCCAGATCGTTGACGATTGATTCGATGGCGAACCAGCGCGGGGAGGGGATTTGCGCGGGGTCGGCTTCGCGCCAGGGGGTGTCGGGTTGGTCGCGCACGAGGATATCGCGCAGGGAGGGAATGTCTTCGCCGGGGGCCCAGCCGAGGACGACCTTGGCTTCATGGTGGCCGGAGCGGACGAGGCGTTTGGCGAGTTGGCGGGCGCGAAGCGGGCCGCAGCGGTCGACTTTCCAGACATCCTTGCCGCACAGCGCCCCGCCGCCGATGGGCACCGAGGGTCCGTAGTGGTCGACGACGAGTTTTTTTCCCGAAAGGCCGTTGTCGCCGCGAGGGCCGCCGATGACGAAATCCCCCGCGCCGTTGAGGTGCAGATGGTCTGGCGAAAAGGAGGAGAGGGCTCCCTTGAGGGCCTTGATCTCGATCCCTTCAAGGTAGGCTTTGAGAATCGGCAGAATCGTGCGGTGCTGGTCCTCCATGGTGAGGCCCCGCGTGTGCTGGATGCTGAGAACCAGTTTGCGCCAGGTGATCGCTTGGCCGTCGGTGGTGATGTCGACGAGAATCTTGAAATCGGGGCCGAAGCGGTCGGCGTTCTGTTGGCGGAAGGAGCGGAATGCGAGCCCGAGAACATGGGCGAGATAGTGGGCGGGCGGCACGAAATTGGTCGAGGGACTCGCAACGGCATAGCCGATTACGATGTTCTGGTCGTCCGAGTAGGGGCGGATGTCGGCCTCCTCAGCGGAGAGTTCCTCCTCGCAAACCCGCGTGATCACTTTGAGCGAATTCGGGGAGGGGCCCCAGAGCTTGTTGTAGCCGGCGAGGTCGAAGACCGTGCGGGCGATGTCCCGGAAATCGACGGGGAGGACCGGTTCCCCTTTTTGAGGGCGCTGGACGGCGATGCGTCCATCGATGAACACAGTGGATTCGTGGATGGCAACCTCAACGCCTGCGAGCGAGCGGTTGGGTTCCCCGGGGTTGGTGCGCGGGGACTGGACGCGATCCACAATGCGGTTGGCGATGGCGTCGGCGAGGCGGTCGGGGTGTCCGGGCGAGACATATTCGGCGTGGTCGTGGGTTTTCATATCGGGAG
>CAZVPK010000215.1:0-3437 GCA_964628505.1 uncultured Chthoniobacter sp.
TGCGGCTCTGACAAGCAGAGCCCTCCTGGGCGGAAAGCGAGGAGGGACCTGCTTGTCAGGTCCGGGGTGGCACTCGCAAACACACCGATGCGGACCCGACAAGCGGGTCCCTCCTGGCGGAACGCGAAAACAAACCGGTTCGCAGGAGGGACCTGTCGGTGGTTTCGATCACCCGGAATGCGCTGGCGCGGGGGTTTTGTCAGGTCCGGGGCGGCATGCGCAAAACACATCGATGCGGCTCTGACAAGCAGGGCCCTCCTCGCAGATCGCCTCGGAAGGGATGCCGGGCTTGGAATCCTAAAACCCCGTCCGAAGCTCCTCGATCCCGTCGAGCGCCTTGGCGTTGGATTCGGCGAGGAGGCAGACGTGGCCCATTTTGCGGCCGGGGCGGGCTTCGGTTTTTCCGTAGAGGTGCAGCTTCGCGGCGGGATGGCGCAGGATTTTTGTCCAGTCGGGCCCGCCGGTTTTCCACAGGTCGCCGAGGAGGTTCCACATCACGACCGGACGCAGGAGTTCGGTGGAGCCGAGCGGGAGGCCGCAAACGGCGCGGAGTTGTTGCTCGAACTGGCTGGTCACGCAGGCGTCGAACGTGAAATGGCCGGAATTGTGCGGACGCGGGGCGAGTTCGTTGACGAGAAGCCGGCCGTCCCCCGTCAGGAAAAACTCCACGGCGAGGAGCCCGACGACATCGAGCGCGCGGGTGATTTCGGCGGCGAGATTCCCGGCGTCGCGCAGAACCCGTTCCTCGAAACGGGCGGGGACGATCGAGAGGTCGAGGATGTGGTTTGTGTGGATGTTTTCCGAAGGGGGAAAGCACCGGGTTTCGCCGTCGAGTCCGCGGGCGCAGACGACGGAAAGCTCGGCCTCGAAGGGAATCCACTGCTCGAGCACGCCGCGTGGCGCGTCGAAGCGGAGCCAGATTTCATCGGCCCCGGCGGGCGAGGGGATCTTGATCTGGCCCTTGCCGTCGTAGCCGAAGTCGGCGGTTTTCAAAACGGAGGGCGTTCCGATTTCGGAGAGCGCGGCGCGAAGCGAGTCGGCGGAATCGACCACGCGGAACGGCGCGCAGGGGAAGCCCCGGGAGCGGAGGAAGTTTTTTTCGCGTTCTCGGTTCTGGCAGATGTGGAGGACGTCGCCGCGGGGGCGGACCGGCTTGAGCGCGGCAACCGCCTCCACAGCGGACCGCGGGACGTTTTCGAATTCGAACGAGACGACATCCACGCCGCGGGCGAATTTTTCCAACGAGTCCAAATCCTCGTAGGGAGCGTTGATTTCGACATCGCAGATTTGCCCGGCGGGACAGTCGGGTTGCGGTTCGTAGGCGTGGACGCGGTAGCCCATGCGGCGCGCGGCGATGGCCAGCATGCGGCCGAGTTGTCCGCCGCCGAGGATGCCCACGACGCCGCCGGGCGGGATGGTTTTGGTTTCCGTCCCGCCGCCCGAGGCGGTAGCGTGTGCGGCCTTGTCCGTCATGGCAGATCGATTGGTTTACATTCTGGCGCTGGCCGTTTTGGGTTTGGTCCGGCGGTTGCCCCTATCGGTGTGCTTCGTGCTGGGACGGGCCGGCGGCGCGCTTCTGTGGCTCATCCTGCCCGGCTACCGGCGGCTCGCAAGGGAAAACCTGACCGTGGCGTTCGGCGGGGAAATGTCTCCGCGGGAGATCGCGCGGTTGGCGTTCCGGCATTTCACCACGCTCGGCGCGAATGTGGTGAGCGCGATCAAAATCCCCGCCTTGTCGCAGGCGGAGATCGATCGCGTCGCGACCATCGAAAACCTCGACCTGCTGAAAAAAACGATCGCCGCGGGCAGGCCGGTGCTGCTGGCGATCAACCACATTGGAAACTGGGAACTCTACGCGCAACTGGTCCACACAATGCCCGGGGCGCGGTTCGGAACGGTTTACCAGGCGCTCCACAACAAGCTCGTCGATGATCTGGTGAATCGGGACCGCCGGCGCATGGGCGTGCTGACCTTCGACCGCAAGGAAGGCTTCCAAGGCGCTCTGGCGCTGCTTCGCGAGCCGGGATTGCTCGGCGTGCTGGTCGATCAGCATGCGGGAAACAGCGGGGTGTGGACGCCGTTTTTCGGACGTCTCTGCTCCACGTCGCCGCTGAGCAGCACGCTGGCGATGCGCACGGGCGCGATGGTGGTGCCGGTGGCGATTTACACAACGGGCTTCGCGAAATGGCGTGTGGTCGTGGGATCGGAAATTCCCTGGTCCGCCGATCAACCCGAGAAACTCACGCTCGACATCAACAAGGCGCTGGAGGCGCAGATCCGCGAGTCGCCCGCGGATTGGTTCTGGGTTCACAACCGCTGGAAAACGCCGTTGCCGAATTTTCTGCTCGGCCACACGAAGCGCGGGATTTTTCTTCCGCCCGGCGGGCCGCCTCCCCATCCTTTCCGCATGGTGGTTCGCTCCCCGAATTGGCTCGGCGACGCGGTGATGGCCGCGGAAACCGTGCGGGCGTTCAAGCTCGGGCGGCCGGATGCGTTTCTTGCCGTGCTGGCCCCCGAAAAACTGGCGGGGTTCTGGCAAAGGGTCGGCGATGTGGACGAGGTGATTTCGTTTGAAAAGGGCGAGTCGGTTTTTTCCGTGGCGTCGAAATTGCGGGGACGATTCGAAGTGGCGGTGCTGTTGCCGAATTCGCTGCGGTCCGCGCTGGAGGTCTGGCTGGCGGGAATTCCGCGGCGGGTGGGCTACGCGGGACACTCGCGCCGGTTTTTGCTGAACCAGGTGGTGCGCGAGCCGAATGCCGCCGGGAAGCCGCCGGAGCACCATGCGGAGCGGTATTGGAGGATCGCGCAACGCTGCGGGGCGGCCGGGCGGCCCGAACTCCAAAGCGTGTGGAAACCCAATCCCAAGGAATGCGTGATCGGCCTCTGCCCCGGCGCGGAATACGGCCCGGCGAAGCGTTGGCCCGCGCACCGGTTCGCGGCGCTGGTGAAGGAAGTGAACGAGCGGATCGATTGCCAGTGGGTGGTTCTCGGAACGGCGGCCGACACGCCGCTGGCGGAGGAGATCTCGCGCGGGGTTTCCAACGTCACCGATCTCACGGGAAAAACCTCGCTGGGTCAGTTGATGGAGTTGCTCTCCAATTTGACCGGCCTGGTGACAAACGACACGGGAACGATGCATCTGGCGGATTTTTTGGGAACGCCGCTGGTGGCGTTGTTCGGGTCCACCGAGCCCGATCTCACCGGGCCGCGCGGACCGCGGAGCGTGGTTTTACGCCGCAAGGCGGAGTGCAGTCCGTGTTTCCTGCGCGAATGTCCGGTCGATTTCCGCTGCATGCAGGACATCACCGCCGAGATGGTGGCGCAGGCGGTTTTGGAAATGGTCGGAAAAAAGTAGATCGGGAAACGCCGGACGGAATTCCGGTTGCCCTCCTCGGCCTTGGAACGAATGGGGTAGCGGCGGGCTTTGTCAGAGCCGC
>CAZVPK010000216.1:0-3432 GCA_964628505.1 uncultured Chthoniobacter sp.
TGTCCACGCGGCCGGCGAGCGCGTAGGCGACGACGAGCGGGGGCGACATGAGGAAATTCGCGCGGATGTTTTGGTGGATGCGGGCTTCGAAGTTTCGGTTGCCCGAGAGGACGGCGGCGGTGACGAGGTCGTTCTCGACGATGGCGCTTTCGATCTCGGGCGCGAGCGGGCCGGAGTTGCCGATGCAGGTGGTGCATCCGAAACCGACGATTTGGAAACCAAGCTGGTCGAGGTAGGGCTGGAGGCCGGTGGTTTCGAGGTAGTCCTTCACAACGCGCGAGCCGGGGGCGAGCGAGGTCTTCACAGCAGGATCAACGCGCAGGCCGCGCTGGGCGGCTTTTTTCGCGAGGAGTCCGGCGCCGATCATCACGCTCGGGTTGCTGGTGTTTGTGCAACTCGTGATGGCGGCGATGAGGACCGAGCCGTTGCGAAGGTGGAGGTCGCCGTGGAGGTGTTGGGGCGAGAGCGTGTCGGGCGTGGGGCGGTCGGCGACCATCTCGGATTCGTCCTTCGAGAGGGTGCCGTTGCGTTTGACGGCGGCGGTTTTTGAAAGGGCGTCGTGGTTTTTTCCATAGCCGCCTTCGGCGACCGGCTTCGTGAGCAGGTTGGTGAAGGTGGATTTGAGTTCGGGGACATTGATGCGGTCTTGCGGGCGCTTGGGACCAGCCACGCCGGGCTGGACGCTGGCGAGGTCGAGTTCGATGTCCACGCTGTAGGCGATGTCACCTTTTTTCGGCATGCCGAAGAGGTTTTGGGCTTTGAAGTAATTCTCGAACGCGCGGCATTGCTCTTCCGTGCGACCGGTGGCGGCGAGGTAGTTGACGGATTCGGAATCGACGGGGAAGAAGCCCATGGTCGCGCCGTATTCGGGGGCCATGTTGGCGATGGTCGCGCGGTCGGTGAGCGGGAGGCTCGCGGCACCTTCGCCGTAGAACTCGACAAATTTTCCGACGACCTTCGCGGCGCGCAGGAGTTGGGTGACATGCAGCGCGAGGTCGGTGGCGGTGACGCCTTCGCGCAGGCGTCCTGTCATGTGAACTCCGACGACTTCGGGTGTGAGGAAATAGACGGGTTGGCCGAGCATGCCGGCTTCGGCTTCGATTCCGCCCACGCCCCAACCGACGACGCCAAGGCCGTTGATCATCGTGGTGTGCGAATCGGTGCCCACGAGCGTGTCGGGGTAGTAGAGATCACCGGCGCTGAGCACACCCTTCGCGAGATATTCGAGGTTCACCTGGTGGACGATGCCGATGCCGGGAGGGACGACGCCGAAGGTTTTGAAGGCCTGCTGGCCCCATTTGAGGAACTGGTAGCGCTCGCGGTTGCGCTTGAATTCCATGTCGAGGTTGAGCTGGAGCGCCTGCGCGGAGCCGTAGAAATCGACCTGCACCGAGTGGTCCACCACGAGATCGACGGGCACGAGCGGTTCGATGATGGCGGGATTCGAGCCGAGATGTTTCACGGCGCTGCGCATCGCGGCGAGGTCCACCAGGAGCGGCACGCCGGTGAAATCCTGCAGCACGATGCGCGCGACGACGAAGGGAATTTCCTCCGGCGCGGGTGCCTTCGCGTTCCAGTTCGCGAGCGTTTCGACATCGCGGGCCTGGACTTTTTTTCCGTCGCAGTTGCGGAGGACGGATTCGAGAACGATGCGGATGCTGACGGGCAGTTTCGAGATCTTGCCGATGCCGGCTTGCTCGAGGGCGGGAAGCGAGTGGAGTTGGCCGGATTTTCCGCCGCCGAGGTCGAAGGAGCGAAGCGTGTCGAATGGAGTGCTCATAAAGAGGTTTCTTGTAACCCCCGCCGAGGGATTTCGGCAATTCCGTTCCTTCAGGCGGGGCGCGAGGCCAATTCCACGGCCAAACGCAACGCGGCCTTCATGCTGTCGGCGCGGGCGGTTCCCCGGCCTGCGATGTCGAAGGCCGTGCCGTGGTCGGGGCTGGTTCGAATGAACGGCAATCCCAGCGTGACATTCACTCCCTCGTGGAAGGCGTGGAGCTTGAGCGGAATCAAACCCTGGTCGTGATACATGCAAAGGACGCCGTCGAATTCGCCTTCGACCGCGCGGTGGAAAACGGTGTCGGGCGCGAGCGGGCCATGGAAGTTTCCGTGGGTTTTTAAAATCTCGACGGCTGGCGCGATGATCTCGATTTCCTCGCGGCCGAGGTCGCCGTTTTCGCCGGCGTGGGGATTCAGGCCCGCGACGGCGATGCGGGGAGAGGCGATTCCGCGCCGGAGGAGAAAATTTTGAAGCAGGCGGCCGACCCGCACGATTTCGGTCTCGGCGAGCAAACCGGGCACGCGGGCCAGCGGTTCGTGGGCGGTGACGAGGGCGACGGCGAGTTGGCCGCCGGTGAGGCACATGGCGAAATTTTCCACGCCGGCGCGGGCGGCGAAGAATTCGGTTTGGCCGGGGAATTCGAAACCCGCCGCGTGGAGCGAATGTTTGCAGACGGGGCCGGTGACCACCGCTTGCCACTCGCCGGAGTGGAGTTTTTTGGCAGCCGTCTCGAGGGCTTCCAGAGCGGCGCGGGCGGATTCGGGGGTCGGCTTGCCGGGTTGATGGAATCCAGAGCAGGGAAGGACTTCGATTTCGCATCCGGCGGGCGGAGTGAAATCGCGCAAGGCGGCCTCGATGACCTCGGGGCCCACCCCTGCGGGGTCGCCGGGAGTGATGCCGATGCGCAAGGCGCGCCGGGCGTTTGGTGAAGTCATGCGGTCAGGATTTCAAAAATCGTTTGCGGTCGCGAAGCAAAATCCCGCGGGTCAGAATCTGCTTTTCCTGCGAAGGCGCGCCGATAGATTGGCGCGCCTCATGGAAACGACATTGATTCTCCTGAAACCCGATTGCATCACGGGGCACAAGGCCGGCGAGGTTTTGAAACGCTTCGAAGATGCCGGATTCCAGATTCGCGGTTGCAAGATGTTCCGCGCCGATGCGGGCCTGTTGCGCGAGCACTATGCCCACATCGCCTCGAAACCTTTCTTCCCGGAGGTGGAATCCTTCATGAGCGCCACGCCGATCGTGGCCCTCGCGCTGGCCGGTGACAACGCCGTGGAGCGCGTTCGCGCGCTGCTCGGGCCGACGGATTCGACGAAGGCGCCGAAGGGAACGATCCGCGGGGATTTCGGGCAGACGATGATGAAAAACATCGCGCATGCCTCGGACAGCCTCGAGAACGCGGAGATCGAGTTGAAGCGGTTTTTCCAGCCCGCCGAGATTTTCGATTACGAGATGGCCTTGCCGGGTTGAGGGATTTCCGTGGCGCGGGCGTCCCGCCTGCGTTCGTTGGATTTCCGATGGCAGGGGGACGCCTGCCCTACGGCTCCGGGTGGAGCGGGAGCATTTCGTCGATGAGCGGCGCGTAGCGCTCGGCGATGACATGGCGCTTGAGCTTGAAGGTGCTCGTCATTTCGTCGCCGACCTCGAAG
>CAZVPK010000217.1:0-3409 GCA_964628505.1 uncultured Chthoniobacter sp.
GCATCCCTGAACCATGAAAACGCCCCGCCCGCTTTGGAAATCCGCCACCCTGGGAGCCGCCCTCCTTCTGGCCTCGTGCACCTGGCAGCCGCCCCTCGGGCCGGGGGAGGCCCAACCCGCCGGGATCGGCCACCCCGTGGGGAAGCCCGTTCGATACGATTGGACAAACGACCACATGCAAATCGGCGTGCGCTGGCAACCGTTCGGACTCACCGGCAGCGAAGCCTACGACGCCAGACGCCCGGTCATCGCGCGCGACAGCAGCTATGCCCAGTTCTGGGTCAGTTGGCATCAGGCGGAACCCCAACCGGAGAACACCGACTACTCCCGGCACATGTCCGCCTACCTTCGAGACATCGACCGCGCCGTGGACGAGTGCGTGAAGCGCGGCGTGCATGTCGAACTCGTCTTCTGGCATTGCCCCGCCTGGGCCTCGCAGAGCGGCAAGGCGGGCCCCTGGAAGCCGAGGCCGGGCGAATATCAGGCCTTCGTCACCCGCATGGCGAGGCACTTCAAGGGCCGCGCGGGCTCCTACCAGCTCCACCACGAGGCCAACCTGAAGAGCATGATGGAGGATGGCGACATCGATTTCCTCATCACGGAAATGTTCATCCCCGGGGCGCGGGCGATCCGCTCCGTTTACAATCAAAAACCCGCCAGGCCCGTCCTGATCTCGCCCGCCGGCACATCGCCCTGCGAGGCCTGCGCCTCCCTGGACGGCCTCAAAGGCACCGGCGCCGCCGCCCTCGATGACTTCTACGAGCGCCTCGCCTCGAACGCCGAACTCATGTCCCTCGTCGATGCCCTCAACCTCAATGTCTCCGACCACTTCAACGGATTCGGCATGATGGACGGCGGAATCATCAGGTCGGTGTGGGACCACTACGATCTCGTCCGCGCGAAACTCGCCAAGCACGGCCACTCCAAAAAAGGCGTGCTTTCCTCCGAGTCCTGGATCGTGTGGGACGACTCGGGAAACGCGGCGGATGTGAACGGCGACGGGCTCACCAACGAACTCGATGCCTACGACAAGACGGTCACAATCCTCGGCAAATGCCTCGAGCGCGGGCTCAATACGATCAACCTCCCGTGGTCCGACAACGCCAGCGCCTGGTCGATGGGGCTCACCAAGCGCCGCGACTACGATGGACGCGTGAAAGCCATCGCCCCCCGCAAGGTTCTCCGTTCCGCCGACGGCGGCCCCGGCATCCTCGCCGAAAAGATCAACATCCAGGAAAGCGGCGGCGAAATCCAACTCGGCGAGGCACCGGAGCCCTTCCACAAAAAGGACTACGCAAACCCCTCCGATCCAAACCACCTCCACTACTACATCTGGAAATGGTATGCGCAGATCGCCGGCGGCCCCGACGAGGTCATCCGCCACGCCATCGCCGGCGAGCGCGGCAACGACATCGTCGTCGAAGGCCCCGGATACACCGGCAAGGAACACTACAAAATCTCCTCCTGGAACCGCACCAAGCGGAAGTTCACCGTGCTCGTTTACTCCGACGGGGCCAACGGCAAGGCGTGGACCCGGGTCTCCATCCCCGCCACGATCCGGACCGGCAAGCTCTACAACAACGCCCATTCCAGACGCGACTTCCGCGGCGAGGGATTCCCCGACGGCACCCGCTACCGGGCCACCATCACCTCGAAAAACATCAGTCGCGAAAACGGCGCCGACCTCGACCGCCTCGTCCAAACCTCCGAAATCCAAACGGTGGAGAACGGCCTCCTCAAAGTTCCGGTGGTGGACATGCGAAAATTCACCACGATCGAGTTCGAGGCGGTCGATTGAGCCCGGCTTCCCGGGCCCTTTCGTGTTGGCACACCCGGGCGGGAAGACTTGGGTTACGCCGTCGGGCGCGGGTGGAGGAAACGATGTCGCCGGGAAAGCAGCCGGCATTCGACATCGGCAACTTTTGTATTTGTGCATTGCCGGGGCGAGGACTGCATTTATTCCTTGTTCGCCTTGCCCGCTTGTTGGCCGGAGTGCACGGGAACGCCGAGGTCCTCCTCGGCCCTCGTGGCAGGCGATGCTTTCGCAGTCGTGTCGTGGCGACGGCATCCTCCTGCCTTTCCCCGCTGCTCATCGGGTTGCAGGCCGTGATGACCGCGAATTTCTCCGGCCAACCATCCTCCGGCGGCTTCTTCGCGATGAACATCGTCTGCAGATATTCAGGCAGGATCATGACGCCAGAGCGACTCAAGCGCGCAGTGCTTCGTTTGCAAATCCCGAGCGAGCTCGCCTGCAGAGGCTTCTACAGGTTTGATTTTTTTCACACTCCGTAGCCCCACACCTCCAAGCCCTCGATCCCGTCAAAATCCGCAGGATTTCGCGACAAAAGAGTCGCCCTGGCCGAGATGGCTGTTGCCGCGATCCAAAGATCGTTCTGCGAGCGGCCGCCGAGCTTTTTCTCCTTCCGCAAACGCGCAACCAGCCTCCCGTAGGTCGAGGCCGTTTCGAGATCCGTCCCGCAAACCCGCCGCGTCCTCAACAACCGCATGGCTTGTTCGGCCCGCTCTTTCGAAACCATCCAGGCCCCGTCGAGAAATTCTCCCGCCACCACAGCGGGCACCAACATCGGTTCCTCGCCGAGTTTAAGGAGGGCTTGATTGACCGGAGCCGCCGGATTTCCCTTCGCGCGGAACTCATCGATCAGAACCGTGGTATCAATGGCAATCATTCCAGCGATTCAACCTCCCAGCGGGTGTTTTCACGGCCTTTTCGAATGACATCCTCCATGGCCCGGGCCTCTGCTTCCGTTCCATCACTCCAAATTTTTGCTGCCGTCGCGACCGCATCCGCGCAGGTCCGCGACCCCGCGCTTTCCGAAATGAGACGATCGATGATTTTCGTGAAAGACTCGGAATTCCGCTTCCGGGCCAAAAGCTTGTCGTAAACCGAAACCTCCAGCGCGATCGTTTTAGTGGCCATGCATGTAAATTTGCATGTAGAAAAAATCCTGCCACCTAAATTTCCCGCCCACCTCTGGTGGCGGAGTTCAACGCGGCTGTTCAACGCGGCTGATTCTCGCGCCACAACTCGACACACGCCGTGCCGTAGCCGGTGCGGCCTGTGTGGCAGGGAAAATGGAAGTTGGAAAAATGGGGCGTCCCGCGCGCTCGGTCCCTCCGCCCAGCGGTGCCAACCGCGCCCTTGGCGCTCCTACCCGTCACTCTTTACCCGCCACACGCAACTCCCCCTCCCTCAATATCGCCACAGCGGCGCAGTCAGAACCACCGGGGTTTTTTGGATCCCCAGCACATCCTTAAAACGCTCGGCCCAACGCCAGAAACGGTCCACCGTCCGCGCCTCCATTTCCTCGAGCGGCGTCGCCGCCATGCCGGTCTCTGGTCATGAGCCAAACTTTTCGGCCAGACTCAACTTGATGAGGCTTTGATAAGG
>CAZVPK010000218.1:0-3319 GCA_964628505.1 uncultured Chthoniobacter sp.
GGTCCGGTGCGGCTTGCGCAAACGCGCCGATTCGGCTCTGACAAGCAGAGCCCTCCTGGCAAGGCGCGGAGGGCGATTTTCACAGGGTGTGGAAATCGCCCCGCCAATCAAAGGTCCCCAACCTTTCGGCCGCGGGGTGTTTACCAGGCGCCGACGCGGGCGAAGGGGGCGGTGATGCTGTCGATGTCGCCCCACTCGAGGGAGGAATTCCAGGTCTCGACACCTGGCGTGTCGAGGGTGGCTCCGTCGTCCTGCGGAAGGACATCGATGCAGGAATTCGAACCGGCGCCGATCATCACGCCCAGGCCCTGGCTTTCGAGCTGGGCCTTGGTGAGGCCGAGGAAGGCGAGCGGGATTTTGATTTCGTAGAACGAGTCGCGGCCTGTGTCGTGGCCTTCGGTGAGGAAGTTGCGGGTGGGCGCTCCCGCGTTGCGGCGGGCGTCGGCGTCATCGACTCCCCAGAGGCTGGTGCCGGCGAACCGCGCTCCCTTGCCGGCGGTGATTCCGGCTCCGGCGAGGGGGAAGTAGTTCACTCCGCCGTCATCGACGGGGAAGGCGTTGTTGATGGCGCGGGAGACGTATCCCTGCCAGAGGCTGCCAGCGAGGTAGATCTGGAAGTCGGGCTTGTTGGCGCCGGTCCAGAGCGGCTGGGCGACATTTTGCTTGTTGGCGTTTTTGCCCCACATGTCGAGGGTGGCGCCTTGGTCGGGTTTGGTGTCGAGGGCGATCCAGTGGAGGATGCCGTCGTTGCTGCGGATCGGACCGCTGCCGGCGCCGCCGGCGTTGTTGCCGTCGATCTTGTCGGTGACATCGACAAACTGCCAGGCGAGGTAGAGGTTGGCGTCGTCCCAAGCGGCCCAGATGTGGGTGAGGTTGATCGGGGCTTCGTGCATGGTCCAGTTGTCGCCGAGGCTGCGGGGGTCGTCGTTGGCCATGCCGATGGCGATGAGTTTGTCATCGGTCCATTCGCCGTTGTTGACTCCATCGGCGGCGATGGCGCCGTTGGCGACGGCTTTTCCGAGGGTGGGATTGGTCGAATAGGGCTTGTTCGGGCCGAAGTCGCGGGTCTGGCCGATGACGATGTTCACGCTGGAGACCGGCGATTGGTTGCCCTCGTTGTCGATGGCGAGGTAGCGGAGTGTGCCGGTGGCGGTGAAGGTGAGCGGGCCGGCGTAGAGCAGGCTGGCGGCGGTGGGGGCGGTGCCGTCGAGCGTGTAGCGGATTTGCGGCGCGGGGTCGGCGTTGTCGGTGGCGGCAAGGGTCACGACCAGCGACTGTGCGGAGGTGACGGTGTTCGCGGGGCTGTGCGAGGCGGAGGGTGGTTGCACATCGGTTTGGCCGGGACGGACGACATTGGCGCGATAATCGTTGCCTCCGTTGTTCATCCAGCGGCTGTTGCCCTGCTGGTCGACGAGTTGGACGGCATATTGGATGGTGGAGCCTTGCGGCTGACCGGCGAGGTCGACGCTCCAGACGTCCTTGCCGCCTTTGGTGTCGGTTTTGAAGAGGGTGGTGGTGAGCCATGTTCCGCCGCCATCGGTGGAATAAACCAGGTTTGCCGCGGTGGCGCCGCCTTCATTGGCGGCGATCGAGATGCGCGCGGGGTTGCCGGCGTAGACCTGCTCGCTCTCGCCGCCGGTGGCGCGGACGCGGAAGAAGCCCTTGGTTTTTCCAGCGAGGTTGCCGGAGTTCAAGAGATCCCAAACGGCGCTTTCATCGCCGGCGGGGATGGTGCGGAGCGTGGTCCAGTTGCCCGAGGCGAGACTGTCGCTTTGCTCGATGGTGTAAGTGTTCGCGGCGTTGCGGCCCTCGGCGTCCATGACAAGCGAGCCGTTGCCGGTGAAGCGGAGGCCGACGCGGGGTTTCTCGGCGATGGACTGGCCGCGGGCTTGGGGCGGGTCCACATCGACGAGGCTCGAGAGCTGTCCGTTGACCGTGGCGAAGTAGTCGGCTTGGTTGTTGCTGTCCCAATGGTCGACGCCCGTGGTATCGGTGATTTTGACGGCGTAACGGATGGTGGTGCCGGCAGGGAAGGTGCCGAGGTTGCAGTTCCAGAAATCGTTGTTGTCCTGCGCGGTTCGGAAGGCGAGCGGCTTGGATTGCCAGGTGGTGCCGTTGTTTGTCGAGTAGACGACCTCGCCGTCGAGGCCGGCGCCTTGGGGCCAGGATTCGATGTTGATCCAGAAGTCGGAGGTGGCCTCGATGGCTCCGTCGAGAGGCCAGTGGTTCACGCGGCCGAGCCAGCCGATGGCGAGCGTGCCGAACTGGATGGTGCGGTTGTAGTCGAGGCCGCTGTTGTTGTCCCAGCGGGCGACGCCGTTGGTGTCCACGACTTGGACGGCGAATTTGAGCGTGGTGCCGCCCGGGAATTTGCCGAGGTTGGCGTTGAGGAGGTCGTTGTTGCCCACGACACGGGCTTTGGCGAGCGGGACTTCGTTCCAGCTGGTGCCGTTGTTTGTGGTATAAACGATTTTACCGCCGGCGGCGGCATCCTTGGGATAGGCCTCGACATCGACCCAGAGATCCGAGGAGGCGGTGATGTTGCCTTGGGGCGGGAAAGTGACGGTGTTGCCGACCCATGTGATGAGGGATTGGCCGAACTTGGTGGCGTCGAAGGTCCAGGCGGCGCCGCCGGTGCGGTCCTCAACGGGAATGGGGGAGGAGTCTCGGAAGGCCACGGAGAGGTTGGAGGTGATGCCGGCGTAGGGGCGGGTGTGGGTCCAGATGCCGTTGGGGCCGGCGGTCATGTTCACAAACTGCTCGGCGCCGCCGTCGATTTTGACGCCGATTTGAACGGGGGCCGTTGCGGTTTTCAGCGGGCCGTCGTTCGGGGTGTAGGTGATGGTGACGTTCGAGGCGTCGCTGGTGGCGCGGGCCTCGGAGGGTTTGGAGAGGGAGCCGGCGACGAAGATTTTGGTGTCCTTTCCGGCCAGGGAGAAGCTGATGCGGCCGCCGCTGACGGTGACTTTTTCGGAGGGGTTGAGGACGTTGGTGAATTCGGTGCCGTTGGGTTTGGCGACCTGGGGATTGATGACGGCGCTTTGGTTGTCACCGGTGTTGAAGGCGACGAGGGCTTCCTGGTCTTGAAGCACGCGGGTGAAGGCGTAGGGGCCGGCGGAGCCGCTCTGCCAACGCTCGGTGAAGGAGCCGCGGGTGAGGGCGGGGTGGGCTTTGCGGGCGGCGTTGAGTTTGGCGATGTGCTGGTAGAGGGGCGCGTCGGTGGCGGCAAGTTTGTTGCCTTGCGCCGGGCCGGGCTGGAAGCCTCGGTCGAACATGCATTCGCGCTGCCAGTCGGCGTCATCGTAGGGAAGGCCTTCGT
>CAZVPK010000219.1:0-3293 GCA_964628505.1 uncultured Chthoniobacter sp.
TGATCAAAATCGCACCGGTCTCGGTCTGCCACCAGGTGTCCACGATCGGGCAACGGCCGCCGCCGATGTGTTTGTGATACCACATCCAGGCCTCGGGATTGATCGGTTCGCCGACGGAGCCGAGGAGGCGGAGCGAGGAGAGGTCGTGCTTCGCGGGCCATTCGTCGCCCCATTTCATGAAGGCGCGGATCGCGGTGGGGGCCGTGTAGAGGATGGTGACGCCGTGCTCGGCGATGATTTTCCAGAAGCGGTCGGGCTCGGGCCAGTTCGGCGCGCCCTCGTAGAGCAGGCAGGTGGCGCCGTTGGAGAGCGGGCCGTAGACGAGATAGCTGTGGCCGGTGATCCAGCCGACGTCCGCGGTGCACCAGTAGATGTCGTTTTCCTTGAGATCGAAGACGTGGCGGGTGGTGGCCGAGGTGCCGACCATGTAGCCGCCGGTGGTGTGGAGAATTCCCTTCGGTTTGCCCGTGGAGCCGCTTGTATAAAGGATGAAAAGAGGATGCTCGCTGTCGAGCGGCACGGCCGGGCAGTCGGAGCCGACATGCTGGGCCTCGCTGTGCCACCAGACATCGCGTCCCTCCCGGAACGCCACATCCAGTCCGAGGCGCCGGGCGACGATCACTCGGGCGACGTCCTTGTTGCCCTCGAGGGCGTGGTCCACGTTTTGCTTGAGGGGGACGATCTGGCCGCGGCGGTAGCCGCCATCGGCGGTGACAACCACCTTCGCTCCGCTGTCGGCGAGGCGGTCCTTGATGCTATCGCTGCTGAAGCCGCCGAAGACCACGGTGTGCACCGCACCGATGCGGGCGCAGGCCAGCATGGCGACGACCGCCTCGGGAACGAGCGGCATGTAGATCAAAACGCGGTCGCCTTTTTTGACGCCGTTGCGCTTGAGAATATTCGCGAAGACGCAGACCTCGCGATGGAGTTGGTGGTAGGTGAGGGTCTTTTTCTCGCCGGGTTCGCCTTCCCAAATGATGGCGGCCTTGTTGCGGCGCGGACCGTCGAGGTGGCGGTCGAGGCAGTTCTCGCTCGCGTTGAGTTGTCCGCCCGCGAACCACTCGGCGTAGGGGAGCTTCCACTTGAGCACCTTCTTCCACTTCTTGCGCCAGAGGAGGCGCGCGGCCTCGCCGGCCCAGAATTTCTCGGGGTTCTTGAGGGATTTCGCGTGGAGTTTTTTGTAATCCGCGAAGCTCGAAACTTCGGCCGCGCGGGAAAATTCCTTGGAGGGTTTGAAGACGCGTTTTTCGTCCAGGTGGGATTCGATGTTTTGGCTCATAGGGAAGGAAAGATGATTAGAGCCACAATGGCCGGGGCTTGGCAACCCGCGACTCCGCCGGGCGAGCCTGCGGGCGCCCCGGGCCCTTGCGCGCTTCGCCGCACGGTGGAAGGATGTCCTGCGTGACAAGACTCCTCCTGGTTTTCCCAATCCTGTGCCTGGCGACCGCCCATGTCCCCGCGTTCGATCTTGAAAAGCCGCCGGCGTCCTCCGACATCGACTCGCTCGCCAAGCCGGGCTGGGCCGACGCCTCCGGCCGTCTCTCCCGCGCCCTCGCCGCCGCCTACACCCCCGGAGGAAACGGACGCCCCGGCATTTCCGGCAACGAGTCCTTCGCCGCCTGGCTCGATCTTCAAAACGCGTGCGAACTCCTCGCCAAATCCTGCGCGGGGGAAAACGCCGCCCTCGTCCGGCGCCATTTCTTCCGGGAACCCGGCACCGGCAAACTCTTCTTCCTCTCCCCCGGCCAGACTCCGCCCTCGAATTTCGCCGCCATTCCCGAGGCCGAGGCCGCCTCCATGGCCGGGCATCCGCAAATCCGCGACCAGCTCCTCCAGGCCGCCCTGCCTCGCGGCGCGAAGTGGGCCGACGGAACGCTCGGCGACATCGCCGGGCCCGCGCTGGCCCGGGAACTCCTTTCCGATCCCGCCCTGCTCCACGCGCTCCTCTCCACGATGTCCGAAAAGGACCACGCCCCGCTGGTGCTCGAAAACCTCCGCGCCCTCCGCGAGTCCCGCCCCGAGTCGTGGCGCGAATACGGCTCCCTCGCCATCGCCCTCGCCGTGGTCAACGATTCCGCCCTCCCGGACACCTGGCCCCACGCGCAGGTCGCCGCCCCGCTCGTCCCCAAGGAAATTCCGCCCGTCGAACTCCAATTCGACCGCTGGATCCGCGCCCGGGAATCCCGCCAACTCGAACTCGACCCCCGCCAACTCTCGCCCGGCCAACTCAAATTCGTCGTCGACGCCTTTGTCGCCGAGTCCGAACTCGTCTGGGCCCGCAAAAACATCCGACTCGTCCGCGCGAATTTCCACCGCGCCTTTTCGCAGGTCCGCTACCGCAAGGACCGCGCCGACTCGCAAAAATTCGTTTGGAACCACGCCCCCTACACGCTCGAGGAAATCCGCAAACAGGGCGGCATCTGCGTGGACCAGGCCTACTACGCCGCGATCGCCGGCAAGGCCCGCGGCCTTCCCACCCTCTTCTTCACCGGCCAGGGCCGCGACGGAGGCCACGCCTGGTTCGGCTTCATGAAACGCGACGACCTCTGGGAACTCGATGCCGGCCGCTACTCGAACCAGAACTACGCCGTCGGCCAGGCGCTCGATCCCCAAACCTGGGAGCCCATCAGCGACCACGAACTCAAGCTCCTCGCCGCGCGCTTCCGCGACAAACCCGAATTCGCCGCCTCCCGCAACGACCTGGCCATGGCGGCCCTCTTTGAAAAACTCGGCGACCCCGCCCGCGCGGACGCCGCCCTGGCCAGCGCCATTCAAACCTGTCCCCAAAATCCCGACGCCTGGGACCGGAGGGCCGAATTTCTCGCGCGAACCGCCGCGCCGCTCCCCGAGCGCCTCCGCCACCACGAGGAGGCCGTCCGGCGCTTCGCCTCCACCCCCGATGTGAAAGTCCGCCACCAAAACGCCCTCGCCGAACTCCACCGCGAAGGCGGCAACGCCACCACCGCCGCGAACCTCGAGCGGGCCGTCCTCCTCCAGAACCGCCGCAACCGCTCCGATCTCAGCGTCGCCGCCGCAGCGCAAAAAATGGAGGCCGCCCTCGCCACCGGAAATCTCGACACCGCCGCCGCCGAGTTCCACCGCCAGCTCCACGCCCTCGGCGACCAGGGCGGCGGCGATTTCCTCCAGCAGGTCGCCCTGCCGTTTCTCGAAGCCCTCCTTCGCGACGGCAAAAAAGTCCGCGCCCGCCGGGCCATTTCCACCATGCGCCAGCAAATGTCCCCCGAGCGCGGCAGCCTCCTCGACCTCGCCCTGCAAGACCTCGAAAAATCCAC
>CAZVPK010000220.1:0-3287 GCA_964628505.1 uncultured Chthoniobacter sp.
GCCGCCGTGCCGTCCCACTCCCGCGGCGAAGCCGACCCTGTTCCGGAGACGGCGCGTTCGCGCCTGAAGCTTGGGTCCGCTACGGCGAGCCGACCCTTTGGAACGATGGGAGACGCTGACCGCGCAAGCGGCGCGGCAGCGCCTTTCGAAAACAATTGGTTGCAACGCCACGCCGCAGGGGGCCCGCTTTTGCGGGATTAATCTCTTTCCCTCGGTCGTCCTACGGAATCGGGAAACTCGCAGGGGATCATGTGGCGTCCGTTGCGGCGATAGGTGGAGAAGTCGCTCCGGTCGATCGTCCAAATGCGCGACTTGGGAAAGAGTTCCGCCATCCGGACCAGGCAGGCATCTGCAAGGTCCATCGGCCGGTCGGCATATTTCGTGGCGAGTGCGAGAACGGCGGGCAACTCTTTTTCCAGAACAAAACCGGGATCGAGCACCAAATCCCCCCGCGCAACCAAGCGCAGGAGGCCTGTGGGTTCAGGAAAAAAACTGCCCGCCTCGGCGAGAACCGCGTCGCAGGTGAAAAACGGTGCCCGCGCGCGAAAGGCCGCGGCCGCCCAGGAGTGGAACGGATCGTTGCGATGGAAAAAGGCCACGATGAGGCCGGTATCGGCAATTTCCTTCACCGGCGTGCGGCGGCCCGGGCGCGCAGGCGCTCGCGGGCGGAGGCGTTTGTGGCCGGCCCGGTGTCGCCGTCGTAAAGGCCGACGAGGTCCTCGGACGCAAAAACGCGTTGGGTTTTATCGCGGGCCCCGGAAAGATCCTCTTCGATGAGGGAACGGATATATTTGGCACGATCCAGCCCCAACCGCATGGCGCGAGCCTCCGCCTTGTCGTGTAATCCTGCAGGGAGGCGGACCGTCAGAATTTTTGTCACACAAAAACGAATACGCGCATGGCCGCGTTTGTCAAAACAAGGGATCGGATACGCCGACCCCTTCCGCTCCCTTTTCGCAATACCCATCAGTGGGTATTTAAGGAGCCGCTTCTGTTTTCCCGCACTCAGGCGGGCAGCACCTCCGCCAATCTTTCGGTTGCCGCCCGGCCGAGTTCCAGAACCAGCGGGGAATTTCGGAACGAAATCCTCGCGCCGCGACCATACGGCTTCACCGCGAGCACCGACTCAAGCCTCAACAGCGTGGAGCGGTCGACCCGTTCCGCCACCCCTTTGGCCAGCAGAACCTCCCAATCCCTGAGGCTGCGGCGGTCGGGATGGCTTCCGGACGCCAGATGGACCCTCGAATGTTTTCCATCCGCCTCCACAGCCAGGATCGAGTCGAGAGGCACCAGATGGCGGTCCGAACCGCCGCGCTCGATGGTCACCCGCACCGTGGCGGAGCGCCCCGCCAAGGCGTCCACCTTCGCCAAAGCCCGCAACAGGCGGTCCTCGCGCACCGGCTTCACCAAATAATCCACCGCCTCCACCTCGAAGGCGGAGAGGGCGAATTGGCGGTGCACGGTGGTAAACACCACAGGCGGCAGCTTCCCCGCGCCGCGCAGGAGCGAGAAGCTGTTCTCGCGTCCCAGCTCGATGTCCAAAAACACCACATCCAGTCCCGGCCGCTCCAGCAGCGCCTTCGCGGCCTTCAAATCCGACGCCTCGCCGGCGATCTCGATGTCGGGCAACCGCTCGAGCATGGTCCGAAGCAGCAAGCGCTCATGCGGGCTGTCGTCGACCAATCCGACTTGGCGGGCATTTGTCCTCATGGCTCGGGCTCCGGCAGCGGCGGCAGCGAGAGCGTGAATTCCATTCCCGTCGGCTGGACATTTTGCGCCCGCACCGAGCCGCCGAGCAGTTCCGCATTCCGCGCCACCACGGCGAGGCCGAGTCCCACGCCGCGTTCGTGGCGCGGACCCCTCACCTCGCTCTGCTCGAATTCGCCGAAGAGCGACGGCAATCTGGCGGGATCGATGCCCGGCCCCTCGTCGCGCACGCGGACCTCCAGGTTTTTTCCGCAAAGCGAAATCCCCACCCGCACCGTGCGCCCGCCGCCGCCCGAGAATTTGACGGCGTTGTGCCCGAGGTTGAGCAGGATTTGCGAGAGCCGCAGCGGGTCGGTGCGGAATTTCGCATCGGCGTCCGCAGGGCCGCTCCATTCCAGCTTCACGCCGTTCGCCGCCGCGATCGGGCCCAGAATGTTTGCGATGTCCGAGGCCCAGTCGGCCACGAAAAACTCCTCCGCCTCCACGCGCGCCTTGCCGGCCTCCTGGGCGGAGACCTCGAGCAAATTGGTGAGAATGAGGTTGAGGTATTCGCCGCCGGATTGGATTTGCTCGAGCAATTCCGCGAAGGCTTGCGGCAGTTGCAGCTTCTCGCTTTCGAGGCAGAAAACCCGTGCCAGCGCGATGAGCGAGGTGAGCGGCGTGCGCACCTCGTGGCTCATGCTGGCGAGGAAGAGGCTTTTCGCCCTGTCGGCCCGCTCCGCCGCCTCCCGGGCCGCTTCGGCCGCGGCGCGCAACCCGGCCTCGTTGGCCAAAGCCTGCTCCAGCGCCTGCTCGGCCTGCTTGCGCGCGGTGATGTCCTCCATCGAGACGAGCATCTTGCCCTCCACCATCGTGGTGCTGGAAATCACATGAATCCATTTTCCCGCCGCGCCCATGGCCACGAGTTCCACGGCATTCACCGCCCGGCCGGTCTCCCGCGCCCGCGCCGCCACGCTTTCGCGCCAGGCGATGTTGCGCCGCCGCATCTCGGGGTCCGGATAAAGCCGCTCGGTCGCCTGCGTGACAGTCTTCACCTCATCCGTGCCGAAGCCGAAGAGGTCGCGCCACTTTTTGTTGTAAAAGGTCACCGACGCGTCGGGGGGAATCGTCCCGTCCGGCAGCACCGGCTCCGCCACGCCGAGCGCCATGGGAAGATTCTCAAGAATGCGGAAGAGAGACTCCGAGTCGCCGAGGGCATCGAACGGGGAGGATTGGGATCCGGGGAGATGGGCGGTCAGCATGAAGAGATCAACAAAACCCTACCGGCCGGTTTTGGGAAAAAGAAAAATGGCGCGGCGGCGCCAGGTCCCGGGGACCGCGCCCGCCTCGGGCGCACCAGCACGCGCCCCCGCGGGCTGATTTGGGAAAAATGCGGCCGCAGGCCGGTGAAATTTTCCGACCAGTCGGGCGCGGGGCGCACCCGACAGCGGTCGAGGGCGACCGCGCTCCCCGGGACCTTGTGGCTCCGTATCGAAAACCTTGCCTCGCCACCGCCCCACACGCCCGGGACGGGAATGCCCCCTTCTTTGCGGCGCAGCCGCCCCCATCCCAAAAATCACGCGGCGATGGCGGCCTTCACC
>CAZVPK010000221.1:0-3260 GCA_964628505.1 uncultured Chthoniobacter sp.
ACCTGCACCGAACCGGTGGCTTCGACGATGACGGTGATGCCGGGCTTGCGGTCGGAGCTGGTGCCGTCTTCGACTTGGTCGGGATCGTTTTGCTGGGCAAAGGATTGGGCGGTTCCGGCAAGGACCGCGAGGAGAACCAAAACGAGGGTGGGAAAAACTTGTCGGGGCTTGAGGCTCGTGTTCATAAGCGGGGCAGGAGGTTACATTGGCCCCGAGCGGACACGGAGGCAACAAAATTTCGCAGAAAAAATCGGGAAGGGTTTTGGCGGAAGGGTGTCCGGGACGGGGAGGGCGGGGTCAGGGCGCGGGGCGGGCGGGGGTGTCGCGGGCGAATTCGTCGATGTTGATGAAAGGAACGGCGGTTTGGCCTGAGATGCGGGGGAGGGTGCCGTCCCACTTTTCAATGGCGCGGAGTCGGATGATCTGGGGGCTTTGCTGGAGGGCGGCGGATTCGCGCTGGATGGCGTCGGCGCGGGCCTTGGATTGGACCTCGGTGGAGAAGGCTTCGGCGGAGGCGGCGAGCTTGCGCTCCTCGGCGGCGGCCTCGGCCTGGGTGACGCGCATGAGTTTTTCGTTCTTGGCCTGGAGGGCCATTTGCTCGGCCTTGACCTTGGCTTCGATGGCGCGGTTGAACTCCTCGGAGAAGTTGAAATCGGTGATGGCGAGGTTGGCGATGTTGATGGAGTTGAGGAGGTCTTTTTCGCGAAGGGTGTTGTTGAGGAAGTTGACGAGGGCCTCCTGGATCTGCTGTTTCACGAACTCGCGCTTGGTGACGAGTTCCTCGGCGGTGAATTTGGCGGTGACGCCTTTCACGCATTCCTGGATGGCCGGCTGGACGAGCGAGACGGCGACTTTGGGGAGGGTGCCGATTTTTTGGTAGATCTGCGGGGCGAGTTCGCCGTTGAGGGAGAACTGTGTGGTGACCTGGGTGGTGACGGTCTGGAGATCCTTCGAGGCGGCGGTGGCCTGCTCGCGGCTGGCGGTGAGGCGGATGTCCATTTGCTCGACCTGGTCGATGAAGGGTTTTTTGAAGTGGAAGCCTTCGCGGAGGGCGACGGGTTGGACCGCGCCAAGGGTGCGGACGACTCCGACATGGCCGCTTTCCACGATGACGGCCATGCTGGAAAGAATGGCGAAGGCGGCGACAAGCAGGATGGCGAGCGGGGCGAGGATTTTTGCGAGGTTGGCGGGCATCTGGTCCATGGGCGGGGAAGGTAGGCGCGGGGCGGCGCGGGCGCAACCGAAAGCGGAAGGCGGGGGTTGCTTGCGGCGGGAGGGAACATGGGGGAAGGTGGGGCGATGGGGATGTTTATCCGTTTTCTGGTGTGCGCGGCGGGGGTGTGGGCTCTGGGCGGGTGCGCCTCGGTGAGCCTGTCCAAGCGGGAGTGGAGGGATGCGGAGCCGGAGGCGCCGGAGAAAATTTATGTGAGGCCGTTCGCCTTGGAACGGGGAATTCCGAGGGTGGACCGCGAGGGGGACGGGCTGGCGGAGTTCGAACGGAAATTCCCGGAGGACTTCGCGCGGCGGCTTGCGGAGCGGCTCTCGAAGCATGTCGCGCCGGCGGTGGCGGCGGGGGCGGATGAAAAAATCGCCGCCGGGGATGTGTGGGTGGTGGAGGGTCGGTTCACGCGATTGAACCAGGGAAGCCGGGCGCTGAGGGCTCTCGTGGGATTCGGGCTGGGGGGAACGAAGACGGAGGCGGCGGTGGTGGTGCTGCGGCCGAATGCGCGGGGGGGGATGGAAACCGTGGCGGAGTTCGAAACGACGGGGGGATCGAACGCGGAGCCGGGGGCGTTGTTCGGCGGGCCGTTTGGAGCGGCGCCGAGGCTGGCGGCGCAGTTGGCGGCCTCGGGGCTTTCCGCCGATGCGCGGCGGACGGCGCGGATGATCACCGCGGCGATTTCGGAGAAATTGCATGCGCGCGGAGAACCGCTCGCCGGGCGGCCGCTGAGGGCGAAGCCGCTCGGGGGGTTTCCGGAGGAGCGCTGAAATTTTTTTTGAAAAACCAGCCGCCTTGTTTCCTCAAGGCGGAGACACGCGGTTCGAACAATCGCCCGTGGCGGCGAACTCGTCGATGTTCGCCAGCGTGGTGGCGGCGATGTTCCTCACCGCTTCGCGCGTGAAAAAACCCTGGTGGCTTGTGACAATCACGTTGGGAAATGTGGTGAGCCGCATGAGCACGTCGTCGGTGATGATGGTGTTCGAGAGGTTCTCGAAAAAGACGCCGGTTTCCTCCTCGTAGACATCGATCCCGAGGGCCCCGATGCGGCCTTGCTTGAGGGCCTTCACCACATCGGGCGTGTGGATGAGCTTTCCGCGGCTGGTGTTGAGCAGGACCACTCCGGGCTTCATGCACGCGATGGTCTCGGCGCGGACAAGTTGCTCGGTCCCGGGTGTGAGGGGGCAATGGAGGCTCAACACGTCGCTGGCGGCCAGCAGGCCGGGCAGGTCGGTATACTCGAGGCCCGCTTGGACCAGCGAGGGATCGGGGAAGGGATCGTGGGCCAGGACGCGGCAGCCGAAACCCAGCATGATGCGGATGAACGCCGCGCCGATGCGGCCGGTGCCGACCACGCCGACTGTTTTGCCGTGGAGGTCGAAACCCATGAGGCCGCTGATCGAAAAATCCCCCTCGCGGATGCGCGAATGCGCCCTGTGGATTTTCCGGTTGAGGGCCAGCAGGAGGGCGACGGTGTGCTCGGCGACGGCGTGCGGCGAGTATTCCGGCACGCGACAAACCACCAGGCCCCGCCCGGCGGCGGCGGAAATATCCACATTGTTGAATCCCGCGCAGCGCAGGGCAATGAGGCGGCACCCGCCCTCCGCGAGCACATCGATCACCGGCGCATCGGCGGTGTCGTGCACAAACAGACAGGCGACCTCGAACCCCTTGGCCAGTCCGGCGGTTCGGAGATCGAGCCGGGGCTCGAGGAACACGAACTCGTGGGCGCCGGGTGTGAGAAACTCGCGGTCGTGGGGTTTGGAGCTGTAAACGGCAATTCTCATAAGGCCGATCTTATACCAATAGCCGTTCGTTTTGAACTTCCGGTAAAGGCATCGCTTGCGCTTTGCGAGGAGGGCTCCGCTTGTCAGAGCCGGATCAGTGTGTTTGCGCAAGCCGCACCGGACCTGACAAAGCCCGCGCACCAGCGCATTCGTTCCGAGGGAAAGACGAAGGTTTGGTCCGGGAGGGCACCCAGGCGCCGAGGGTAGGCGCTCGGGAGACTGCCGCAGGCAGCCCGAAGGGTGGAGCGAAGCGG
>CAZVPK010000222.1:0-3230 GCA_964628505.1 uncultured Chthoniobacter sp.
GTCATCGCATGGGATGAGCAATCCGAGGATGGAGTGATCGTCGAAGACCCCTCCTTCGTTTATGGCGGAACAGTCTCGGAGGAAAATGGCCTGCCAATTCTGGAATACCGTTCGGCAGGTTCCTCCGCTTGGACACAGATTGAATTGAGCGGTTCAGCCTCGCCGTTCGCTTGGTCGCTGCCTCTGACGCTCCCTCTGGGATCGAGCACCTTCGAATTCCGGGCCCGCGATGCGATGGGGAACCAAAGCCCTGTGGCCACTCGAACGATCACCTACCAACCGCTTCCCGAATACTCGGTGACCGTGACCGCCACCCCGGGCGGGTCAGTATCGCCTGGGACGAGCGGAATCAGCTACCGACAAGGGACCCAACTCCAACTCGGTGCCACTCCCAACGAAGGCTATCGTTTCGTTCGCTGGGCGGGGAATGTTTCGGAGACGAACCCGGTTCTCTCGATTTCGGTGACTTCGAATCTCACGATCCAAGCAATCTTCACCAAATCCGAACCGCCCGATGCCTCGCCGGAGCAAAGCTTCACCGGCGGCTCCAGTCTCGGGGTCGGCGGAAGCGGAGCGGCGGTGGCCGGAGCCACAGACACGGGAGCCTCGCCCGATGGCGGGTTTGTTTCCGTGGGCGATTTCTCGGGCTCTTTTGCCTTTGCCGGAAGCACACTTGTCAGCGAAGGCTCGCGCGATGGTTTCCTCGTCCGTCACAGCCCGTATGGAACTCCCGAGTGGGCGGTTTCTTTCGGGGCCGCCGGCTCGCAAGTGAAGCCCGCCCGCATCGACATCGCACCCGATGGAACGATCTATGTCGGCGGCACCTTCACGGGAACCGTGGATTTCGGAACCGGCAGTGTGGCTTCCAATGGTGGCGCAGATCTTTTCGTGGCCGCCTTCGACATGAACGGAGCCATCCGCTGGGTGGCCACCGGAGGCGGTTCGGCCAATGAATCCCTTGGCGCCTTGATCGTCGGTCCGCAAGGTGATGTGTTTGTCACCGGTGCCATGCCCGACAACGGTGGGACCTTTGGCGATCTGGAGGTTCCTGCGGGAAGCGGTTCCGCAAATTACGAAGCCGTTCTCGCGCGGCTCGGAGCGAATGGCTCCTGGCAATGGGTGAATCTCACCGGCGGGGCGGGCTCGGATTCCGGCACGGCTCTGGCCAACGGACCGCAAGGCGCGCTCTGGTGGGGCGGCACCTACCTCGGTTCCATGGAAATCGGCGGCTCGCAACTCGTCTCCGAGGGCGGCAAGGACATCTTCGTGGCCTTGGTGAATACCGAAACCGGCGAGGTTTCGAATGCCATGTCCCACGGCGGTCGCGGGGCGGATCAATTGAATTCCCTGCTCGCCGACGGGGATGGCGGCTTCTACGCCGCCGGTTCTCAAGCCGCGGGTCTCTCGTTGGGTGATTTGGAATTGGCGGACTCGGGTTCGACCGACGGATTCGTCGCCCGCTACCAAACCCATGCCGGCTGGACCTGGGCCCAATCCCTCGGCGGCGACGAGGAGGATATGGCCGTGAGCCTCGCCTCGGACGACGAGGGCAGGATTTACGCGGCCGGTTACTTCAAATCCAGCAGCATCCAAGCGGGCCAACACAGCGCCTCCAACAGCTTCGGAATCACCGCCGATGGCTTCCTCGCGCGATTCGACGGATCGGGCGATGTGAAGTGGATTCGAGGCTTCGGCGGCGAAAACAACGAATATACGCGCGGCCTCACCCACTCCACCCTCGGCGGTCTGCATGTCGTGGGCTATGCCGAGTCCGGTTTCACGGTGGGAGAGTTTGAAATCCCGGCCCCCTCCGGCTACAGCGACGCCTTCTTTGTGAGATTGAACGGCGCGTCTTCCCAAGCTCCGAGGTCGATCTCCGTTACGGCTTCCGCTGGTGGCGGGGTCGAGGTTTCGCCGGACGCGCCGGTTCTGCCGATTGGCACGCCGGTTGTCCTCGAAGCCATCGCGCAGGAGGGCTTCGCCTTTGATGGGTGGAGCGGCGATGCCGAGGGGCAAACCAATCCCCTCTCGATCATTCTCGACCGCAACCTCTCGATCCACGCGACCTTCGTGGACGCGGCCCCGCCCGTCATCCGGATCGACACGCCGACCAGCGAAAATCCGCCCTCGCGCAAAAAGACCGACTTTGCGGGTCAAATCACCGACAACACGGAAGTCGCCGAAGCGGTCTGGTTCTTGAACGGCGAGGAGCAGGGAGCCCTCCCTCTTGACGGCGAAGGCAACTTCCTCGTGCCCGATGTGGAGCTTTTGAGAGGGGAAAACCATTTCGCCATCGAGGCCACCGACACCCGTGGCAACTCCGCCATCGCGGAGGTTCTTCTGGATTGGAACGCCGTTCGCGCCTTCCACACCGAGGACACCTTGAAGGTCAACGATGGTCAGAAAATCAATGTCCAACTCCGCCTCGAAAGCCCCGGCGATGTGGGTGGGTTCTCGGTTCGATTCCACTTTGACCCCGAGGTGTTCACCGACCCGGGATTCTCCTTCAGCGGGCAAGCCATGCAGGCTGGCGGAAGTGTCACGATTGGCGGAAATTTTGTCCAAGTGCTCTACAGCGGAGCCGGTTCGACGATCAACTCCGGCACCTTCCTCGTCGGCGAGTTGAATCTCCGAGCCCGCAGCCTGCCCGCTGGCCAGACCATCGACAGCATCGTGAATCTGGAGGTTCTTGAAACGAGTGATGGAAACGGCAACCAACACACCGACCCCACCGATGGAAGTTCCACGGTCATCACCGTAACGGCCCGCGGAAAGAAGGCCGATGCCAACGGCAACGGGCAAATCGACACGGGGGATGCCGCGGTGATCCAGACCTTGATTAACACGCCATCCAAGAAGCGTCCATGGGACGCCGAACTCAACGACTTGAACGGATCCGGCGGAATCGATTCCGGCGACCTCACGAAAATCCTTCGCATCGTCGCCGGGTTGGATCAACCGCCCGAGGATTTGCCAACGCCCGCGGCCCAGCCATCCTTCGCCCCGATGGCCTTGGCGACCAGCGCCATGACAAGCGGCAGTGCCGGACCGAACGCCTACTTCCTCGAGGAAGCGGCCAAGGTTCCGCTGCAAATCCATGTTGCGGGAACCCTCGATGACTCCACCATCACCGCCGAGGCCGCCTTGCCGCCGATGGGCGAAACGCTCTATGCGCTGCAGTTCATGCTGCAGTTCCCGGCGCAGTTGTTGGAAATCGATCGTTGGGAAAT
>CAZVPK010000223.1:0-3229 GCA_964628505.1 uncultured Chthoniobacter sp.
GGTCCCTCCTGGGCGTTCTGCGATCGGGAAAGACGAACGTGTGACCCGGGAGGGCAACCGGAGCGAAGCGGAGAAGCAGGTCCCTCCTGGAATTCCGCGGGCGTGGCCGCTTTTGATGAAATCATCCGGCCGTGCCAAATGCCCGAGGGAAGACGGCCGTTGGTGTTATTTGTCTTTCCAGCGTTCGAGGGATTCCTCGTGGAGGTGGCGGCGTTTGAGGTGGCGGCTGACGATGCCGTAGCGGGGGCCGAAGAGGTAGGCGGCGAGGAAGACCGCCCCGAGGATGAGGACGATCGCGGGGCCCGAGGGGATGTTGGCGTGGAAGGAAACCAGGAGTCCCGCCACGGCGCCGGTGGTTCCCAGCGCCGCGCCGCCCCAGACCATCGTGTCGAACGAGTCGCTGAGGAGGTAGACCGTGGCCGCGGGGAGGATCAAAAGGCCGAGCGAGAGCAAGACCCCCACCGCCTGGAGCGACGAGACCATCGCCAGAACGATCAAAACCATGAGCAATCCCAGCAACATTCCGGTTGGAATCCCCAGGGTCCGCGCGACCGCGGGCTCGAACATGGTGAGCAAAAGCGGACGCTGGAAGGCGAGCAGCAATAGCACGGCCACACAGGCGATGGCGTAGCTCGTCCAGAGGTCGCTGTCGCCCACGCCAAGAATGTTGCCGAAGAGGAAGTGGTCGAGGCTCACCTTGACTCCCGAGTATTTGATGATCGCGATGCCGATCGCGAAGGCGACGATGTAAAGGGCGGCGATGGCGGTTTCCTCCTTCACGCGGGAACTGCGCGAGATGAGATGTCCGCCGAGCGCGACAAAAACGGCCGCGAGCAATCCCCCCAGCAACAGACCGGCCGGGGAAAGCCCGGCGACGATCGCGGCCAGGGCGAGGCCCGGCAGGAGCGAGTGCGAGAGGGCGTCCGCCATCAAGGCCAGTCGCCGCACGACCACGAACGCGCCGAGGAATCCGTTGGTGAAACCCACCAGCACGCAGGCGAGCAGGGCGCGGCGCATGAACTCGTATTCGAAGGGTTCCCAGAGCCAGTTCATTCGTGGTGGTGGTGTTGGTGGGCGGTTCCGCTGAAGACGTGGGTGCCGTAGGCGCGGTCGAGGTTGTCGGGAGTGAAGGCCTGGGCGGTGGGACCGCTGGCGACGAGTTCGCCGTTGAGGAGGAGGATGGAATCGAAGAGCGCCTCGACGCTTTTCAAGTCGTGGTGCGAGGCCATGACGAGCTTGCCGGAGTCCCTCAGGCGTCGCATGGCGGCGGCGCAGGCCTCGGTGGCGTTGCGGTCCAGGCCCGTGAAGGGTTCGTCGAGCAGATAGATTTCCGCCTGTTGGGCCCAGGCGCGGGCGAGAAAGACGCGTTGTTGCTGGCCGCCGGAGAGGGCCGAGATCTGGCGGTCCGCGAGGTCCTCGAGATCGCAGACGCGGAGCGCCTCGTCCACCGCGGCGGCATCCTTCGCGCCGAAGCGGCCCCAATTTCCCAGGGCGGGATAGCGGCCCATCTCGACGAGTCCGCGGACGGTGACGGGAAAATCCCAATCGACGGCCTCGCGCTGGGGGACGTAGGCGATGGCGCTGGAGGCGGTTTTTTCAACCTCGTGGCCGCGGAAGCGGATGTGGCCGGTCTCGAGCGGAAGGAGGCCGGCGATGGCTTTGAGGAGGGTGGTTTTTCCGGCGCCGTTGGGTCCGAGAAGGGCGACGCAGGAGCGGCAGCGGAAGGTCGCCGTGAGGTGGTGGACGGCGGGAATGCGGTTGTAGCTCACCGTGACATCGACGAGTGCGAGTTCGTGGTTCATGGCGGGGGGATCTCCACGACGTCCTCCACGAGGCCGGTGCCCCAGAATGTGGGATCGGCGAGGATATTTCCATCCACCCGGACCTCGACGCGGAGCGCATGGGGCGTGGATTTGTCGGTGAAGTCGGCGAAGACGGCGAGGTCCTCGGGTTGGGCGGCGTTCATTTCGAAGGCGGTCTCGAACCGCAGCACGGGTTGCTCCGAGGAGGCGGTGGGTTGGTTGGCGGCCATTGCGCGAAGGACGGCCGGAGTCGTGGTGGCGAGGACGACGTGGAAGGCGGCGGTCCTGTCGGGGACGGTTTGCGGAGACGGGGCGGAGGCGCGCGGTTTTTCGCGGGTGAGCATCCAAACGGGAGCGCCGAGCAAGGCCAGCGCGGCTCCCGCCAGCAGCAATCGCAGCAAGGGAAATCCCCGCATGGCGCTAGCGGAGCGCCTCCACGATGGTGGTCGTGTTGTGGCGCATCATCTTCCCGTAGGTGTCGGCATCCCCTTTTCCGAGGCCGTCGGCGTAAACCACGCCGCCGGGTTTCGCGCCGGTTTCGGCGGTGATTTGCTCGAGGACTTTGGGATTTTCGATGTTCTCGGCGAAGATGGCTTTGACCCGGCGTTCTTTGATGACCTCGATCAGGGCGCGGATTTTTTGGGACGAGGGTTGGTCGGAGGTGGAAATTCCCTGAACCGGCAGGATGGTGAACCCGTGGTCCTTGGCGAAGTATCCGAGGGCGTCGTGCGAGGTGACCAGGACGCGTTGGGATTTCGGAAGGGAGGCGATTTGAAGGCGGATCCATTTCGAGAGGTCGGAGAGCCGCCGGTCGAGGTCCCGGGCGTTTTTCTCGTAGAGGGAGCGTCCTTCGGGATCCACCTCCGAAAAGGCGTCTCGGATCTGGCGGGCGACGGCTTGGGTGTTGGAAACGCTGTGCCACCAGTGAGGGTCCCAATTTTCGCCGTGATGGTGGTGGTCGTGTCCGGAATGGTCATGGGCCGCGCAGGAGCCCTCGATCGGGGCGACCACATCGCCGCCGGTGACGACGCGGACCCCGCTTTTCGAGAACGTGCCGCGGAGGCGTTCGAGATATCCTTCGAATCCGAGGCCGGCGGCGAGGAGGATTTGCGAGGCGGTGATTTTTTTGAGGTCGCCGGGGGTGGGTTCGAAGATGTGCGGATCGATGCCCGGCGGAACAATTTCGACGACCTCCACGCGATCCCCGCCGATGTCGCGGGCCAGGTCCGCCATCACGGTGCTGAGTGAGGCCACGCGGACCGGATCGGCCCAAGCCGCAGTGGCGGCGAGCAGGAGGGCCAGGGTGAAAACGAATTTCATCGCGGGAATTTGTCCCCACCGGAAACATGCAAGTCAATTGCGAAAATGGCGCGGCGAGTGCGGGCGACGGGTCGGCGTGTTTGCGCGGGCCGTCCCGGACCTGACAA
>CAZVPK010000224.1:0-3227 GCA_964628505.1 uncultured Chthoniobacter sp.
GGGGCACTGCAAGGCCTCGCCGGCCGCCTTCGAAATGTTTTCAAAATTCCGCCACGGGGGAGGATCGATGGGAGGCTATTGGTTTTCGAGGCGAACCTGGATGGGCTTGGCGGCGACGAGGTGGACGTCGCGCTGGGGGAAGGCGAGGACGATTCCGCGGTCGTTGAACAGGCGGTCGATGCGCACGCGGAGTTGCGTGCCGATGTCGCGGGCGCTGTGGGTGCCGACCACGAGCCAATAGTAGACATGGAAGTCGAGCGTGCTCTCGCCGAAGTTTTCGAAGGAAACCTCGGGAGCGGGTTCGCGGAGGATTTCGGGTTGGGCTTCGAGGGCCTCGCGGAGCGTGCGCAGGACCAGGTCGACGTCGGAGCCGTAGGCCACGCCCACGGGGAAATCGAAGCGGTGCGTGGGATCGGAGAGGGTCCAGTTGACGACGTTTTTCTCGAGGAGGGCGCTGTTGGGCACAAGGACCTCGACGCCGTCGAACTTGCGGATCGAGGAGCAGCGGCTGCCGAGATCGGTCACGCGGCCGAAGTTGCCGTCCACCTCGACGAGGTCGCCGACGTTGATCTTTTGTTCGAGGAGGAGGAGGAGGCCGCTGATAAAGTTGTTGATGAGGTTCTGGCAGCCGAAGCCGATGCCGACGGCGAGCGCGCCGCCGAGGAAGGCGAAAATCGTGAGGGGGATCCGGAGCCATTGCAGGACCATGAGAACGAAAATCGCCGAGAGGGCGTAGAGGGTGAGTTTTTCGACGAGGTGGATGCGGGAGCCGGGGAGCGCGAGGCGGCGGCCGAGGGTGGTGGAAATGCGCCGTGCGGCGATTCGCGCGGCGACCAGGGAGGCCGCGAGGGCGAGCAGGGCGGTGACAATGTCGCCGAGGGCGACTTCGTGGTCGCCTTCGCCGAGGATCTGGAGATTCCAGAGGCCTTGGATGCGGTCGCCGAGATTCCGGAGCACGACGCTCAAGCGGCGCTGGTCCTCGAGGGCGGCGATCTCCGTTTCGATTTCACCGAGGAGGCGGGACTGGAGGGCCAGAAGCGAGGCGGATTCGTCCCTCACCTCGAGCAGTTGCTCGACGAGGGTCTGGTTTTTTTTGATCCGGTCCTGAAGCGAGGCGCGTTCGGAGGAGGTGAGGCCCGGCATTTTGAGGTCTTGACGCCATTTCTCGGTGTCGGCCTGTTTTTCGGAAAGGAATCGGGAGACGTGGTCGTCGAGGTCGCGGTTGGTCGGAATCTGGGTGGCGAGGTCGGCGCGGGCTTTTTGCAGGGTCTCGAGGTTGTTGTTTTGGAGGATGTCGAGGACGCGGTTCCAGAGGGCGTGGGTGTGGCGGAGGGCGAAGGCGCGCGCGCGGGCGGCGCTCCGGAGCGATTCGTGGCGGGAATAGTCCTCGAGGGCGGACTGGGACAACTTCTGCAGATCGGCCGGGGGGGCGGCTCCGTTCGCGGTGGCGGCGTCGAGGCGGGCGCGGGCCTCCGCGAGCCGTTGGGCGGATTGATCGAAGGCTTGCGAGAATTGCTGCTCCTGTTTTTCGAGGTCCGGGAGTTTTTTTTCGATTTGGGCGATCTCGGCGGCGGCGCGTTGGGGAGCGAGAAGGCGGCTGTAGCCGGAATCGGCGAGACGCTTCGAAATCGCGTCGATGCGGGCTTGGATGCCGGCGCATTCGAGTTCGAGGCGGTAGCCGAGCCATTTCTGGAAGAAGAGTTGGGCGTTGGCATCGTCTTCGCGGAGGGTGGCCTGGAGGATTTCGACATCCAAGCGGTCTCGGGCGTCGGCGGCGAGGGGGGAGGATTCGGCATCGAGGCGGAGTTTTGCGAGATCGTGCCGGGCGGCGCGGCTGGCCTGCTCGGCGCGGGCGACGGTGGCGGGCTGGGCTTCCCGATTGGCCTGGAAGCGGGCGAGTTGGTTTTCGAGGTCCGCCCGGTCCCGCTCGAGCTCGAGGGCCTCGGTGGTGTTCGAGGGAACGGAGGGCGTCGACTCCTGCGTGTCGCCCACCGTTTCGCGGACCACGATCCAGTCGAGAAGGTTCTTGGCGATCGTCCAGGAGTCCAGGGCCTCGACGGCCTGGCGCTGGATTTCAGCGGCGCGGTTTTCGGGGAACCCGGCGGCGAGGACCTTGGTTTGGAAGCCTTCGGATCTGGCGAGTTCGAGGCGTTGAGCGGCTTCCTGGACGCGCTCGGACACCCAGGGAAGTTGGTCCGAGGCTCCTTGCCTGGGCGGAGCGGCGTCTCCGGCGTTTTGCGCGGGGGAGGTGAGGGATTCGATGACCTGCTTGATGCTCTGCGCCCGCGCGGGCAGGGCAAACAGAAGCGCGAGGGCGACCACGACGCCGGGTGGAGTGAGGGATCGGAACCGCCATCTCATGCGGAAGGAAGTTAAACGAGCGGTGCGACAAAAGGCACGAAGCTTTTGGACGGCGGGATCGGGTTTCGGGTGAGACCCATGGCCGAGAGCATCAGGATTTTCGCAGGCGCTTGGGCAGGTCAGGCGCCTCGCCTGATATCGAAAGACGTCCGCCCGCAGGAGGCGCCCGCGCCACATTTTAGAATTCCAAAGACAATCGGAGTTGAACGGAAAAACGATCCCACCGGATCAAAATCCCGGCCAAAGCCGCCAGTCCCTTCCGGCAGCCATTCCCGCCCTGCCCAAAAACCCCCCGCGAATTCCCACAATTAAAATCACCGATCGGTGAAAATAATTGTCATAAAATGCCAACAGCCGAACACAGCATTTCAACCGGGCAGGATTCAAAAGACGTAGTATTTATCAGGGGTCTTTTGCTTCGGATTTGGATTCAAACCTGCAGAAAGTGGGCGGCAGCGTTGTCCTTGGCAGAAATATTGTAACAATTAAAATCACCGATCGGTGAAAATAATTGTTGGAATGATGCCCCTAGCGAGTGGCGCTTGCCGGGCGATGGCCGGGCCCGGGTCGGCTTGGTATCCGGGCTTCGGCTGAAAATACCAGGGACCGCCACGAGCAACTCACTCGCTCCGCCAAGGGGGAACACCCGGGAATTCATAAAGCTCTTTCCGATTCCACCCGAAAATCCCAAGGCCAAGAGCCGTTGGTCTCATACCCATAGCCGATAGATTTTGGACTCTGCATTTAGATTGATACCAATAGCCGTTCGCTTTTGGACTTCTGGCAAAGGCATCGTTTGCGCTTTGCGAGAAGGGCTCTGGTTGCCCTTGCGGGCTTAACCTTCGAGCCTTCGGTTGATAGAAGGC
>CAZVPK010000225.1:0-3215 GCA_964628505.1 uncultured Chthoniobacter sp.
GCTCCCTCGCGGCGGATGGAGGAGGCTTCGGCCTTGTTGATCTTGGAGAAGGCGGGGGATTTCTCGAGGGCCTGGATTTCCTTGAGGCGGCCGACGCTGCGGCGGATCGTGGCGAGGTTGGTGAGGGTTCCGCCGAGCCAGCGCTGGTTGACGAAGAACTGACCGGTCGCCTCGGCGGCTTCGCGGATCGCCTCCTGGGCCTGCTTCTTGGTGCCGACGAAAAGGATTTTGCCGCCATCCTTGACCACACTTCCGAGGAACGAGCAGGCGCGGTCGAGTTGGTCGATCGTGTGCTCGATGTCGATGATGTAGATGGAATTTTTTTCTTCGAGGATGTAGTCGCGCATCTTCGGGTTCCATCGTTTGGTCTGGTGTCCGTAATGGACACCGGCCTCGAGGAGCTCGGTCATCAGCTCGACGTTCGGTTGGGTGGCTGTGGATTCTGACATGATTTGTTTTTAATTAACTGGCGACTTTTTTGGATTCCTTGGATCCGGCCTCGAGGGCGGGCGCGACTTCGGAGATTCCGATCTTCCGGTTGGTTTCGAAACCGGTTCCCGCGGGGATGAGGTGCCCCATGATGACGTTCTCCTTGAAACCGCGAAGTCTGTCCACCCTGCCAAGAGTGGCGGCCTCGGTCAAGACGCGGGTGGTGTCCTGGAACGACGCGGCGGAGATGAAGCTGTCGGTCTCGAGAGCGGTCTTGGTGATGCCGAGCAGCACGGGGCTGGCTTCGGCGGGCTTGCCGCCCTTGGCGGTGACGGCCTCGTTCTCGGCCTCGAAGGCGAGCCTGTCCACCTGGTCGCCCCAGAGGAGCGAGGTGTCGCCCTGCTCGGTGATCTTCACCTTGCGGAGCATTTGGCGGACGATGATCTCGATGTGCTTGTCGTTGATTTCGACGCCTTGCAGACGGTAGACCTCCTGGACCTCGTTGAGGAGGTGTTCCTGGAGTTCCTGCGGTCCGCAGATGTCAAGAATTTCGTGCGGGACGACGGGGCCTTCGGTGAGTTGCTGGCCTTTCTTCACCAGATCGCCCTTGAAGACGATGATGTGTTTGTTGAGCGGAATGAGATGCTCCTCCTCGGCACCGGTATCGACATCCTTGACGATGAGGCGGCGCTTGGCGCGGACGGTGCCGCCGATCTCGACGATGCCGTCGATCTTGGCGATGTCCGCGGCGTCCTTCGGACGGCGGGCCTCAAAAAGCTCGGCCACGCGCGGGAGACCGCCGGTGATGTCCTTCGTCTTGGAGATTTTTCGCGGCGTGCGGGCCACGCGCTGGCCGGCGGGAACCTTGGCTCCCTCCTTGACCTCGATGTGCGCACCGGCGGGAATCGAGTAGCTGGCGAGGACGTTCTTGGCCTCATCCACCACGACGATCTGCGGGTGGAGATCCTCCTTGTGCTCGATGACCACGTTGCCGCGGACGCCGGTGGATTCATCGATCTCCTGGCGGATGGTGACGCCGGGGATCATGTCGCGGAATTCAATCTTGCCGGCGCGTTCGGTGATGATGGGAACGTTGTAGGGATCCCATTGGATGAAGGTCTGGCCTTTTTTGACATGGCCGCCATCGGCGACGGAGATGACCGAGCCGACCACGATGTTGTGGCTCTCGAGTTCGCGGCCCTCCTTGTCGTGAACGGTGATCGTGCCGTTTTTGTTGAGCACGACGAAATTCTTTTCGACGGTTTCGACGACCTTGAGTTCGTTGAAGCGAACGGTGCCCTCGTGCTTGGCCTTGACGATCGGTTGTTTGAACGTCTGGCTGGCGGCGCCGCCGACGTGGAAGGTTCGCATCGTGAGCTGGGTGCCGGGCTCGCCGATGGACTGGGCGGCGATGATGCCGACCGCCTCGCCGAGCTTGATCATGCCGCCGGTCGCAAGACTGCGGCCGTAGCACTTGATGCAAACACCGCGCTTGGATTCGCAGGTGAGGGCGGAGCGGATCTTGAGTTGCTCGTGGCCGATTTTCTCGAGGGCCGCGGCGATTTCCTCGTCGACCAGTTGGTTGGCCTTGACGACCGCCTTGCCGGTGATCGGATCCTTGACGGTCTCGCAGCTGGTGCGGCCGATGATGCGGGTCGAGAGGCTGACGACCTCTTCGTCGCCCTCGTAGATCGGGCGGACGACGATGCCGTTGGGGGTGTGGCAATCGTCGATGGTGACGATGACATCCTGGGCGGCGTCGACGAGTTTGCGGGTGAGGTAGCCGGAGTCGGCGGTCTTGAGCGCGGTATCGGCGAGACCCTTGCGGGCGCCGTGAGCGGAGATGAAATACTCGAGCACGGTGAGGCCCTCGCGGAAGTTCGCGGTGATGGGTTGCTCGATGATTTCGCCCGATGGCTTGGCCATCTGGCCGCGCATGCCGGCGAGCTGTTTGACCTGCGTGCGGTTGCCGCGCGCACCGGAGTCCACCATCATGAAGACGGGGTTCATGTCGCGCTTGCCTTCGTTGAATTCGAGCGTGCGGAAGAGGGCGTTTGCGATCTCCTCGCCGGTGTGGGTCCAAATGTCCTGCACCTTGTTCTTGCGCTCGCCGTCCGTGATGATGCCGCGACGGTATTGCTGTTCCACCTGGGCCACCTGGGTGTAGGCCTTGTCGAGGAGATCGGTCTTCTCCTGGGGAATCATCATGTCGTTGATTCCGATGGAAACGCCGGCGCGGGTGGCCGAGCGGAAGCCGAGTTCCTTGAGTTTGTCGAGGGTTTCGACGGTGGTTTGCTGGCCGGAGGCCTTGTAGCAGCGCCAGATGATGTCCGAGAGCTGTTTCTTGCCGCAGACCTTGTTGAAGAAGCCGAGTTCCTTGGGCCAGATCTGGTTGAAGACCACGCGGCCGGCGGTGGTTTCGAGCACGGATTTTTCGGAGTCGCCGTAGACGGTCGAGCGGCCCTTGTCGGGGTTTTTGAAAAGAATGCGCGTGGTGGTGCGGATGGCCTTCTCGGAGAGGGCGAGTTCCACTTCGTCCGCGTTTTCAAAGAGCGGGCGGCGTTTTTTCTCGTCGGCATCCTCGGCGCGGGGCTTTTGCGTGAGGTAGTAGCAACCGAGAGGAATATCCTGCGAGGGCGTGGTGATCGGCTTGCCGCTGGAGGGCGAGAAGATGTTGTTCGGCGCGAGCATGAGGAGGCGCGCCTCCATCTGGGCCTCGACGGACAGCGGGACGTGCACGGCCATCTGGTCGCCGTCGAAGTCCGCGTTGTAGGCGGTGCAGACGA
>CAZVPK010000226.1:0-3175 GCA_964628505.1 uncultured Chthoniobacter sp.
TTGATCGGCGACCATCCGGTTCGCGTTTCGGAAAAAAACCAAGCGCTCGTCCTTCACCAGGGCGACCCGGAAAAAGTCGCGCGCCACTTCGCCCTCGACCATCCACTCGAGAAAATATACGCCGCGTTTCCCGCCGAGCCGCTCAGCCAGTCCGCACTCGGCGCCTGCCGCGGAATGCGAATCCTCCGGCAGCCCCGCTGGGAGTGCACCGCCACATTCATCACCAGCTCGATGAAACAAGTCTCTCACATCCGGGGAATGTCTCTCGCCCTTCGCGAAAAATTCGGCAGCCCTGTCGCCAACTCGCCGGTCAATGCCTACCCGCATTTCTCCACCCTCGCCCGGGCCAGCGAATCCGACCTCCGCGAATGCGGACTCGGCTACCGCGCCGCGAACCTGCTTGCCACGGCCCGGCTTCTCGACGGGGGCCAACTCGATCTCGACGCCGTTTCCACCCAACCCACCGCCCGTCTGCGCGAGACCCTCCAAACCCTGCCCGGCGTGGGCGTGAAGGTGGCGAACTGCATCCTCCTCTTCGCCTACGAGCGCCTCGACTCCGTGCCGATCGACACTTGGATCCACCGCATCCTCCTCGCCATGCGAAACGGACGCAAAGGCACTCCCGCCCAACTCGCCGCCTACGCCCGACGCCGCCTCGGCCCCTATGCGGGCTACGTCCAGCAATATCTCTTCCACCACGCCCGCACTCAAAAGCGACACCCCTCCCGCTCCAAAATGGCGATGCCCTAAATCAAACCTTCCCCAACTCCTCCAGCAACGCCCGGTTCAACCGGATCCCCAACAAAAAATTCTCCACCGGAAAATTCTCATCCGGCGCGTGCGCCCGCGCGTCCGGAGACGCCAGAGCCAGCAACAAGGCGGGTTGGCCGAGGATTCGCTGAAAATCACACAGGATGGGAATCGACCCCCCCTCGCGCATCAACGCGGGCTTCCTCCCGAACACCCTCTCCAGCGCCCGCCGCGCCGCCATGCCGTCCGCCCCCGTGGGATCCAGATGGAACGGCTCCCCGCCATGTCCATCCACGATCTCCAGCCTCACCCCGCGCGGGCAGTGCTTCTCAAAATGTCGACGCGCCAGCGCCAAAATTTCCGCCGGCTTCTGATCCGCCACCAACCGAAAGGTCACCTTGAAAAACGCCTGCGACGGCAACACCGTTTTGCTCCCCTCGCCTTGATATCCCCCGCCAATTCCATTGATCTCCGCCGTCGGCCGCGCCCCGATCCGCTCGACCCCCGAAAATCCCTCCTCGCCCGCCAACTCCACAACACCAGCCTCCCACGCGATTGCCGCATCGGTCAATGGCGACTCCGCCGCCGCCTCGCGCTCCCAATCCTCCAGCGGCTTCACCGCATCATAAAACCCCTCGATCGCCACCCGCCCTGTTTCATCATGCAGGCTCGCAATCAACCGCGCCGCCGCCGTCGCGGGATTCGCCACCGCACCGCCATAAATTCCCGAATGCAAATCCATCGCCGGCCCATGCACCCGCACCTCCATCGCCGCAATTCCGCGCAGCGCGTAGCTCAGCGTCGGATGCCCGTCCGCCGCCATTCCCGTGTCCGAAATCGCGATCGCATCACACGCCAACTCCTCCCGGTGCGTTTCCAAAAATTCCGCCAGGTGTTTGCTCCCGACCTCCTCCTCGCCCTCGATCAAAAAAATCACATTCACCGGCAGCGCCCCCTCCGCCAGCGCCTCGCCCACTCCCAGAATGTGCGCGAGAATCTGCCCCTTGTTGTCCGACGCCCCGCGCCCGTAAACCCGCCCGTCGCGCACCTCGGGCTCAAACGCCGGCGTGGTCCACAACTCCAGCGGCTCCGGCGGCTGCACATCATAGTGCCCGTAAATCAGCACCGTCCTCTTCGCTGGATCGCGCGGCGTTTTCGCCACCACCACCGGATGCCCCGGCGTCTCCTCCAGCTGCACCTCGAGCCCGATCGCGCCGAGCTTTTTCACCAGCCACTCCGCGCACCGCCGCACATCGCCGGCATGCTCGCCCTGCGCCGAAACGCTCGGGATCGCAACAAATTCCATCAACTCCTGCACGCGTGGATCATTCATAAAAAATCAATCTGTTGTGGTTTCAAAAAACCAACCCCACCGGATATGGTATTTTTTTCTTGTTGCCCGGAGTCGGATTCCTAACCTCAACCCCACTCTAACCGATCCCGCCATGTATCTTCAATCCCTCGAAATCATCGGCTTCAAATCCTTCGCCGCAAAAACCGTCCTGAACTTCCATCGCGGCGTCACCGCCATCGTCGGTCCGAACGGTTGCGGCAAGTCGAATGTGCTCGACGCCATCCGCTGGGTCCTCGGCGAGCAGTCCGCAAAAGCCCTCCGCGGCGGCGAAATGGCCGATGTCATTTTCAGCGGCACCGACAGCCGCCCCGCGCTTGGCATGGCCGAGGTCTCGATGACTTTCTCCGAATGCGAAAAGGAACTCGGCGTCGATTGGAACGAGGTCCGCATCACGCGCCGCGTTTACCGCGACGGCAAAAGCGAATATTTTCTCAACAAAACCCCCTGCCGCCTGCGCGATATCCACCAACTGTTCATGGACACCGGCATCGGCCGCAGCGCCTACTCGATCATGGAGCAGGGCAAGATCGACCAGATTCTGAGCAACCGCCCCGAGGACCGCCGCGCCATTTTCGAAGAAGCCGCCGGCATCACGAAATTCAAGGCCCAGAAAAAAGAAGCCCTCCGCAAACTCGAATACACCGAGTCGAACCTCGTTCGAGTCCAGGACATCATCAAGGAAGTCAAACGCCAGATTGGTTCCCTCCAACGCCAAGCCGCCAAGGCCCGCCGCTACCAATCGATCCTCTCCGACCTCCGGATTTTCGACACCCACATCTCCCACAAAAACTACCGCGCCCACGCGACCGAGTTGGAAAATCTCCGCGCCGAACTCGGCAGCGGCGAGGAGTCGCGCCAAATCCACGAAACCGAAATCGCCCAGCAGGAAAGCGAACTCGCCACCTTCCGCGAGCGACTGCAGGAACTCGAAACCGAGGCCGCCGCCGTGCGCGACGCGATGCAAACCCTGCGCAACCGCGTCTTCTCCGCCGAGAACCGAATCTCCACAAACCACGAGCGCACCGCCGAAGCCACCACCCTCATCGAACGCCACCGCCTCGACATCTTCCA
>CAZVPK010000227.1:0-3161 GCA_964628505.1 uncultured Chthoniobacter sp.
TGCCCTCCCCGAGACCAAAAACCGTCTAAACATGTAGAAGGTTGTGTGGATCGTTCGTAGGACAGGGGTTCGACTCCCCTCGCCTCCACCCCCCTCTCGGCCTTGCCCCGAAAAATGAGGCCGATGCGGCTTGAGTTTCGAGGGGAATGTGTTTTCGTTCGCGTTCGTGGATAGCGAGACCACCCTCACAAGCATCGGAGACGGACGCTATGCGATCGACCGGCAGGTCGGTGTGGGCGGCGGAGGGGCCGTTTACCTCGCGCACGACACGCTTCTCAACCGCTGGGTGGCCATCAAGAAGGTTCAGGGGGGCCTGGGGCGGGACGACGGTCTCGACGCCTTTCGCGAGGCCCGGCAACTCGCCAGCCTGCAACATCCGAACATCGTCACGCTCTACGATTTTCTGGCAACCGACGGGGATTTGTTCGTCGTGATGGAATTCGTTTCCGGCCACAATATCGACGAAATCCGCGAGCCGATGGAGGCCGAGTTTTTCATGGATTTCGCACGCCAATGCCTCGAGGCCCTCGCCGCCGCCCACTCGATCGGATTGGTCCACCGCGACATCAAGCCGGGCAACATCATGCTCGCCGCCCTGCCGTCCGGCGGCTTCCAGGCCAAGCTTCTCGATTTCGGAATGGCGAAGGTCATGCCCGAACCCTCCCTGCAAACGATGGACCACTCGGGCTCGATCACCGGCTCGATCTTCATGATCGCCCCCGAGCAACTCAGCCGTCAACCCATCGACCACCGCACGGACCTTTATTCGCTGGGATGTGTTTTTTACCAGGCGCTCACGGGCGCGCCGCCGTTTCATGGCGCCGATGTGCCGGCCTTGATCGCCGCGCACCTCCAGCACGATTTCCTGGCCCTCTCGACCGTTCGCCCGGACCTGCCCCCCAAACTCGGCGAATGGGTGGAAAAACTGTTTTCTTTCAGCCCCGACGACCGCCCGGCCACGGCCTCTGAGGCCTTGCGTGAGCTTGCCGCCATCCGCAAACCCGCACCACCCCGCCGCTCCGACACCACCGGCAAGCCCGCCCTCTCGAATCCCCTCGCACCCCCCGCGGCCACCAAGAAAAAAACAACCCCTCCGCGGGACAATCCGGAAACGCCTCCGCCTCCCGACCGCGTTCCTTTCCACCGCACCACGAATTTCGTCATCGCCATGGCGGCGCTGGGAGCCGTCTGCCTCACGATCATCGTCCTCGCCCTCACCGGCCACCTCGGCGGCGGCAGCTCCGCACCGAAACCCAACCCCTTCGCCAAGAAAAAAGCCGAGCCCGCCCCCGTCCAAAAAACCTCTTTCCGCTCGAACGAGCGCGGTGGAATCCAAGACATGGTCGGCAAGCAAATCTCCGTCGATGGAACCGTTGATCGGCTCGAGGAGGACGACAAGGGCCGCTATCTTCTCTTCAAGGATAGCAGCCCCCGAGATGTCATGGTTTACTTCAACCCCGAAAAAACCGCGTCCTCCGAGTTCATGCTCAAGCGCCGCTTCGTCGGGAAAAAAATCCGCGCCACCGGCACGGTCCTCGTCGATGGCAACCGTCTCCTGCTCGACATGTCCTCCATGAACGATCTCGAACTCACCGGCGAAAACCCCGCGCCCACTCCACCAAACTGATCCCATGCCCGCCTTCCTCCGCCTCGCCGCCCTCGTCCTTTGGCTTGCCCTCCTCGGCTGGTGGGCCGCCGCCGGCATGAACCCCGGCTGGACCAAAACCTCCGTCGCTACCATGGAAACCGACCCCGTCACCGGCATCGAATACCCGGTCTGGAAAAAACAATTCGTCCCGGGCGTGGATCTCCTCGCGGCGGGAACCGGTTGCGCCGCCGCCCTCCTTGCGCTTTCATTCCTTCCCATCCTGAACAGAAACCCCAAAACACACACACCATCATGAAAACACACATCATCCTCCTCGCCGCCGCCACAGCCCTCGCCGCCACGGCCCACGCCGAAAAAATCGCCTTCGACCTCAAAGACCCCAAAAGCGTCAACAACATCGTTTTCAAACTCGACGCCCCGCTCGAATCCATCAGTGGAACCGCCAACGGCATCTCCGGCACTGTCCTTGTCGACCCCGCCCAACCCGAAGTCGTCGAGGGCAAAATCGTCGTGGACGCCAAATCCCTCACTGTCTCGAACTCCGTCATGCAGGAGCACATGCTCGGCGAGGAATGGCTCGATACCGCCAACCATCCCGAGATCACCTTCGAGGTGAAGGAGGTCCTCAACCCCGTCAAATCCAGCGACACCGTGGGCACCGCCGATGTGAAGGGCATCTTCACCCTCAAAGGCGTTTCCAAGGAAATCACCGCGCCCGCGAAGGTAACCTACCTCCCCGGCCGCCTCGCCGACCGCTCGAACGGTCAAATGGAAGGCGACCTCATCGTCATCCGCACCAACTTCCAGATCAGCCGCGGTGACTTCGGCATCAAGGCGGGTGAAAATATCGACAAGGTTTCCGACACCATCGACATCTCGCTCAGCATCGCCGGCTCGGCCCCGAAATCCTGATCCCGCCTCGCGCCAGCCAGGTTTTGCCTCACCACTTCACGGTCGAATCCACCGACGGTGCCGCCCGCGCCGCCACGCTCCTCACGCGGCGCGGGCCGGTGCGCACGCCGGTCTTCATGCCCGTCGGCACGCAGGCGACCGTGAAGGCGATGACGCCCGCCGAACTCGAATCCCTCGGCGCGCAGATCATTCTCGGCAACACCTACCACCTCCATGTCCGCCCGGGCGAAAAACTCATCGCCCGGTTAGGAGGCCTGCACAAATTCATGGGCTGGAACCGCCCGATCCTCACGGACAGCGGCGGCTATCAGGTCTTCTCCCTCGCGAAGCTCCGCAAGATCACACCCGAGGGCGTCCATTTCCAAAACCACCTCGACGGCTCCCCCACCTTCATCGGCCCCGAGACCTCGATGGAAATTCAGCGCGACCTCGGCTCCGACATCGTCATGCTCTTCGACGAATGCCCCCCGCATCCCTGCAGCCATGCGGATGCCGACAAGAGCCTCGACCTCACCCTCGCCTGGGCGAAACGCTGCCGCGCCTGGTGGGATGCCCAACCCGCCGAAAACCGCCCGCTCGTCTTCGGCATCGTGCAAGGCTCCTCCCACGCCGACCTCCGCGAAAAAAGCGCCCGCGCGCT
>CAZVPK010000228.1:0-3153 GCA_964628505.1 uncultured Chthoniobacter sp.
ATTGCAGCACCCAATCGCAAAGGGTCCAAGCAACATTCGAATTCGGTATCATACCAAATTGAGATGTTGGTTGGATTTTTTTGGGCTGTGTGACGCAATTAGGATAGCATTTTTTCCGAGAACGGAACACCCAGGAGGGGCCTGCTTGTCAGGACCGGAGCGGTTTGCGCAACCACCCCAATTCCGGCGCCGCAAGCGGTGCCATCCCCACAAGGCGGCAACCAAGAATTCCCGTTGAAAAGGACCGATGTTGGAGATTCAAAAGTCCGGAAATCTTGTAGAAATGGTATCAATCCCGCAGAACGACCAGAAGGGCCCTGATTGTCAGGGCCAAAACGTCAGGCCCATTCACGTCGGTTCCGATCCGGCACAACCCGCGCGAAATCACCCTCCATCCACCGAAGAGTCAAAAATTACCCGTCCACCCGCGCATCGCGCAGGGTGAGGATTTTTTGAATGGTTTCCTCGATGAGGTTGTTCGGGCAGCTGGCACCGGCGGTGATGCCGACCGTCAGATGCTCGCGGGCCGGGAGCCAGTCGCGGGATGAGGTTTCGGTTTTCGCGTGGATGTCGAAATGGCGGATCGATGCGGCGGACTCGATGCAATCGGCGTTGCGGATGAAAAAGGTGGGCAGTTTTTTTTCGCCGATTTCGACGAGGTGTGTGGTGTTCGAGCTGTTGTAGCCGCCGACGACGAGCAGGATGTCGAGGGATTCGTGGAGGAGTTGGAAGAGCGCGTCCTGGCGATCCTGCGTGGCGCCGCAGATGGTGTCGAAGTAGCGGAAATTCGCGGTGCTGCCGCCGTCGCGGCGGGCGATGGCGTCGCGGAGGAGGTTTTGGATCGATTCGGTTTCGCTGCGGAGCATGGTGGTCTGGTTGGCGACGCCGATGCGTTGCAGGTGTTGGGCGGGATCGAAGCCGGGGCTGGTCGCGCCACGGAAGCGGGCGAGGAATTTTTCCGGGTCGCCGCCGTGGACCATGAAGTCGGCGACGAAATTCGCGTCGTCGAGGTTGAAGACGATGAGGAAGTGGCCCTGGCCGTCCTGCCCGAGCGCGCGGGAGGCGGTGGCGCGGGTTTCCTCGTGGGCGGCCTTGCCGTGGATGATGGAGGTGACGCGCTCGGTGGCGTTTTGGCGGACGCGTTTCCAGACGCTCATGACATCGCCGCAGGTGGTGTCGATGATCTGGCAGCCGTGGGCTTTGACGGCGTTGATCACATCGACCTCGGCGCCGAACGCGGGAACGATGACGACATCGTCGGGTTGGAGTCCGGCGAGGTCGGCGTCGCCGGGGTGCGCGGCGAGGTAGCGGATGCCGAGGGCCTCGATCTGGGCGTTGACATCGGGGTTGTGGATGATTTCGCCGAGGAGGAAAATCCGGCGGTTGGTGAAAACTTTCGCGGCCGCGTAGGCGAGGTCGATGGCGCGTTCGACGCCGTAGCAGAAGCCGAATTCCTTCGCGAGGCGGATGGTGGTGTTTCCGGCCTGGAGGACGCCGCCCTGGGCGCGGATTTTTTCGACGAGTTCGCTGCGGTAGTGGTGCTCGACCTGAGCCTGGACCTGGGCCATGACCTCGGGGGTGCGGATGTTGACGCGGGCGGGAGCGCTCATGCGGTGGCGGGGCGGGATTTCACGGCGGAGCGGGCTTCGCCGAGGAAGAGGCTGCAAATGTTCGCGCAGAAAAGCGGGATACGGCCGGGCGGTTCGGCGGGATGCGGCGCGGGGTCGGAGGATTCGATCGGCCAGAGGATTTGGCGCAGGCAGCCGGGCGCGCAAAGTTTCGCGGAGATGTGCGAGGCTTCGTCGCGGGTGAGGAGTCCTGTGATGCGATACATGCCGGTCTGGCGGTTTAGCGTTTCGCGCAGGGGCGGGGCAATCTTTTCGCCGAGCAGGACGGCGCGCCAGTTGCCGAGCGCGGCGGGGTAGAAGGCGTCGAGGGCGAGGTGGAGGTCGGCGAGGGCGGGCACTTTCAATTCCCAGCCGCGGCGGAGATTCGGGGCGGTTTTGAGCGGGCGGTATTCGCCGTGGTCGTCCCAGCGCGCGATTTCATGGGCGTCGTCGGGGGTGCGGAAGGTTTGGAGGTTGGGGGCCGTGGAGTCGGCTTCGTGGCGGAGGGTGAATCCTTCGGGGGTGGGGGAGATGTGGATTTGGCCGATGAGGTGGTGGCCTTCGGCGAGGGCGGTGGAGAGAAGGTCGCGCTGGGAGCGTTGGGCCGCGGATTGGAGCGGGGTCATCTGGAGGATAGCGGGTTTCTCATGCTCCATTCAAAAACGGTTTCATTTTGATGTTGGCTCAGGAGGGACCTGCTTGTCAGGTCCGGGTCGGCTTTCGAAAACACACCGATACGGCTCTGACAAGCAGAGCCCTCCTCGCAAGGCGTTGAATGAAGCCCGAGATTTATTCCGAGCCAATCAGACCTGCCGGCGGCGCTTGACTTTGACGAGCGCGAGGGAGCGCATGAGGGCGGCCTTGGTGGTGGCCTGCTCCTCGTCGCTCATGCGTTCGCTTCGCATCGATTCCTCGGCGCGGCGGATGGCTTCCTCGGCGGCGGATTCGTCGATGTCGCTTTCCTTGACCGCCATGTCGGTGAGGACGGCGATTTTCTCCTGCGTGATTTCGACGAACCCTTCGCCGACGGCGAGGCGGGTTTCCTCGCCGTTTTTCATCACGCGGAGTTCGCCGGGTTCGAGAAGGGTCATGAGCGGCGCGTGCAGGGGGAGCACGCCGAGTTCGCCCTCCACGCCGGGGATCACGACCGAATCGACATCGTCGGAGAAACTCTTCGATTCGGGCGTTACGATTTCGAGGCGCACCATGGCGGTCAGCCTTCCTTCACCATGTCGATGCCGCCCTTCATATAGAAGTTGGCTTCGGGAACATCGTCGTGTTTGCCTTCCAGGATTTCCTTGAAGCCGCGGATGGTCTCGGCGGTGGAAACATACTGGCCCTTGGTGCCGGTGAAGATTTCGGCGACATGGAAGGGTTGGGACAGGAAGCGCTGGATTTTGCGGGCGCGATAGACGGTGAGTTTGTCCTCGGGCGAGAGTTCGTCCATGCCGAGAATCGCGATGATGTCCTGAAGATCCTTGTAGCGCTGGAGCACTCGCTGGACGCCGCGGGCGACATTGTAGTGCTCCTCGCCGACGATGTCGGG
>CAZVPK010000229.1:0-3124 GCA_964628505.1 uncultured Chthoniobacter sp.
GCGCTCCCCGGGACCTGGCGCTACCGCGCCACTTTCCAAAAGTCCAAACGCAAAGAGACTTTGGTATAATGAGAAGATGAACGCGAATGGGGAAAAAGGCAGAGTCTGTTTTTTCATTCGTGCTGATTCGCGTGGATTCGCGGGCCAATGCCTTTCACGGCCGGAACGGCCGTGCCCCTTCTTTTGCCTTAAAAGTCTGAATTCCAAGTTGCTTTGGTATGATCAACGCAGCGCCTCGATGGCGCGCACGATGTCGGACTCGGTGACGTCCCCCGAGACGAAGGCGTCCCCCAGCCCGCGCAACAAAACGAAGCGGATGGCGCCGGCGTGGAATTTCTTGTCCTTGCGCATGGCCGCCAGAATCGAATCGGTGGAAATATCCCCGGGGAGGCGCATGGGAAGCCCGTGGCGCTCCAGAGCCTCGAGAACGCGGCGGGACTGCTCCGCGGGCAGGCCGGATTTTTCCACCGACAGGCCCAGGGCGGCGACGAGGCCGAGGCTGATGGCCTCGCCGTGGAGGAGGCGGCCGTAGCCGGCGGCGTTTTCGATGCCGTGGCCGATCGTGTGGCCGAAATTCAACAACGCCCGGAGGCCGAGGGTCTCGAACTCGTCCTCCGCGACGATCCCGGCCTTGATCGCCACATTGCGGGCGATGAGCGGCGCGAGGTCGCCGGAGTCTCCGTCGGCCTCGAGCATTTCGGGATCGCGGATGGCGGCGTGCTTGACGATCTCGGCAAAGCCCTCGTGGAACTCGCGCGGCGGCAGGGTGCGGAGCGTTCCGGTGTCCGCGAGGACAAGCCGGGGCTGGTGGAACGCGCCCAGGAGGTTTTTCCCGCCGGGGGCGTTGATGCCCGTCTTTCCGCCCACGGAACTGTCCACCTGCGCCACGATGGTCGTGGGAATTTGAACGCAGGGAACGCCGCGGTAGTAAATCGCGGCGACGAATCCCGCGAGGTCGCCGACCACGCCGCCGCCCAGGGCCACCACGAGGGACGAGCGGTCGAGACCGGCGGCGATCATCGCGTCGCACACGGCGGCGGTTTGCTCGAAGGATTTCGAGGACTCGCCGGCCGGAACGGTGATTCGAACCGCCTCGAAGCCCGCGGCCGAGAGCGAAGCCTCGACAGGGGCGGCATGCAGCGGGCCGACCCGCGAATCCGTGACCACCGCGCAACGGCGGGGTCCGAGCAGATCGGCGATGCGGGAGCCGCATTCGCGCAGGAGACCCTGGCCCACCACCACCCGGTAGGGCGAGCGCCGGAGCGGAACTTCGACTTCGAGCGGAGCCGTCATGCGGCGTCGGATTCCACCCCGAGAAGCGCGAGGGTGGAGGATTCATCCGCGCCGATGGTGAAGAATTTGTCGAGGCGCACGAGTTCGAAAACGGCGAGCACGTTTGGGGGAACGCCGAAAATCCCGAACCTCCCCCCGAAAGCGGCGGCTCCCTTGAGATATTCGATGAGGGCGGCGAGACCGCCGGAGTCGATGTAGCGCACCCCGCCGAAGTCGAGAAGAAGGCACGGGGTCCGCGCGGAGGCGCAGGCCTGCAACTCGGCGCGCAAGGCCGGCGTGGTGTGCAAATCGATCTCGCCCTCGGGACGGAGCACGGTGGCGGCGGGAAGGAGGGTTTTCTCGATTCGCATGGCTAGTGGAATAAATGGAGACGCCGCGGGTGGAAAGCCGCGAATCGCCGCCCCGCCAAAAGAAGATTTCTCCTCGCGGGGCGCAACGGCTACCTTGCCCGGCCTATGTTGAAAACCGGAATCGTCGGTCTGCCGAACGTCGGCAAGTCCACCCTCTTCAATGCCGTCACCCGCACCCGCAAGGCCCAGGCGGCGAACTTCCCGTTCTGCACGATCGAGCCGAATGTCGGCATCGTGAACGTGCCCGACGACCGGCTCGCGACCCTGGCGGAAATGTCGAAGTCGGAAAAAATCCTGCCCGCCGCCATCGAGTTTGTCGACATCGCGGGCCTGGTCGCCGGCGCGAGCGAGGGCGAGGGCCTCGGCAACCAGTTCCTCAGCCACATCCGCGAGGTGGACGCCATCATCCAGGTCGTGCGCTGCTTCGAGAGCGGCGACATCCACCATGTCTCGGGCACGGTCGATCCGGTTCGCGACATCGAGGTCATCAACACGGAACTCATCCTCGCCGATCTCGCCTCGGTGAAAAAACGCGCCGAGCGCAACCAGAAGGCCGCCCGCAGCGGGGACAAGGCCGCCAAGGCCGAACTCGCCCTCGCGGAAAAACTCCTCCCCCACCTCGACGCCGGCAAACCCGCGCTCACGGCCGATCTCAACGCCGAGGAGAAGGCCCTCCTGCGCGGATTTTTCCTGCTCACATCCAAACCCACGCTCTTCGCCTGCAATGTCGGCGAGAACGATCTCTCCAACCTCGACGGCGACTCCCCCGCCGCGGAGCATGTGCGCGCCGTCCGTCGATACGCCGCCGACCACCTCGGCTGCGGAGCCGTCGTCATCAGCGCCCAGATCGAAAGCGAACTCGCGGACCTGCCGCCGGAGGAGGCCAGGGAATTCCTGGCGGGCCTGGGCGTCGAGGACAGCGGCGTGGGGTTGTTGATCCGCGCCGCCTACCACCTGCTCGGCCTGCGGACCTATCTCACCACCGGCCCGAAGGAGACCCGCGCCTGGACGATCCACGCGGGCGACAAGGCCCCGGCGGCGGCCGGCGTGATCCACACCGATTTCGAGCGGGGATTCATCGCGGCGCAGATCGTTTCCTTCGAGGACCTGGTCGCCTGCGGATCCGAGGCGAAGGCCCGCGAGGCCGGCAAATTGCGGCTCGAGGGCAAGGACTACGTGGTGCAGGACGGTGACGTGATCGAATTCCGCTTCAACGTTTGATCCCGAATCCGGGAAGCCCCTGGACTTCGGGATTGCGTTCGATTGATCCCCGGCGCGTTCGGCGCGGGAGGGCGCCCTCAGCGCGGCGGAGAAGCATGACCCCTCTTGCAAACCGGTTTGGTTTCACGTTCGGCTCAGGAGGGCTCTGCTTGTCAGAGCCGCATCGGCGTGTTTTGCGTGAGTCGTTCCGGACCTGACAAAACCAGCGCGCCAGCGCCTTCGTTCCAAGGGAAAGACGAAGGTTTGGCCCGGGAGGGCAA
>CAZVPK010000230.1:0-3118 GCA_964628505.1 uncultured Chthoniobacter sp.
CATGACCCCGCCCGCCACCAACGCCCGCCCGATGGGCCTCGCCCATCCCGGAGTCCTCGACGCCTTCGCCCACGACAAGCGCCGCGACCTGCTCGTCCTCGCCATGTATGAGACGCGCCCCTGGAACGGCGACGAACGCCAGCTCCACCAACTCCAGGAAAAACTCAACGCCTACGCCTCCTTCCTGCTCGACGGCGAAATGGCCGAGTCCTTCCCGCAATTCGTCGGCAAGCCCGTCGAAATCCAGCTCCGCACCCGCCACCAACCCGACCCCCTCGCCCTCGGCCTTCTCCAACAAGCCCGCGAGCAACTCTCCCTTCAAAAAATCACGCTCGAGACCATCCTCATCGAACCGACCCTCGAGACCGCTCCCGAGTCGAGTTGCGGATGCGGAGCCGGGCACTGCCAAAGTTGATGGGCAAAAATTTTCGCCACCCGCGAAGGATCACCGCTAAACTTCCCTCGTGAGTTTGCAGCGGGAGGTCGTCATCACCGGATGGGGATGCGTTTCACCCTTGGGTGGAAACGCGGACGCCACATGGTCCCGCCTCCTTTCCGGAGAAAGCCGCCGCGCGCCGCTCTCCTGCATCCCCGTTGAAGGCTGCCGCGTCACCGAGGGCGCGGAAGCCGCGTTGCCCGACCTCGACTGGCTCCCGAAAAAATCCCTCTCCCGCCTCAGCCGCGCCTCGCGCCTCGCCCTGCCCGCCGCCCGCGATGCCTTGTCCCATGCGGGCCTGCTCGATTCCAACCACCGATCCACACTCCCGCGCCTCGAACTCTCCGTCAGCACCACCGCGAACGGCATGGAACTCGGCGAAGCCTTCCTGCGCGGCACCTGGTCCGGTTCCTTCGCGCATCAAGCCGCCCGCGTCGCCCGCTATCCCGCCCAGCAACAGGTCGGCGACCTGCAGCAACACCTCGGCTTCAACGGCCCCGCCATGATCGTGTCGAACGCCTGCGCCAGCGGAGCCAATGCCATCGGCCACGCCGCCGACCTCATTCGCGGCGGATTCGCCGAGCTCGTTCTCACCGGCGGTTTCGAAGCCCTCTGCGAACTCGTCTATTGCGGCTTCGACAGTCTGCAGGCGCTCGCGCCCGACCAATGCAAACCTTTCGACCTCGACCGCCGCGGACTCATGCTCGGCGAAGGCGCGGCGTTCCTCGTCCTCGAAAGCGCGCAACACGCCGCCGCCCGTGGAGCCGCTCCCAGAGCCCGTCTCGCCGGTTACGGCCATTCCACCGACACCCACCATGTCACCCAGCCCGACCCCACCGGCGCCCCCCTCGAAGCCTGCATCCGCCAAGCCCTGCACCGCGCGGGACTCGCGCCCTCCGACATCGGCCACCTCAACGCCCACGGCACCGGAACCCCCTTCAACGACAGCGCCGAAGCCGCCGCCTTCGACCGCGTCTTTCCGGAAAACTCCCCGCCGCGCCTCGTCTCCACGAAAGCCGCGATCGGCCACACGCTCGGCGCGGCCGGCGCGCTCGAAGCCGTCTTTTGCCTGATGGCCCTGCAAACCCGCCGCATCCCCCCGCAGATCCACACCGCGAATCCCATGCCCGAAGTCGCCGCCTGGCTCGCAAAGCCCGGCGACCGTCTCGAAAAAAACGCCGTCCTCAGCGTCAACCTCGGCTTCGGCGGATCGAACGCCGCGCTCGTCCTCGCCGCGCCATGACCGACCCCGTTTCCATTTTGTCGGTCGGCGTCTCCTGCCCCGGAGGAGCCGGTCCAGCCGCTCTGGCAGCCGATTGGCCGACCCGCCGCGTTTCCGAAATCACCGACCCTGCCCGCACCCGCGAGGTTTCCACGATCGACCTCAACACAGAACCCTTCAACCGCTGGCGCCTGCGCCCCCGCCTCCGCCGCGCCAGTCCGCTCTCCCATCATCTTATCGAAGCCGTCGCGCAAACCCTCGAAGCCCGTCCCGACATCGACCCCGCCCGCGTCGGACTCGTCGGCTCGTTTTTCATCGGCTGCCTTGTTTACTCGGTGAAATTCTACAAAGGCCTCGTCACCGACGGACGCCGCTTCGCCAGCCCGATCCTCTTCCCCGAAACCGTCGTCAACACCCCGCTCAGCCATGTCGTCTCCGAGTTGAAAATCGGCGGCCCCGTCTACTCGCAGGTCGGCGACACCTCCTGCTGGGTCACCGCCCTGCGCACCGCCGCGCTCTGGCTCGCCAACGGCGACGCCGAACATGTGATCGTCGTGGGCGGCGAGGAATTCGATCCCCACTTCCTCGATGTCATGCACGCCGCACGCTGGTTCCCAAATGCCCCCGAAATCTCCGTCGCCGAAGGCGCGGGCGCCGTCCTTCTCGGAAAAAATTCCCCCCACGCCCTCGCCCACATCACACAAATCGCCGACGGATTTTCCTTCCGCAACAAAACCCAAGCCGCCGACGCCGCGCAATCCTGCCTCGCCGCATTCGATCCAGACCTCCCCGTCGCCGACACCGCCGCGAACTGGCTCCGCCCCATCGCCGCGAAAGCCCTCGCCGGCCGCAAGCTCTCGGATTGCTGCGGAACTCCCCGCATCGAAGCCTTCACCGCCACTTGCGCCTGGAACACGATCCGCGCCGCGCAGGAGGCCCGCGGCCCGGTGGTTGTCCCCTTCTGGGGCCTCTCCCAGCAATTCGGGGCGACGGAAATCTCCGTTTGAACTACCGGCGGAGGGGCTCGAACCCACACTCCCGAGGGAACGCGATTTTGAGTCGCGCGCGTCTGCCAATTCCGCCACGCCGGCTTGGATTTGAAACGTAGAACGCCCCGAAACCCGACGCAATGCGGAAAAGGTCGAAACGAGGGACCAAGTGGCAAAGCCCCGCAGAAAAGATTAGCCAAGGGCAAAGCCCCGGCTGAAAGGAGTGGCCAAGAATCAAAGCCCCGGCTGAAAGGAGGGACCGAGAATCAAAGCCACGGCCGAAAGGAGGGACCAAGGGGCAAAGCCCCGGCCCCATCCCAGCCTTGGCCAACGGCCAAGGAAACGGGTTCCTGCGAAGTTCAGGGCTGAAGGCCCGGCTCATGTCGATGCCCGTGAAAACGGGTTTCAGGACCAGCGCGAGGCGGATTAGCCGGGCTTACAGCCCTGTGGTGTTGGCACGGTGGAATCCCG
>CAZVPK010000231.1:0-3103 GCA_964628505.1 uncultured Chthoniobacter sp.
AATGGGACCAATGTTTGCAATTCAAAAGTCCAGAAAAATACCGGAAATGGTATCAGGTCCGGTGCGGCTTGCGCATACACACTGATCCGGCTCTGACAAAACCCGCGCGCCAGAGCTTGGCAAGCGGGCGGGTCAGCATTCCGGAGCGAAGCGGGGAGGCAGAGCCCTCCTCGATAAGCGCAAGCGATGCCTTGACAGGAAGTCCAAAAGCGAACGGCTATTGGTATCAGCCGAGCATGTCGGCCACCATCGCCCGCTCTTCGACAAGCTCCTTGTTCGTGGCGGCGATCTTCGCGTCGGCGAAGGCGTCCATCCCGAGACCGGTGAGAACCTCGTAGGCCCCGGGCGACGTGGTTTTGACCGGCAGGCCGGCCCACACCTCCGGGTCGAATCCATAGAGTCCGTTCGATTTCACGGCAACCGAGTGGATTTTTCCGGGCGTCGTCAAGTCGCGCACATGGTCGATGAGGGCGTTCGCGGCGGAGGTGGCCGAGGAGGCGCCACGGGCCGCAATGATGGCCGCGCCGCGCTTGCCGACCTTCTCGCAGAATTCCCCTTCCAGCCAGGCGCGGTCGTTGATCGCGGATTCCGCGGCCCGCCCCTGGATTTTCGCATGGCCGAACGCCGGGAACATCGTCGGGCTGTGGTTGCCGAAGATGAAAATGTCGCTCACGTCCGTCGTGGCGACACCGGCCTTCCTCGCCAGCATCGTCTGGGCGCGGTTTTGATCCAGCCTCACCATGGCGGTGAAGCGGTCGGGCGCCAGGCGGCGCGCCCGGCTCGCGGCGATCATCGTGTTGGTGTTGGCGGGATTCCCCACCACCGCCACCCGCGCATCCTCCGCGGCGACCTCGTCGATGATTTGTCCCTGGGTGGTGAAGATTTTCCCGTTGTCCTTGAGCAGGTCGGCCCGCTCCATGCCGGGCCCGCGCGGCTTGGCGCCGACGAGCAGGCACCAGTTCGCATCGCGGAAGGCGGTCTTGGCGTCGTCGGTGAGCACCATCCCCTGCAACAAGGGAAACGCGCAATCGTCGAGTTCCATCGCCACGCCCTCGAGCGCCTTCATGGCTTTTTCCACAGGAACCTCGAGCAACTGGAGAACCACGGGCTGGTCGGGCCCGAACATGGCCCCCGAGGCGATGCGGGGTAGAAGGGAATAGGAAATCTGACCGGCGGCTCCAGTCACGGCGACTCGAATGGCTTGTTTCATAAGGATCGCACTCTACCGGCCACAAAAAATCGGCGCGAGAAAATCGTGGAACCCTAGTTTATCAGCCGCGAGGCCTGTTCGAACGCGATGGCGAATCCCGCGCACCACGGCACCGCCCCCAGCGACAACGCCAGCACGGCCTTCCAGGGCTTCTCGCCGAGCATCATCGCCAGCACGCACCCGGCCTGCGGACCGATGCTCACCGGCGCCAGCAGTCCCAGCCCGGGCAATCCGAACCGCGACCACACTTTCCACACCAGCTTGTTCGGATCGTGCTCGACCGGGATTTTCAATTTCCGCGCCAGCCATTTTCGAACGGGCTCGCCGACCAGCGTCATCACCGCCGCGCCGCTCGCATAGCCGCACCATGCGATCAGCGCCGACATCGCCGGCGAAAATCCCAGCGCCGCGCCCGCCGGAACCGCTCCGACGAGATAAAAAAATCCCAAGCCGAAAATCGTGGCCGCCGCCCCCGCGCTCATTCCTCCACACCCCCCGGTTTCCATTGCCCGAGCAGGGCCGCCACCTCCTCCGGCGTGTCGAACAAATAATCGGGCCCGGCGGCCTCGAGCGCCTTGCGGCTGTTGTATCCCCACGTGACGGCCCCCATGTGAACCCCCGTCTCCTGCGCGGCCTCGATGTCCCGCAACTCGTCGCCCACGAGAAAAATCTCCCGGCGCTGGAGCCCGCGCTCTTTCATCAACCTCCGCAACACGGCCCCCTTTCCAAGAAGCTTCGAGGAGCTTTCGACGAAATCGAAAATCCCGAGCCCCTGGGCTTCCAGGAACGTCCTCACATTCGACTCCGAATTCGAGGTGAGCACCCCGAGCCGGAATCCATCGGCCCGCAGGCGGCGGACCATTTCCGGCACGCCGGGAAACGATTGCACGGTGCCGATGCGTTTGGTGATCTCCTCCGTCCCGCGCCTCGAGATCTTGTGCAGCTTCATGCGCGGAATCCCGAGGTGCCTCATCAGGCCCCTCGTCGAGAGATCCCTCGCGAACTCCAGCTCCTCCGCGGGCAGCGGTCGAAAACCGAACTCCGGCGCCAGCAGGTTCAGAATCTCGAATCCGAGCTGGAACGTGTCGCCGAGCGTTCCATCGAAATCGAACAGAACGACCGCGGGCGGTTTTTTCAAAGCCCCCGCGGCGCCGACCCGCCGGCGTCCGCCCCGAAGAACGAACCGCGCCAAGCGCTTGACCCGGGACCTTTTTTTCATCGCCGCGAGCCTACCCGCGCGCCTTTCGAAAAGGAATCCCCATCCGATGTCTCCCGCCCGGCCCGCCGCCGGAAAGTCTTTTTCATTGTGGCGAACCACGCCCCCCTGCAAAGAAGACCCGGTGAAATTCTGGGAGCACCACACCGAGCCCCTCGCCACACGCCGCGTCTTCCTCGGCCGCATGGCCATCCAGCTGCTGCTCGCTTTCGGCCTGGTCCTCGCCGCCCTGGCGCTCGGCGTGGCGGGTTACTTGACGATCGGCCGCCTCGATTTCGTCAATGCGTTTTTGGAATCCAGCATGCTTCTGAGCGGGGCCGGCCCGCTCTACACCGAGCGGAGTTCCTCGAACGCCCTCAAGATCTTCTCGAGCCTCTACGCGCTTTTTTCCACTCTCGTCGTGGTCGCCGCCGTCGGCCTGCTCGCCTCCCCTGTCGTCCACCGCATCCTCCACCGCCTCCACATCCACCGCCCCGCCGGCAAGAGTTCCACGGGCCCCGGAAATTCCGCATAAAAACCCGCGCCCGCCTGGACGAAAAATCGGATTTCGGTATTGCAACACCGGGCGGCTGGACTAGATTACCACCCCTCCGCGGGTTGGTAGCTCAATGGTAGAGCAGTGCCCTTTTAAGGCATTGGTTCTGGGTTCGAGTCCCAGCCAACCCAAGCCCCAAAAC
>CAZVPK010000232.1:0-3099 GCA_964628505.1 uncultured Chthoniobacter sp.
GGTCCTGACAAGCAGGCCCCTCCTGCACCAAGCGCTGGTTATCCTCTCCCTTGCCGACCCCCACCTTCACCCTCGTCCTCAATGCCGGCCGCAGCGGCAGTTCCTTCCTCGCCTGGCTGCTCGAGGCGAACTATCCCGGCGAACGCCTCGTCCTGCACGAGGGCATCCCCGTCCAGATCTCCAAACCCCGCGTCCACAACCGCGCCTACGATCCCGCCGCGCTCCAATCCGCGCTCAACGATCCCTCCCTCGCGCCCTATCTCGCCGACTGGCAAAAAAAACTCGCCACCACCGACATCATCGAAACCGGTTGGACCGCCTCCCATCTCGCCCCGGTGCTCCACCACCTCCTCGGCGACCGGTTGCGACTCGTCATCCTCCACCGCGATCCCGTTTCGTTCGCCTTCTCCCGCGCCAACATGGGGAACTGCCACCCGCATTCCTTCTACGACGACGCCCATGAGGTCTCGCCCTTCGATCCCCGCTCGATCGCGCCGGAATTCCGCGACCGCTGGCCCGCGATGAACCCCTTCGAAAAATGCCTCTTCTGGTGGTTCGTCGTTTACCGAGAGGCCTTCGAGTTCCACGAAAAAAATCCCGCCATCCCCTGCCTGGTCCTGGATTCCGCCGACCTCTTCTCCTTCCGCCGCGCGCCGGAATTGCTGCGCTTCCTCGGCCTGGACGAAACCCGCCTCCGCCGCCGCGATGTTCCGAAAAACGAACTCCCCCGCTTCGCCAAGGAAACCTTCCCCGTCCGCGACGAATGGCGCGCCTGGAACCGCCATCCCGAAATCCTCGCCCTCGCCGAATCCCTCGGCCACCGCCTCGATCCCGCCGACATCGAAAAGCAAGCCGCCAAATACCGCCTCCCGCCCGGCCTGGGTCCGCGCCTCCGCCATGCCACCGGTTACTGGCGCTGGAAACGCCGGTTGAAATCCCTCCTCGGCTAACCGCGCCCGCCATTTGCACCGGAAACTTTTCCACCTCTCGAAAACCCTCTCGATCGCCACCGTCTTCCAGGCCGCCGTGCAGGCGCTGGCCTTCGCGAGCGGTATCCTGGTCGTCCGCCTTCTTCCCGTCCACGAGTATGGACTCTACACCATCGCGAACACGGTCCTCGGCACGCTCGTCATGCTCGCCGACATGGGCGTCTCCAGCGGGGTCATGTCGCAAGGCGGGAAGGTTTGGAAAAGCCCCTCCGGTCTGGGCGCGGTCCTCGCCACCGGCATGGCGCTGCGCCGGAAATTTTCGCTCTACAGCCTGCTCGCGGGCGTTCCGGTCCTCCTCTATCTTTTCCACAAACACGACGCCTCCTGGCTGGCCTCCACGTTGCTCGTGCTCTCGCTGGTCCCGGCCTTCGCGGCGACCTTGTCCGGACGCCTCTTCGAGATCCCGCTCAAGCTCCACCAGGAAATCGTTCCCCTCCAAAAAATCCAGATCGCCTCGAATGGTCTCCGGTTGGCCCTCAACGCCCTCACCTTGTTTGTCTTTCCCTACGCCGCCCTCGCCGTTGCGATTGGCGGAGCCGCCCAACTCGTCACCAACATCCGCCTCCGCAGCCTCTCCCGCAACCGGGCCGACACCACGCAGCCCGTCGATCCCGCGACCCGCGAGGAAATCCTCAAAATCGTCCGCCGCAGCGTGCCGATGGGCATCTACCTCTCGCTCCTCAACAACAGCTATGTCTGGCTCATCTCGATTTTCGGCAGCACCGCCGCTGTCGCGCAAATCGGGGCGCTCGGACGACTCGCCGTTGTGCTGACCGTCTTCCAAGGCGTTTTTTCCACGGTGATCGCCCCGCGGTTCGCGCGCTTCCCGGGTTCCCCGTCCCGTTTGGCCCGGCGCTACTTTGCGATCGAGGCCGCGCTTCTGCTCCTCGGCGCCCTGATTGTCGCGGCGGTCTGGGCTTACCCAGACCAAGCCCTCTGGGTTCTCGGCGGCAATTATTCCGGCCTCCAAACCGAAGTGATTCTGATGGCCGCTTGGGCCGCCATCGGACTTGTTCGAAATGGAATCTCCTCGCTGAATTCCGCCCGCGGCTACATCGGAAATCCTTGGGTCGTGATTCCCGTGAATGTCACATTCGTCGTCGCGGCCTACATGATCTTTCCTCCGGTGGACGCCAAAAGTGCCCTCTGCGCGGCGCTGGCGGGTTCCATCCCTGGCCTGTTCATCCAAACATTCGTCTTTCTCGCAAACTTCCGGTCCGCGAACCACGCCGCGCCCGCCTAGCCGCCCCGTGACCACAGTCGTCATCCCCACCCACAATCCCGGCACCCGACTGCGCCGATGCCTCGACGCCCTCGCCGTCCAGACCCTCCGCGAATTTCAAATCCTCCTCGTCGACAGCCGCGGAACCGACCGCTCCGCCGCCGAGGGGTTGTCTTATTGGGAATCAAAGAAAATGCCCGTCGCCGCGAGAATGGTGCGGGAGGAAAACCCCGGTGCCCAAGCCGCGAGACTCCGCGGGGCCCGCGAGGCCGAAACGCCGCTCCTTGTCTTTTGCGATGACGACAATCTTCTCGCACCCGACTACCTCGAAACCGCGCGCTCTCTGGTCGAGCGCCATCCCGAAGCGGGTTTGATCGGGGGATTCGGGGTGGGCGCCACTTCCGACGGGTCGCCGCTTCCCGATTGGTTTTGCCATGCCGGACTTTGCCTCGCCGCCCCGGGGATACCGACATCCCCGATCGAAATGAAACCCATCGCGGGAACCTGGACCGCCGGAATGGTCGCGCGGAAAAAAGTCTTCGAGCGCCTCGACGCCGCAGGGTTTGAACCCATCCTCACCGGTCGTGTCGGCGGTTCCCTTGTCGCCGGCGAGGACATCGAAATGTGCAAGGCCGCCGCGCTCGCGGGATTTCAAACCTTCGAGGATTCCCGGCTCGTTTTCGAACACCTCATGAATCCCGCCCGGCTCGATCCCGGGACCGTCAAGCGACTCAGCCACGCCATGGGAACCGCCCGCTGGCGCCACCGTCCCTACGATTATTTTCTCGTGCCCCGTCTCCAGCCACATCTGGCCCGCGCCTGGCGTCACGAACTCTCCCGCGCCTGGCGCCCGGCCGTGAAATCCCTCGCCCTTCTCGCGCGGGACTC
>CAZVPK010000233.1:0-3086 GCA_964628505.1 uncultured Chthoniobacter sp.
CCCTCCCCCGTCGCCATCTCCGCGAGATAGCCGCGCTGCATGGCGAGCGTTCCGGCCATTTGGACGACAAACGGTTCGAGACCGAGTGCGCGGTGCGCCGCGACCCGGATCGCCGCGAGGGCCTCGGCGAGGATCCCGGGTTGGCGGTCGGCGAACCTCGCCACACGCTCGCGGGATTCCTGCAGCCGTTGCTTGAGTTGGGTGTCGGTGAGTTGCGATAGGCTTTTCGAAAGGGCATCCGCTTTACCCGCCTCCGCAAGCAACTCGCCGAGAAGCGAAGCGCGCCGGCGATGGATTCCGATGCCGTGATCCACCAGGGCATCGAGCCCCTTCGGCAATTCGCGCGGAACCCGGATGTGTGTGCGGCGGAATTCCTGTGTGGGCGTGGGCATCGCGCGCGGAATCAGAGTTGGTAGCGCTTTTGGAGCAACTGGCGGAACGAACGAACCCAGCGCGGAAGCAGGGGTTCGGGCGGAAGCGAAAAGCGGATGCGACCCGAGGCTCCGTGGAAAAGACGGACCCCGCTTTGAGAATCCAATCCGGCAATGACCTCGAAAAAAGGTTCCGCCGCGGTTCGCCCGGTCGTGTCGCGGCCCGCCAGGGCAATGTCGCCGCCCGAGAGCCAACCGAGGGCGGCGGACGGAAGTTCCTCGCGGTCGGCGGGAATGTAACGGAGGTCGGATACCCGGATGTCTCCCCCACCCTGCCCGCGCAGGCGCACGGAGGAATCGCGGACCTGCCCGGAAAACAATCGCGAGACCTCGGATTGGGGAACAACGGCGGAAAAGTTGAACACTCCGCCACCCACGACATGGCCGGTCGGCGCCCCGCGCGGAATCCATTGCCCGTTGCGTTCGGTGATGTCCGGCGCGACCCAGATTCCGTCGATCGGGGCTTTGACTTCGAGGTCCGTCTGCTGCTGGCGCAGGCGCGAGCGTCGTTCCTCGACCGAGGCCCAATAAACCGCGAGGGGCTCGAGGTCGGACGAGGATTCGAGAAGGGCGCGGCGGTATCGCGCACCGATCTCTGCGGCCTCAGCCTCGGCCAGGGACAACTGGAATCGCAACTCCGGATCGGTCATCCGATAAAGCACCTGCCCGGCCAGGACCTCGCTGCCGCTCGGCACAAGCAACTCGGACATTCGGCCCGCGGAAGCGCTTGAAACCTCGGCGAACGAGTCCGCCTTGAGAACCCCGGGCGCGCGGAAGGAATGCCAAACGGGCACCCACTGCAGCACGGCGAACAAGACGGTCAATGATCCGACCGTCACCGCAAGCGCGCGGCTGCGATGGCGGTCGAGGTGCGGGCTGTGCAGGAGGTAATTCCCGAAGCGGACGACCGGAACGACTCCCATCGTGACAACGCAGACCACGGCCATGATCAGTCCCAGAAGAAGAAATCGGTCGGCCACAAAGAGGGTAATGGCGACGAAGAGGAAAATTTTGTAGGCCCCGCTTGCGAGGGCGAACGCTGTCAACCAACCCGCCTCGCGGCGCGAGCGGGCCGGGCTCGTGGATTTGGCGTAGCCGAACAAATACCGTTCGCACAGGTGGCGCAACTGGCGGACCGAGCGCGTGTGCAGGCTCGGAATGTCGAGCAGATCGGAAAGGATGTAGTAGCCGTCGAAACGCAGGAGCGGGTTGAGATTGAAAAGCAGCGTCGTGACCGACGCGATGAACATGATGTTGTAGGCAAGTCCGTTGATCAGGCCCGGCCCGGTGTTGGCCCAGACGATGGCCGCGAGCGCCGCGATGAAGATCTCCACGATCATTCCGGCCGCCCCGACCAGCGCCCGCTGCCAGCGACTCCGGATGGCCCAGGAGGACGAGGCGTCCACATAGGGAACCGGCGTGAAAATCATCAACATGATTCCCATCGTGTGGACCTCGCCGCCGAATTTCCGGCACGCGTAGGCATGGCCGAATTCATGAAGCGTCATCAGGAAAACCAGCGACACATACAGGAAAAAAAGATTCGAGGGTGCGAGGATGCCCTGGCTCTGGCCGAGGAGAGCGTCGAAATTGTCGATGGCGAATTTGAGGCCAAGCAGCACGACGGCGATCCAGACGAACGCCCCGGCCCTTGAGAAAACCCGGCCGACCCACGGGAGCGTGCGCTTCAGGAAATCGTCGGGATCGATCAAGGGAATCCGGAAAAACAGCGCGCCAAGGAGCTTCGCCTGGATTTCCTTTTTGCGGCGTTTCTTGTGGCGCTCGAAAAGCCGGAGACTGTCCTCGGGCAGCCCGTATTGGAGCAGGTTCGCCTCGTGGAGTTGCGCGAGGAGCTTGATCACATCCTCCTGGCCCGGGGCATTGTCGGGATTCCGTTCGATGCACTCCTGCCAGACCTCGCCGACCGTGCGGTCGGACCGCAGGCGGACCAGTAATTCGTGCGCCTCGGGGCGTATGCGGAAGAACTGGTTCGTGAACGGATCTTCCACGACATACCAGCGTTCGCCACGGAACATCTGGAAGCGCAGGTGGACCTGGTTGCGCAGCGCCACCCGCTGGTCGGCGATGCGATACCAAGACTCGCTGAAAATTCCGCCGCTCATTTGAAACTCACCACCACAGGTGCAAACGCAGGAAGTCCGCGGTCCGGCGCGTCAGGATCCAGAAAAGGGTGCGCCGGCCGGCGTCGAGTTTTCCCACTCCGGTCATACCGGGCCGCCACCAATCGGCTGGCGCTCCGGCCGGATCGCAGCGGATCGAGAAGACATTTTTTTGATCCTTGGTTTGCGCCATCGGGTCGACACGGACGACGCGGACGGGGAACTTGAGGTGAGGCTGGCTGGCAAACGCGATCTCGCCCGACATCCCGGGACGGACTTCGTGGATTTGCGATTCATCGACCTCCATCCGGACATACAGCCCGTCGAGCCGCGCGAGCCGGAAGAGTTGCTCGCCGAGAACGACCGGCGCGCCGACCCGTTCGCGCAGGTCGCCGTCCACCACGATGGAATCGAACGGCGCACGAATGCTCGAGCGGGCGATGCGGTCGCGGATGAGGTCGAGGCGGGCTTTGGCCTGATCCGCGAGCGCGAGCGAAATCTGTGTGTCGGCCACGAGATTTTCGGCGCGGAATTT
>CAZVPK010000234.1:0-3069 GCA_964628505.1 uncultured Chthoniobacter sp.
GATCGGATCTTTCGAACAACGCGACGCGAATGAGCCGGGCTTTCAGCCCTGTGGTGCGGCGTTGATCGTAAATCCCGGGGCGATGCCCCGGGCTGGGATAGGCCGCGCCCTCAGCGCTGGGCGCATTGCAGAAAAAAAGGCCCGCCACACAACCCGCGGGGATTTCCGGTTTGCCATGCGAAACCCTGCCGCGCATCCTTGACACACTGTGGCCCGACCCGAAGGCATCACCATCCGTTCCTACGAACCCCGCGACCGCGCGGCCATTCGCCACCTGTGCTGCGAAACCGGCTTTCTCGGCAATCCCATCGATCCCGTCTTCGAGGACCGAGAACTCTTCGCCGACTACCTCACCGCCTACTACACCGATGTGGAGCCCGAGGCCTCGTTCGTCCTCGAACAAAACGGCGTCGTGAAGGGCTACCTCCTCGGCTCCCGGCGTCCGCTGCGCCAGCAGTGGTATGGATTTTTCCAAAACCTCCGCCTCTTCGCGATCGGCATGTGGCGCTACCGCCGCTACAATCCCCCCACCCGCGAATTCATCCACTGGATTCTCAAAAACTCCTGGCGCGAAGTCCCCGCCGCCCCGCGCCGCACCGCCCATTTCCACATCAACATCCTCCCCGAGGCAAAAGGCCTCGCCGGCTCGCATGAAATGATGACGCGGTATTGCGATTTCCTCCGCTCGCGGGGCGAGACGCAGGTCTTCGGCCAAATGGTGACCTTCGAATCCCGCCGCGGCGCGAAAGTTTTCGAGCGCTTCGGATTCCAGGTCGTCGAAAAACGCGAGATCACCAAATACCGCGGCAAACACCCCGAGCCCGTCTACCTCACCACCGTCATCAAACACCTCACCGTCCCCGACCGCCGACCGCTGGCCACGCGCTGAGGCCCCTTCCGATTTTCCCATGAGCAACCAACCGTTCGAAAACCAAGTCGCCGTCGTCACCGGAGCCGGTCGCGGCATCGGCGAAGCCATCGCCAAACACCTCGCCGCCGGCGGAGCCAAAATCGCCGTCGTCAGCCGCACCGAGGCGAACTCCGCCAAGGTCGCCGCCGAGATCAACGCCCTCTCGCCCGATTCCGCCAAACCCTACGCCGTCGATGTCGCCGATTTCGACGCCGTCCAAAAAACCGGCGATCAAATCCTCGCCGACTTCGGCCGCTGCGACATCCTCGTCAACAACGCCGGCATCACCCGCGACACCCTCGCCATGCGAATGTCCAGCGACGACTGGGACGTCGTCCTCCAGACCAATCTCAAAGGCGCGTTCAATTTCACCCGCGCCGTCCTCCGCGCCATGGTCAAGCAACGCTCGGGCCGCATCATCAACATCAGCTCCGTGAGCGGACTCATGGGCCTCGCGGGCCAAGCCAACTACGCCGCCAGCAAAGCCGGCCTCATCGGCATGACCAAAAGCATCGCCCGCGAAATCGCCAGCCGCGGCATCACCGTCAATGTCGTCGCCCCCGGTTTCATCGAGACCGACATGACCTCCGTCCTCAACGAGGAGGTCCGCAAAGGCGCGCTCTCCCAAATCCCTGTCTCGCGCTTCGGCGCCGTCGAGGACATCGCCGCCACCGTGGCGTTCCTCGCCTCGCCGCACGCCGGCTACATCACCGGCCAGGTCCTCGCCGTCGATGGCGGGATGAGCATGTAAAAAATTCATCCCGTCCCTCCATGACCATCTACTTTCTCCGACACGCCGACGCCGAGGATTTCGCGGAAACCGACTTCGACCGCAAACTCACGGTCAAAGGCCTCGACCAGGCCGCCCGCATGGGAAATTTCTGCGTCGCCCGCGGCATCAAGCCCACCACCATTCTCACCAGCCCGCTCGTCCGAGCCCGCGAAACCGCCGCCATCGTCGGCGCCAAACTCGGCGTGGAACCCGTCCTCCAGGATTGGATCGCCTGCGGCATGCAGCCCGCCACCCTGTTCAAACATCTCGACGCCCGCGGCAAACCCGAATCCCTCATGATCGTCGGCCACGAGCCCGACCTCGGCATTGCCATCGCCAGCTTCCTCGGCCTCGACGACTCCTCCGTCCTCAACATCCGCAAGGCCACGCTCACCGGCATCGAAGCCTTCAGCCTCGGCCCCGGCGCGGGCGTTCTCGATTTCTGCGTCCCCGCCCGGCTCGTCTAGCCCCCGACCCGATGAAAGCCCTGTTCCTCACCAACGAATACCCGCCCCACATCTACGGCGGCGCGGGCGTCCATGTCGAATACCTCACCCGCGAACTCGCGAAACTCCTCCCCGTCGAAGTCCGCTGCTTCGGCGACCAGAACGAACCCGAAAAAAATCCCGCCGTCCGCGGCTTCGGCCTCGACGCCTCCAGCTGGACCGCTCCCAAACCGCTCCAATCGGCCTTCGGCGCGCTCCAACGCTGTCTCGACTTCAACACCGCCGCGATCGACGCCTCCCTCGTCCATTGCCACACCTGGTATTCCCACTTCGGCGGCATCCTCGCGAAACTCAACTACGGCATCCCCCTCGTCATCACCGTCCACTCGCTCGAGCCCCTCCGCCCCTGGAAACGCGAGCAACTCGGCGGCGGCTACGATTTCACCTGCTGGCTCGAACGCACCGCGCTCGAAATGGCCGACGCCGTCATCTGCGTCTCCGAAGGCACCCGCCGCGATGTCGAATCCCTTTTCCAAATCGACCCCGCCCGCCTCCACATCATCCACAACGGCATCGACCCCGACGAATACCAACCGGCAAAAACCCGCGCCGTGCTCGACCGCTACGGCATCGATCCCGAAAAACCCTACGCCCTCTTCGTCGGCCGCATCACCCGGCAAAAAGGCATCATCCATCTCGTCAACGCCATCAAGCACCTCGACCCCGGCTTCCAAATCGTCCTCTGCGCCGGCGCCCCCGACACACCCCAAATCGCCGAGGAAATGAAAACCGCCGTCGCCGCCGCCCAGGCCGCCCGCGACGGCGTCATCTGGATCGGCGAGATGATCGACAACCCCTCCAAGATCGAACTCTACAGCCACGCCGCCGTCTTCGTCTGCCCCTCGATCTACGAACCCTTCGGCATCATCAACCTCGAAGCC
>CAZVPK010000235.1:0-3060 GCA_964628505.1 uncultured Chthoniobacter sp.
GCTGGCTGCAAGTTTCCAGTCAATGAAATTGGAATTGCCGGAACGGCCTCGTTGGAAATGGTCGCGTTGCCGAACCGATCTCCCGCGGTCCCGCTCCCGTCCATCCTCACATGGATCGTTCCATTCCACGAAGCGCCCGGTGCCGGAATCACCAGCGCCCCCGCAAAAGTCGAATTGTCACTCGAGACCTGCCACCCCTCCGAGGCTGCAACACTGAGATTCGATGTGAGATTGTAGGCGCGCACGGTCACGGTCTGCGCTGTCGAAGCCGTGCCGGAAACCGCCGAAAATCCGGACAGGCTTTGCGGGTCGCACAAAATCTCCGCGGTTCCCTCCGGTGAGACGACCGCATTAAGGGAAACGGACCGCGCCGCGGTGCCGGATCGAACATCCAAATTCGCCGACTGGTTTCCCGCGAGAGCGAAAATTCCCACCCGCACATGGATTGTTTGATTCACGGCCCCATCCGTTGGGGAAAGCGAAAGACTCTTGGCGAAGGAAACGCCGTCACCGGAGATCTCGAATGTCTGATCGCCCCCCAATCCGACGGTGACATTCGCCGTGAGGTTGCTGCCCTCCAAAACGAAGGTTTCCACCTCCGAAGCGATTCCGCTCGGCACCGAGAAACTCAACACCCCGGGTGTCGCGTTCAATTGCGGGTTCACGGTCACAAACACCGGAAACTCCACCTCGGCATGGTTTGCGGAATCGGGAACAAAGGTGGCACTTTGATTTCCCGACCTGGCCACCCTTGTCTCCGGATTGGTCCAAATGAAATTCCCCGCAACCGTCGAGTTGTCGCTGGCCACAGCCATCCCGCCCGACAAAATACTGCTCGAGAGGGTCGCGTTGCCGTCGATGGCGCTTGCGGTCGGATACGCGACAATTTCCGGAACGAATGCGTCCAACGAAGCCCTCATATAATTTGCGATCCGGGCATTTTCGTCGTCGCCGAGGTATCTGTTGAAAATCAGGATTTCGTAGATGCGGGCCTCGTCGAGATTTTCAATTTCTTGATTCTGCGGCGAATGTCCGATCAACAAGCGCCCGCCGGAATTGGCCGATGTCATACTCGGGTTTCGGGCCGAAACGCCGGGCACCCCGTTCGCCGAAACGGTCATGTTGCCCAAACCATCGATCCGATAACCCAAGACCATCCAAATGCCTTGCCCATCTCTTGCGTAGTTGTAATCGGGCGCGATGGCGCGCAAACGTCGCGATTCCACGGTCGCCTTAAAGGCATGCTCACTGTGCACCAAAAAAGCCAGCCCATCATCCTTTTCATAATCGGTTCCGGAGAGGGGAGGAAACGAAAGGATGCGCTGGAATGGATCGCCCCCGGAATGCTTGATCGTAACAAAAACGGTGGAATTTTTGAGATTGAACGAGGAGGGCACCTGCAAACTGGAGTTCCCGAGAAAATGGATCGTGGGTTTCGAGTCACCGTCCTCCACGGTTTGCAAAGCCCGGTTCAGCCAATCGCCGGCGCTTTGGTTGGCCGAAAGGGATTGCCCACCCGCCTTCGGCTTCCACCCTTTCACAACGGTGCCATTACCCCCCGATTCGTGGAGGGAAACGCCGTGATCGGCTCTCAACCACAGAGCCAACCCATCCACCTGCTGCGGCAAATTTCGAGGGATTTCCTCCCCCGATAGAAAGTGTGCAAATCCGAGTAGACAGACAAGAGGGAGGAATGGGCGCCAGAACATCACCGCATCTTTTGCATCACAGGCGGCGTGTCAAAAAAAAAGGGCGAATTTTTCAACGGCCTTTCCCAAGGCATTCGGAGCCCAAGCGGGGTGACAACCCTTGGCCGATGATTTAGGCTCGCGGGTCATGAAAAGAGCTTTTTTTCTGCTGTGCCTGGCCGGTTTGCTGGTCGGCTGCGAAGACTCCCCGGTCGTCGAGCCCGAAAGCAAAAATCCCCCGGCTGCCAAGGCGGATTCGGACGAGACCGCCGGGAAAGTCCAGCCGATCCCGTCCATTCAACCCGCCGCAGAGCCAAACGGGGAGCCTCTCCGCCGCGTCGAGCAACTCCAGTCCAACGGATACCAGACCGACGAGGCGCTGGAGATTCTTCTGGCCGAGATCGAGAAAAACCCCAAGGCCTCGGCCAAGTGGGCCGCCACCCTGCCCCCGGGCGCGAATCGCGATTCCTGCCTGGAAACCGTCTTCACCGAGTGGGCGCTCATCGAGGAATACGCGGCGGTGGATTTTGCCAGAACAAATCTTTCCGGCATGGACCTGACCGTGGCCGCAGCCGCCATTGCGGAAGTGCTGGCGGCCGATACCCCGGAATCCGCCACTGCGGCGCTCTCGCTGGTCCAGGAGCCCATCGCCCGTGGCGTGATTGCGGATGTGATTGCCAGAAGCGCCGCGGAGAACGATCCCCAACGCGCCGCCCAGTGGTGCCTGCTGCAACGCGACCCCGTCGAAAGGGCCGCCGCCATCGGCGCCCTGGTGGATGTCTGGTCCTCCACCGATCTGCGCTCCGCCGCGGGCTGGATCGACTCCTCCCTTCAAGGCGAGGAAAAATCCATCGCCGTGGACATGCTGATGTCGAACTGGGGATCGATCGATCCCCGGGCCGCCGCCGAGTGGCTCGCAGCCCGCCGCGCGGATATCGACTACCCCTCCTCCAGCTTCATCCTCGTCTCCGGCTGGACGATGGTGGATCCCCGGGCCGCCGCCACTTGGGCCCTGTCGGGAACGGACGCGGAATCGCAGACCGCCTTGGTCGAGGAAGTCATGTCGGGCTGGGCGCTCAACGAAACCGCCAAGTCCATCGAATGGGCCAACACCATCGGAAATCCCGAAATCCGCCGTCAGGCCCTGCTGGCGGGCTTCGGAGCGATGCAGGACGACTCCCCCGCCGCCTTGCGGACTTGGATTCAATCCCATCCCGGCCACCCCGCCCTCGCCGAGGCGCTGGAGTCCCTCGAGCAAGGGGACTGATACCAAAATCGCTTGCGGTTGGCCTTTTGGAAAGTGGCGCGATAGCGCCGGGTCCCGGGGAGCGCGCCCGCCTCGGGTGCCGTCGGGTGCGCCCCGCGCCCGACA
>CAZVPK010000236.1:0-3047 GCA_964628505.1 uncultured Chthoniobacter sp.
CGCGACGAATCCTGCGGCGGCCACTTCCGCACCGAGCACCAGACGCCCGAAGGCGAAGCCGTCCGCAACGATGCCGACTACGGCTTCGTCTCCGCCTGGCAATACAACGGCGAAAACAACATCCCGAACCTCGTCAAAGAGCCTCTCGTCTACGAACAGGTGAAACTCGCAACCCGCAGCTACAAATAATCCACGCTATGAAATTCCACCTCAAAGTCTGGCGCCAGAAAGACCCCAACGCCCCCGGCACGCTCGAGGATTACGAGGCCGAGAACATCCCCGAGGACGCCTCCTTCCTCGAGATGCTCGACATCGTCAACTACGGCCTCACGGGAAAAAACATCGAGCCCATCCAGTTCGATTCCGACTGCCGCGAAGGCATCTGCGGCACCTGCTCGCTCACCATCAACGGCGTTCCCCACGGCCCCGGCCGAGGCACCACCTGCCAGCTCTACATGCGGAAATTCCGCGACGGCGACACCATCACCATCGAACCTTTCCGCGCCGACGCCTTCCCCGTCCAACGCGACCTCGTCACCGACCGCACCGCCTTCGACCGCGTCATCCAAGCCGGCGGATACATCAGCGAGCGCAGCGGCTCCGCGCCCGACGCCAACTCCGTCCCCATCCCGAAAACCATCGCCGACCAGGCCATGGACGCCGCCGCCTGCATCGGCTGCGGAGCCTGCGCCGCCGCCTGCCCGAACGGCTCCGCCATGCTCTTCGTCAGCGCCAAAGTCACGCACCTCGGATTGCTCCCGCAGGGCAAACCCGAAAAAAACCGCCGCGTCCTCGGCATGGTTCGCCAAATGGACGAGGAAGGCTTCGGCAATTGTTCGAACTACTACGCCTGCGAAGCCGTCTGCCCCGCCGGCATCCCCGCCGCCTTCATCGGCCGCATGAACCGCGAATTCACCGCCGCCTCCGTGAAGGAAATGATCGGCATGACGGTCTAAAAAAACTCCTCCCCCGCGCGCAGCGGAATCCGGAACGAGTTTCATCGACAGATCGAGGCGTCAGCTTTCACAAATCACCACGGCAGGCGGGACGCCCGCCGCCCATCCCGATGCCTCCGGATTCAATCCAATCACAATCGCCCGCAACGGAATTCATCGCCACGCGCCTCGTCGAGCGACTCCGCGCCACAGGCCACGAGGCTCTTTTCGCCGGCGGATGCGTGCGCGACCGCCTCCTTGGCAAGGAAGCCCACGACATCGACATCGCCACCAGCGCGCGTCCCGGGGAAATCCAAAAACTTTTCCCTCGCACCGTGGCGGTCGGCGCACAGTTCGGCGTGATCGTCGTTCGCGAGGACGGCGCGGAATTCCAGGTCGCCACCTTCCGCTCCGACGGCGCCTACCTCGACGGACGCCACCCCGAATCCGTTGAATTCACCAACGCCGAAGGCGACGCCCGCCGTCGCGACTTCACGGTCAACGGCCTCTTCTACGATCCCGTCGAAAAACGCGTCCTCGACTTCGTCGGCGGCGAGGCCGACCTCCGCGCGCGGCTTCTTCGCTGCATCGGCGACCCGATCGCCCGTTTCACCGAGGACAAATTGCGGCTCATCCGCTGCGTGCGCTTCGCCGCCTCGCTCGGCTTCGACATCGACCCCGCCACATGGGACGCCCTCCGCCGCCTTGCCCCGCAAATCCACGCCGTCAGCGCCGAGCGCATCCGCGACGAACTCGTCAAGATTTTCACCCACCCCACCCGCGTCCGCGGCTTCGACCTGCTCGACCAATCCGGCCTCCTCGCCATCCTCCTGCCAGAAGTCGAGGCCCTCAAAGGCTGCGAGCAACCGCCCGATTTCCACCCCGAGGGCGATGTGTTCGTCCACACCCGCCTCATGCTCTCGCTTCTGCCCGAGCGGGTCTCCGCGCCGCTCGTCTTCTCGGTCCTCTTCCACGACATCGGCAAGCCGCCCGTCTTCCACATCGACGAAACCGGACGCATCCGCTTCAACGGCCACGAATCCGTGAGCGCCACCATGACGGAAAAAATCTTCCACCGCCTGCGCTTCTCGAACGCCGAAACGGAGGCCACCGTCGCCGCGGTGAAAAACCACATGGCCTTCAAGGATGTGAAAAACATGCGCGTCTCCACGCTCAAGCGCTTCCTCGCCCGGCCCACGATCGACGACGAGCTCGAACTCCACCGCGTCGATTGCCGGGGCTCGCACGGCCTGTTGGACAACTACTATTTCCTCCTCGAAAAGCGGGAGGAATTTTCCAATGCCCCGCTCATCCCGCCCCGCATCCTCACCGGAAAAGACCTCATCGACCTCGGCCACAAACCCGGCCCGGCGTTCAAACAAATCCTCGACACCGCCCAGGCCCTGCAACTCGAAGGCGCGCTCAAAACCCGCGAGGACGCCCTCGCCTGGCTGAAAATGGAAACCTCCGAATGATGCCTCTCGAGGACGATTTCACCGACATCCTCTCGAAGGCCCAGCGCGGCTGGAACCTCGACGACCCCGAACTCGCCCGCCGCGCGGGACTCTCGCTCCCCGATTGGCGTTCCCTCAAATCCGGCAAACTCGACGAAGCCGCCCTCGCCAAGGCCGCAGCCCCGCTCCGCTTGAATTTTCCCGCCCTGCGCGCCATCGCCCGCGGCGACTACATTCCCGCCCCGGTCCCGGACATCGACGGTCTGCGCGCCTTCACGACCTCCTTCCATGGAATGTCGGTCAATTCCTACCTCGTGTGGGACCCCGCCTCCCGCGAAGCCGCGTTTTTCGACACCGGCGCGGACGGACGCCCGATGCTCGATGCCGCCCGCAACCAGGGCCTCGCGGTGAAAACCCTCTTCCTCACCCACACTCATCCGGACCACATCCACGACCTCCCGCGCCTGCGCGAAAAAACCGGCGCCGGGGTTTTCGTCGGCGAGCGCGAACCCCTCGACGGCGCCTTATCGTTCACCCCGGGAACCCGCTTCCGCATTGGCGGATTGGACATCCTGACCCTCTCCACGTTCGGCCACTCGCCGGGCGGCACCACCTACTACATCCAAGGCCTCGCCCGTCCTCTGGCCATCGTGGGCGA
>CAZVPK010000237.1:0-3005 GCA_964628505.1 uncultured Chthoniobacter sp.
CCGTCGCGGATGCCAGTGGTGGTTAGGTCGCTGTGTTCGATGGGGAGGTGGGCGATGGGGGTGCGGGCGGCGACCCGGGTTTGTTTGAGGGTGAGGTGGCGGAGGGGGAGATTGGAGAGCGGGGTGAGGTCGGTGGCGTCGGTGTGGTCGAGATGGAGGCGGGAGACGGGTTGGTCGGCGAGGGGTTCGAGGCTGCCGAGGGCGAGGTGGGAGAGATCGACGGCGAACGTGCCGTCGGGCTCGAGGGAGACGCGGGTGTCGGACCAATCGGGCTGGGCGGTGAATTGTTTGAGGCGGGCGCGGAGGGTGGCTTCGCGGAGGGTGGAATCGGGGTCGATTTTTTCGGCGATGGGGGCGGCTTCGATGAGGCGGTTTTGGGTGCGGAGGGCGAGGAGGAGATCGCGCTGGCGCTTGGTTTCATCGGGCTCGGCGAGGAGTTGGCGGACGAGGGCGAGTTGCGCGGCGGCGTCGGGATTTTCGGGTTCGAGGGTGAGGAGTTTTTCGAGGATGGCGGCGGCGGTTTCGAAGTTGCCGGAGGATTGGAGGAGGAGGGCGTGTTGGAGGAGGGCTTCGGGGTTTTGGGGTGAGAGGTCGACGGCGGTGGCGGCTTTTTGGAGGGCTTCATCGAGGCGGGCCTCGGCGAGGAGCGCGCGGGAGAAGGCGACGAATTCGGGGGCGGTGCCGACGAGGGTGGCGAGGGCTTGCTCGGCGCGCTGGCGCTCGCGGACGGCGGTGTTTTTTTCGCGGACGAGCTGGATGGAAAATCCCGTGGCGAGCGCGAGAATGAGGACCAGGGCGGCCGAGAGGGTTTTGTGGCGGAGGGCGAGGAGGAGGAGTTGGCGTGAGAGCGGGGCGTTCTCGGCGCGGGTGGCGAAGCCGGTTTGGTAGGCGGTGAGGTCGGCCTGGAGGTCGGCGACGGAGGCGTAGCGGTGGGCGGGATCGAAGGCGGTGGCTTTGGCGATGATGGCGCGGAGGGATTCGGGGAGGCGCTTGCCGAAGGCGTCGAACTGGGGCGGGGCGGGGCTGGTGCCTTCGGCGACCTTGGAGAGGATTTCGGTGTGGTTGCGTCCGGCGACGCGGGGCTCGAGGACGAGCATGTGGTGGAGGATGGCGCCGAGGGCGTGGATGTCGGCGCGGGCGTCGAGGGTTTGGTTTTCGCCGCGGGCCTGCTCGGGGGCCATGTAATGCGGGCTGCCGAGCACCTGGCCTTCGAGGGTGTTGAAGGAATCCTGCGGGTCGGTGAGCGGATCGGGAGAGAGGTCGGAGTCGGCGGAGCCGAGTTTTTTGGCGATGCCCCAGTCCATGACGAGCACTTCGCCGAAGTCCCCGAGCATGATGTTGTCGGGCTTGAGGTCGCGGTGGAGGAAGCCCTGGCCGTGCGCGAAGGAGACGGCGTCGCAGACTTTCTGGAAGACGGTGAGGAGGACGGGGAGGGGATACTCGGCGGTGGTTTGGGAATCGCCGCGGGCGAGGGCTTCGAGGACGGCGCGCAGGGTTTTTCCCCGCACGAATTTCATCGTGTAGAACGGCGAGTCGTTCGGTGTGGAGCCGATGGTGTGGACGGGGACGATGTTGGGATGCTCGAGCGCGGCGGTGAGTCGGGCCTCGGAGGTGAAGCGGCGGCGGGCTTCGTCGGTGGAGGAGCGTTTGAGGACTTTGAGGGCGACGAGGCGTCCGGTGGATTCCTCGCGGGCGCGGAGGATGGTGCCCATGCCGCCGAGGGCGGCGACGCCTTCGATGGTGTGGCCCGGCGGGGCGAGGAAGCCCTCGGGGAGCGGGAGTCCGGTGGAAGGAGGGGGGATCATGGGTCGGAGGATTCGCTGTTTGTGAGGAAGTAGCTCTCGCTGTCGTTGGCGGGAATGTGGGGGAGGTTGGCGAGGGTGGTGCGGTGGGTTTCGCGCCAGCGGGCGGCGGCTTCGGGATCGCGCGGGACATAGCGCCCGGCATCGAAAATCTCGGCGATGTGCCATTGGGCGCGGGGGTTGCCGAGTTCAGCGGCGCGGAGAATCCAGCGGACGCCTTCGGTTTCGTTTTTTTGAACGCCCTGCCCGCGGATGTAGTAAACGCCGAGCTCGTAGCAGGCGGCGGGACGGTCGTCTGTGGCCAACTGGAGGAATTCGGCGAAGCTGTTTGGATATTGGTCGAGCGGTGGGACGCGGCCGGTTTTGCGGAGGGATTCGAGCATGATTTCGGACTTGTAGGATCCGCCATCGACGGCGCGTTGCAGCCAGTAGATGGCATCGGGAAGGCTTTTGGGGACTCCGAGGCCCTTGGCGTAGAGGTAGCCGACGAGTCCGACGGCGTCGCCGCCGCCCTCCTCGGCGGCGCGGATGAGGAGGGCGTAGGCTTCCTCGGGATTGCGTTCGACGCCTTGGCCGGAGAGCAGCGCATTTCCGAGATCGATGATGGCGTCCCACCGGCCGGCCTCGGCGCCTTTGCGAAGGTGGTAAAGTTTTTTGACCGGATCGGCAGGGAGTCCGCGGTTGCCTGTATACATGCGGACGAGCAGGACATGGGCCGGGAGGTAGCCCGCCTCGACGGCGCGTTCATACCAGTAGACGGCCTTGTGGGGATCGTGATCGACACCGCGGCCGCGCATGTAGAGTTCGCCGAGGGCGCTCATGAGGAATCCATCGGCCTCGCCGGATTCGGCGAGCCCGAGCCAGTAGTCGTGCACGCGTTTGTAGTCGAGGGGTTGGATTTGCATGCGGAGCTGGAGGAGTCCGTCGGCGCGGGCGCTTCCGGCTTTCGCGGCCTCGGTGAAGAGGCGCGCGGCAGCTCCCTTGTCGAGCGGGACGCCGACGCCCTCGAGGTGGAGGAGGGCGAGTTCGATCTTGGAATCGATGTCGCCAGCGGCGGCGGCGGCTTGGATTTCGGCGACGGGGCGCTTGGCCGGAGCGGGTGGAGTGGCGGGGGAGTTTTCGGCGGGGACGGAGACGATAGACGGCGCTGCGGGGGGAGTTTTTTCGGGGAGGAGGATGAGGGCGAGGGCGGCGAGGAGGGTC
>CAZVPK010000238.1:0-2708 GCA_964628505.1 uncultured Chthoniobacter sp.
CCGTGGCGGGAACGATCTCCAAAGGCGCGGAGAAAATTGTCGGCGTCTCCACCGCGATTGCGCTCCTCGACCGCACGGTCACGGCCCGCCTCGGGGAGAAATCGGACGCCGCACCCATCGGCGGCATCTCGCTGAATGTCGCCGGCGATGTCTCTGTCAAGGCCTCGGCTGGTGGCGTGATCGCCCCAACGGCCATCGCGGGGGCGGTCAAATCCGCCAAAAATTCCTTCAAGGGCGAAAGCGAATTCGTGTTTAACGAGTCGACGCAAAACGAAGTCCGCCGTTACTTCACGGGAGAGAACGCGATCAAGGTGGACCGTTTCGGCATCGGGGCCTCGGGCGCCGTGGCGCTCACCGATGTCAAGGACAAGGTCGCCGCCACAGTCAACCACACCGGCAAAATGACCTCCGCATCATCGGCCAAGCTGAATGTCGCGGCTTCCAACACCAGTCTCCTGATGGCCTTCTCCGGCGGGGTCGCCTTGCGCACCGCCGCGGGCGAGGAAAAAACGTCCGTCGGACTCTCCGGCGCCGTCTCGATCCTGCTAGGCGGTTCAAGCGTCGAGGCCTCGATCCGGAAAGCCCGCCTCGAAGGATTCGCCCCCGATATTTCCGCCCTCAACAACCGCACAATCATCGCCGGAGCGGCCAGCGCGGCGGGCGGACAAGTAGGTGGCGCGGGATCGTGGACCGGCAATTTTGCCGGCTCCGTGGTGGTCCAGTCGCTCACCACCCGCACGATCGCGTTGATGGACGGGGTGACGGGAACCGGTCTCACGGGCGCGAGCGTGGCTGCCACGGCCAACGACCTGGTCTGGACCGTCGCCGGTTCGTTTGTTGGAAATTTTTCATCCGTCCTCGTCCGTAAAAAATATGCCTTCGGCGCGGGGAATGTCTCCGGAGCCGACAACGGCCGCAGCTTGGCCGCGGGCGCCTCCGTGGCCGTTGTCAATGCCATCGGCGAGACCAAAGCCAATGTCGTCGGATCGAACCTCGCCTTCGCCAGCGGAAATTTGGAAGTCCACGCGTCGGACTACTCCGCCGTAAAAACCTTCTCGGCCGGCGGATCTGTGGTGGCCACCGGCGGCACGGCGAAGGCCGTTTTCTCGAACGGCGAAAAGAACAACTCGGGCTCCAGCGTATCGGGATTTGTGGCGGTGGTGAAGGTCAATCCGGTGGTCGAGGCGGTGATATCCGACAGCACCGTGACCATGGCGCCGGATAAAGGCGATGTCTCGGTGCTTGCGACCACGGCCATGCTTTTGATCACGGCATCCGGCGGCTTTGTTTTGAACCGCGACGGCAACAGCACCTTCTCTGTTAGCGTCGGCGCGGCGGTCACCGTCATGAACTCGACCGCGCGCACCAACGCGAAAATCGAACGATCGAATGTCTCTGCCCCGAAAGGCAAAGTCCGCGTCGCCGGTGTCCACGGAAATCCTGGGCAGGCCGAGTGGGACTCCCACAAATCGATATACGACCAACTCAACATGCCCTCCGGCGGCAGCGGGGCCGTTTGGTCCTTCGCAACCGGCGCGGTGATGTCCGATTCGACCATCACCGCCGCCGCCTCGGTAAATTTCACCAGTCTCGACTTCCTCCAAACCGCCGCGATCTCCGATTCCACGGTGTCGGCCGCTGGTGGCTCTGTCAGCGTCACCGCAAACAACGAGGCGGTTATTCGCACCGTGGCCGGCTCGCTCGCGACGACCGCGTTCACCTCCGGCCGCTCCGGGCTCTCTGCCGGGGCGGCCTGGCTCGTGACCGACTTCGGCGGCGGAGCCTCCGCGCAAATTGTTTCCTCGAGTGTGACAGCCGGCGGCGGTGCGGACTCGGCGCCGTCCGTCCTGGTCGCGGCCACCGACAAAGCCGATTTGCAGACCATCGCGGCCAGCGGTGTCGTTTCCGGAGAAAACGCCGTTTCGTTCGCCGGGGTCTGGAACACTTTCACCGGCCGCACCATCACCGCGGCCATCACCGGCACCGAAACGAGCCGTTCAACCATCTCCGCAGTCAAAGGCGTGACCGTCTCGGCCCGCGACGAATTGAAACTCCTGGCGGTTTCCGGCGAGGTGGCGATCCCCGCTTCGACAACGGTCACATTCGCCGCCGGAGCGGCCGGTTCGGTGAATACGCTCATGTCCGAGGTGAGCGCATCGATTGAATACGCCACGGTCTCGAGTCCGGGCGGCGCGGTTTTGGTCGAGACTGCCACGGGTGGTGAGATTCGCGCCTGGGCCGTCGGCGTGAGCGGGGCCCTTTCGACGGGTTCGAATGGCGACCTGATCGGCAAAATGCCTTTTTCTTTCTCTATTGCGGGTGCCGGCTCGTTCGCCTTCAACACCGTGAACCGGAAAAGCAAGGCCTCGGTGGGAACCGGTGCATCCATTTCCTCCACCAGCCTCACGGTCGATACCCGGGAATCCGGCCACATCTACGCGGTGGCCGGTGCGCTCGCCGCACAACTTTCTAACAAAACCCTCTCCCTCGCGGTTGGCGTTTCGATCGCGGTCAACGAAATCGGCTCCGCGACCGACCCCGGCCTTGTGAAGGCGCTCATCGACGGCGCAACCGTCTCGCTGGTCGGCGGCGATCTCACGGTTTCCGCGACCAACGCCGCCTCGATCACTTCCTGGACCATTGCCGGAACCGCCCAGGGTGCGAAAGGAAAAGCCTTTGGAGTCGCCCTCTCCGGAGCCGGAGCGGGA
>CAZVPK010000238.1:2718-2999 GCA_964628505.1 uncultured Chthoniobacter sp.
TCCGGCAGGTTTTGCGGTGGGATCTTCAATCGACCTGACATCGCCAGAGAAGGTTGGAAACACGAATAGCCTGTTCGTCGATACGCTCGCGCTCATCACCGGGAATTCCACGATCACCACGGACCGGTCGGTGACCGTGGCGGCAACTGATTCCTCCAAGATCGACTCCAACGCGGGCGGCGCGGGGCTTGGCGTTTCACTCGGCGAGGCGGCCGCCGTCGGTGTCACGATCGGCGCGGCCCGCAGCACGGTCTCGATGAACAACACCGTCCGGGCCGCCG
>CAZVPK010000239.1:0-2973 GCA_964628505.1 uncultured Chthoniobacter sp.
GCCGTAGCCGCCGATCCAGGTGGAGGCGGCGGTGACGGTGCCGTTGGCAAGGATCGAGAGCGTGTTGCCGGTGCCGCCGAAGCCCACATTGATGAGGTTTGAAACGGTGAGGGAGGCTGCGGAGGAGCCGCCGCCGACCGTGAGCGTGTTGTTATCGGAGCCCACCTGTTCGCTGAGGGTGAGGTTGCCTGTGGAGGCGGTGCCGAGGATGGAGAGGGCGTTTTGCGAGGTGGCGTTGCCGACCAGGATGTAGGGGGTGCCGCTGAGATTGCCGCCCGCGGGGACGAGAACCGCGCCCGCGTTGAGAATCGTGTCGCCGGTGTAGGTGTTGGCGCCCGAGAGGGTGAGGGTGAAGTTGCCTTCCTTGATCAGCCCGCCGGTGCCGCTGATGTCGCCGGAGACGACGAGATTGCCAGAATTCGCGTCAAACGATTGGGTGCCGTTGAGGGTGAGGGCGAGCGCGATCGTCTGGGTGGCGCTGGAGAGGTTGATCACACCATCCGGGCCGATCGTGACGGCGGTGCCGTTGAGCGTGTAGGCACCCGCGCCGCTGGCGAACTCGATGCCGGCGATGGAGGCGAGGGCGCTGTCGTTCGTGCTGGTGCCGCCGGGGCCGACGAACTCGAGTGTGTCGCCATTGATGGGTGTGATGGCGTCCCAGTCCGGAGCGTTTGTCCAATTGCCGGAACCGCCGGTCCAGATGGCTGTGATGTTGTCGGCGACCGTGCCGTTGACCGCGATGTTTTGGGTGGCGGCACCGGAGCTGGCGAGCGTGATGTTGCCCGAATAGGGCCCGGTCGCGGGCGTCGCGAACTGGAAGCGGATGGTCGCGGTGTTGGTGACCTGGGAGAAGTCGAACTCGTAAACCAGCCGGTGGATGGTGGTGTTGGAACTGATCGAGGCGATGATGTTGCTTTCGGAGTCGTCGAAGATATTTGCCAAGAGGCCGGTCGCACCACCGGCCGCGGCCCAACTGATATCCTGATACCGGGGCGACGTGTCACCGCCCGGCGAGAGGAGGATCGTAGTGTCGGCAAACGGGATCAGGTTGTTCGAGGCATCGTAGGCCTTAATGGTCACCCGTTCGAGGGCATCGAAGTCGATAAACACCAGCTGTGAAGTCGTCGGGAGACCATTGGCGAACCCAAACTCGTAGCTCACGGTCGATCCGGCGGACCCGGGGCTTGGGGCTTCCAAATCGAAATATGTCCGCGTTCCCAGCACCCACGCGGGATTGGACTGGCCGCCGACGGGTGTGTTGAAAGTGCCGTTCCAAGTGTCGGCAACAATCGGACTGCCAAGCGCCGATGTGCGCATCATGGTCATGTCGGCTGTGCCGGCGAGGTTCACAGTCGCCGGAGTGTTCAACGCGAGGGTCGTGAACTGGTCCGTGCCGGCATTGGCCCAAAGCGCATTGCCGGTTGGCGCCACGAGGCGGGCGTAGACGGTGGCCGCGGTGACATTGCCGCCGGTCTGCGCGAGCGTGGCGTTTGACGAGTAGTTGGTGCCGTCGGTGGAAACCTCGAAATTTGCGGGGGCCGAGACGGCGATGTCGGCTTCGAGATTGGTGGCGTTCACCGTGAAGGATTGGGCGGCGGAAACCCCCAAGGCGCGGGCAAAGAACGGGGCCAGCGAGGCGGTGGAGGCCGTGATCGTGGGAACAACCACCGTGCCATTGAGGGAAATGACGGCGGAGTTGTAGTTCGGGGCCGAGATGGTGAGGTTGCCGGTGACAGGACCGGGCGGGGCCGTGGCGGCGATGCGCGCGTAGAGGGTGACGGGAAGCAAGCCGGGGGCGCCGATATTCGCGGGGGCGCTGGACGCCGGAATATAAGGGGCGTTATCGCCCCAGGTGACCAACGAGCCATCGTTCTTAAGCGCCACGAACCTGTTTTGGACTGAATAAACGGCGGTGACATTCGAGGTGAGGTTCCCGGCCACGGCAGACGAATTCCCGCCCGAGGTGGGATTGCCCCAGGTGACCACCGAGCCGTCGCTTTTCAGCGCCGCGAAGGCCTGTAGATTGGAAAAAACGGCGGTGACACCCGAGGCCAGGTTCCCGGCCACGGCGGAGGAATCCCCTCCCTTTGTGGGATCGCCCCAAGTGACGACCGAGCCGTCATCCTTGAGCGCCGCGAAGGCGTCTTCGGTCGAATACACGGCGGTGACATTCGAGGTGAGATTCCCGGCCACGGCAGACGAATTCCCGCCCGAATCCCCAAAGCCCCAAGTGACCACCGAGCCGTTGCTCTTCCGGGCCGCGAAGGCGAATTGGGTGGAATACACGGCGGTGACATTCGAGGTGAGGTTCCCGGCCACGGCAGACGAATTCCCGCCCACATTGATATTGCCCCAAGTGACCACCGAGCCGTTGCTCTTCCGGGCGGCGAAGGCGTAATGGTTGGAAAAAACGGCGGTGACATTCGAGGTGAGATTCCCGGCCACGGCAGACGAATTCCCGCCCGAATCCCCAAAGCCCCAAGTGACCACCGAGCCGTTGGCCGTCACAGCCGCGAAGGCTTCCCGGTTCGAATACACGGCGGTGACATTCGAGCTCAGGCTCGCGGCCACAGATGTGGAATTCCCGCCTTGGAGGTCAGAGCCCCAAGTGACGACCGAGCCGTTGTTCTTGAGCGCCGCGAAGGCGGACACAGTCGAATACACGGCGGTGACATTCGAGCTCAGGCTCCCGGCCACGGAGGACGAATTCCCGCCGAAGATGGAATCGCCCCAAGTGACCACCGAACCATCGCTCTTGAGCGCCGCGAAGGCTTCCTGGGTCGAATACACGGCGGTGACATTCGAGGTGAGGTTCCCGGCCACGGCAGCGGAATCCCCGCCATCGGGGCCGCTGCCCCAAGTGACCACCGAGCCGTTGCGCTTCAGCGCCGCGAAGGCCATTTTGTTCGAATACACGGTGGTGACATTCGAGGTGAGGTTGCCGGCCACAGAGACCGGTATACTCCCGCCTTC
>CAZVPK010000240.1:0-2964 GCA_964628505.1 uncultured Chthoniobacter sp.
CTTGCATGTCTTTTCAACGGCGCCAGCGTTCGTTCTGATCCAGTATCAAACTCTGCTTTTATATGTTTGTCCGGCGTGAGATAAACACGCAGGAAAGTTTTCTGACTAATCAATTCCACGAAGCCTGTGAGACAGGACATCGGGAAAGACGTCGAAGCTGTTAAAAAATCAAAATCGACAGGAAACGCACAATTCAGCAATTGCTGTTGTTGTCATTTCCAATCTTGCGTTCTGAATTTCACCGATACCGGTAAAATCCGAATGGGACTTTCAAACATCTGTTTCAATTCGAACCCGGCGCAGCCGCGAATTTTTCATCGCGAAATCTGGGCCACTTGCCGGTTCGTTTGAGATCCATCCCGCTTGGCCTTTCGGTCAGCGGGAGGGACACCATAGCGGGAGAACAAAATGGGTCAATAGATTTTTGAAAAAAATTTGCACGCACCCCGGATTTGTCTCTCCGGAATTTCCATCGCTCGGCCCGCGAAGCCAGATTTCATCAGCTTCCACGGACTTTCCCCTCGCCCCGTAAAATTCCTGAAAAAAATTTGTCCTTCGCTCTCGCCGTCGCGCCGAATCGCTCCTCCGCACGAAAAAAACACCCTCGAAAATCCCCCGTCATGTCCTTTCCGCGCCGCCTCTCCTTGCATCGCCACCCGTCCGCTGGGATGTTTGTCGCCAGCATGAAAAACCAACTCCAACCCGGCGACCACGCCCCCGATTTCACCGCCACTGCGGTCGGCGGATCCTTCGGCGAAGGCCAATCCATCAGCCTCTCCGGCCTTCACGGCAAAAAAGTCGTTCTGTATTTCTACCCGAAGGACGACACGCCCGGCTGCACCGCCCAGGCCTGCGGCGTCCGCGACCGCCATGCCGAAATTCTCGCGAAGGACGCCGTGATTTTCGGCGTCAGCATCGATTCGCCAAAGAGCCACGCGAAGTTCGCCACCAAGCATTCCCTTCCCTTTCCGCTCCTCAGCGACGAATCGCGGGCCCTCGTCGAAGCCTACGGCGTGTGGGTCGAGAAAAGCATGTATGGCAAAAAATACATGGGCACCGAGCGCACCACCTTCGTCATCGATCCCGAGGGAAAAATCCAAGCCGTCCACCGCAAGATCGCCCCCGCCGCGCACATGGACGCCGTCCTGAAAAGCCTGTGAGCGCCGAGCCCCCGACCACGCTCCTGCGGCTCTACGACAAGCTCTCCGGGCTTTTGGAAAAACTCCCCGGCGGCCTGCAAAAGCCCGTCCTTCGCGAACTCCAGCCCATCCGCGACCTCTTCCTCGATCCCCGCCCGCCGCGCCTCATGCTCGTCGGCGACAGCCCCGCCACCGTTCCCTCGCTGCTCGCCGCGCTCGGCGTTTCCCGCCTCCACACCGGCGAAGCGCCAAACGGCTGGCGCATCTACTCCATCCCCGCCGGCGCCGAAATCCAAATCCTCGACGCCCGCAACGATGTTCCCGCTCCCCACATCGAGCACGCCCTCGCGCAGTCCGCACCCGACCTCGTCTTGGTCATAGAGGACACCGCCCACAATCCCCCCGGCTGGAAAACCACCGTCCAACGCGCCGCCCTCTCCACCGCCCCGATCCTCGGCCTCAGCCCGCAGAGCGCCTTCCAGAGCCGCTTGGCGGACCTCCTCCTCTCCGAACCCACCCTCGCCCCGCGCCAAGCCGCCACGCTTGCGGCCTCCGATCCCGCCGCGCCCGAAATCCTCTGCGCCGCGCTCCCCGCCACCGCGCAGCTCGCCTTCGCCCGCTTCACAAACGCCCGCCGCGCCCAGGCCCTCATCGCCTCCTCGCTCCTCAAATCCTTCAGCGGACTCTGCGGCGTCATCGGCATGCAACCCATCCCCCTTGCCGACCTCCCCGTCCTCCTCACCCTCCAAAGCCTCATGGTCGGCCTCATCATCCACACCACCGGACGCCGCGTCGACGCCCGCCTCATCGCCGAATTCCTCGGTGCGCTCGGCCTCGGAGCCGCCGCCGGATTCGTCTTCCGCGAAGCCGCCCGCATCGCCGTTCGCATTGTCCCCTTCTGGGGCCACGCCGTCTCGGGCCTCGTCGCCGGAGCCGGCACCTACGCCATCGGCCGCGCCGCCATCGCTTACTTCATCGACGACGCCCCTCTCGCCGAAACCCGCCGCCTCTTCCGCAAAATGCTCCGCGCCCGCAAACCCTGATTCCATGCCCGCCCCCGACCCCCTCGCCCGCTTGAAATCCGACTCCGCCGCCGCGGTGAAAAAAATCTACGCCGACCTCGCGGCCCGACCCCTCGAGCGCCAATGCACCCTCCGCACCGGGTGCTGCCAATTCCAGCTCACCGGAAAAATCCCCCACCTCACCCGCGGCGAAGCCCTCGTCGCCGCCAAGGCCCTCCGCGCCACCGGCCGCAAAACCCTCCCCGTCCGCAACGACGGAGCCTGTCCCCTGCTCGATCCCCGCACCGCCCGCTGCCTCATCTACGAATCCCGCCCCTTCGGCTGCCGCACCCACTTCTGCCAACCCGCCGGCGGCCCGTATCCCCGCAACCAAGTCCTCGACCTCATCCACCGCCTCGAGGACATCGACCGCCATCTCAACGGCACCGGCCCCGTCCCCCTCGAAAAAGCCCTCCGCGCCGAACTTGGATAGAGCCCGCACCTTCCGGCAGGCAAAATCATGGTCGGCAAAATCATTTTGCCATCCATGATTTTGCCCCTCTTCCTCCCGCCTCTCCGCCCGCACCCTCACCGACTCCCGCCCCACTCCACTTAAAACTTAATTCTTAAATCTTAAAACTTCCCCCAACTCCGCATCCTCCCTCCACCGCTCGAACTCCCGCGACTTCGCCAGCCCCTCCCGCATCGGCAATCCCCCCGTCTCGATCGCCCGCCGAGCCGCTTGCAGTGCGGCTCCCCGGTCATCCGACGCCGCTGCGGCCTTCGCCAACAAAAACCACGCCTCGGCCTCCTCCGGCTCCGCC
>CAZVPK010000241.1:0-1719 GCA_964628505.1 uncultured Chthoniobacter sp.
CCGTCCTGCATATGATCATGGCCAAACAGGACAACATCATTCCGCTCGCCAAGGCGGTCCCCCAAAGCGAAACCAGCGAGCGCGCGGCCATCTCGTGCCTGATCCAGAATTTCGACCTCCTCAACGCCATGTCCTGGCCGGAGGATTTGTTTTTCGTCCCCGCCCACCGCGCGATCCTCTCCACGATCCGCGAACTCCACGAAGCGGGCACGAAGACCGATTTCTTCGCCGTCCAGTCCCGCCTCGAATCCACCGGGCAACTCGACGAGGTGGGCGGCATGCACGGCCTCATGGAACTCGCCACCGTCATGCCCACCGGAGACCCCGGCGTGGCCTCGTGGCACCGCGACACGCTCTACGAAGCCGCCCGCTACCGCAAAGCCCTCGCCACCCTGCGCGCCGCGGAGTTCGATTTCCTCCAGCAAAAGGGCGACATCGCCGCCGTCTCACTCGCCCTCTCCGAAGCCGCCGCCGTCGGCGACAAACCCCGCGCGTCCACCAAGGACATCGTCGCCCGCCTCACCGAGCAACTGGAGAGCAAAAACCCGCCCGAAGCCTTCGGCACCGGCCTCCACCACCTCGACCGCTACACGAACGGCGGCGTGAAGCGCGGCGAACTCCTCACCATCGCCGCCCCGACCTCGGGCGGAAAATCCATCCTCCTCGTCCAGCTCGCCCTCCACGCCCTGCGCGCCGGCAAGCGTGTCGTGTTTTTCTCCCTCGAAATGCCCGACACCCAAGTCACCGCCCGCCTCCTCTCGGCCATGTGCGGGTTCAACATCAAAATCCTCTCCTCCACCGCCAACTCCGCCGAGCGCACCACCGACCACCTTCGCAAATTCAACGCCGCCGCCCAAGAACTCTCCGGCCACCACCTCCAGATCGAGAGCGGATTCACCGACCTCGAGTCCATCGACGCCACCGCCCGCGAACTCGCCTCCAAAGGCCAAGCCGACCTCGTCGTCGTCGATTACATCCAACTCGTCCACCTCCGCGCCCTCGGGTCCAACGAAACCCGCGAGCAACATGTGAGCGAGATCACCAAGCGCCTCAAGGCCCTCGCCCTGCAACTCAACATCGCCGTCGCCACCGCCTCCCAACTCAACGAAGAGGGCAAACTCCGCGAATCCCGCGCCATCGCCCACCACTCCGACCATGTCTGGCTCATCTCCCACAACGACGAAGGCGGGTGGGTCAGCGTCAACAAACAACGCGACGGCGAGCGCGGCGGGAATTTCCCCGTCCTCATGCACGGCGTCACTTCGCAATTCGTCGAAAGAACCACCCAAACACCCACACCATGAAACTCCACATCGGCATCGACCCCGGCCTCTCCGGCGGCATCGCCTTCGTCCCCTCCACCGGCACCCCTTGGGCACACAAAATGCCCGAGACCGACCGCGACTTGATCGACCTCATCCGCGACTCGATCAACCTTTGCGAACCCACAGCCCTCATCGAATTGGTGCATTCCAGCCCCCAGATGGGCGTTAAAAGCGCGTTCACCTTCGGGGAGGGGTATGGACGCCTCCAGATGGCTCTCACCGCGCTGGCGGTCCCCTACGAGCGAATCCGCCCCGCCGCATGGCAGAAAGCCATGGGCTGCCTCACCGGCGGCGACAAAAACATCTCCAAACGCCGCGCCCAGGAGCTTTTCCCCACCCTCAAAATCACCCACTCCATCGCCGATGCCCTCCTCATCGCCGAATTCTCCCGCCG
>CAZVPK010000241.1:1819-2891 GCA_964628505.1 uncultured Chthoniobacter sp.
AATGAACCCATACGCCCACCCGACCATGCCGAACGAGGCCGACCGCCTCTACGCCGCCCACCAGGACGAGCCCGCTTATTGGCCAGACATCGCCAGCGAGGTGGACCGCCCCGAGGAAACCCTCGCCGACTACCTCGGCACATCGCCCGCCGTCGCCCTCAAGGTCATGGCCCTCATCGAAGCCGAGGTCCGCAAATCCCAATCCCTTCTCCTCGGCCGCGCCGTCGGCCTTCTCCTCGAAACCAACAACCTCCCGGTCATGGCCCACGCCATCGCATTCGCCGCCGGGCTCGACCAACTCAACGGCGCCAAGTCCCAGGCCCAAATCGCCCGAGAGCTAGGCGTCACCCGCGCCCTCGTCTCCCATTATGTCGTCGGAGTGCGCGATGTCCTCTCCGGCAAGGAAAGCGGATTCGACTGCACCAAATTCCGCAAAGCCAACGCCACCCGCAAAACCTTCAAGGAAAAAGCCACCAGCCCATTCCTCGCAGCCAAACGCGCCGCCATCGAGCGCCGCAAACTCCAAACCAACAACACCACCACCACATGCAACTAATCGACACCAGCACATTCACCACCGAAGCCGTCAACATCCCCGACGGCTGCACCATGCAAGACTGGATGCAAATCCACCGCTCCATCCTCCTCTGCAAGAACGCCGCCTCCAAGTGGCTCGCCCAGTCCCGCGCCTACGCCGTCGGCAAATGGGGCAACGAATGGACCGCCGACGCCGAAGCCCAACTCGAACTCGACCTCGGCCTCCCACAACCCGAAGCCCAGCCCTCCCTCAACCCCGCAGACAAATCCCGCGGCATCGTCACCATCGAGGGGTTGTCACAAAAGTTCGAACTCTGGCAGCGCAAGATGGAAGACGAGATCGACACATGGGACGCCGACCGGCTCAACCGTGCGCTCGAACTTCTCACCCCATTCGAGAAGCAAGCCGCCCGCATCCGCCAGCTTCTCGTATGACCCTCAAGGACCAACTCAACGCAGCCCACAAGAGCCTGCAATACTGCGAGCGCGTCATCGAGCAGTTGGAGCGATCCAACCACGCCCTCTCCCAAGCCTT
>CAZVPK010000242.1:0-2859 GCA_964628505.1 uncultured Chthoniobacter sp.
GAATCGCTCCTCGGCTGGAAGGAATTCGAGATGGAGGTCATGCGCGACCGTGCCGACAACTGCGTGGTCATCTGCTCGATCGAAAACCTCGATCCCATGGGCGTCCACACCGGCGACTCGATCACTGTCGCCCCGATCCAAACGCTCACCGACAAGGAATACCAGGCGATGCGCGACGCGAGTTTCGCCGTGATCCGCGCCATCGGCGTGGAAACCGGCGGATCGAACATCCAATTCGCCGTGAACCCCGCCAACGGCCGAATGGTCGTGATCGAAATGAACCCGCGCGTCTCGCGCAGTTCCGCCCTCGCGTCCAAGGCCACCGGATTTCCCATCGCGAAAATCGCCGCCAAACTCGCCGTGGGCTACACGCTCGACGAACTCAAAAACGACATCACCCGCGAGACGCCCGCCTGCTTCGAGCCGTCGATCGACTATGTCGTCACCAAAATCCCGCGCTTCACTTTCGAAAAATTCCCGAAGGCCGATCCCACGCTGACCACCCAAATGAAGAGTGTGGGCGAGGCGATGGCCATCGGCCGCACCTTCAAGGAATCGCTCCAAAAGGCGCTCCGCTCCCTCGAAATCGGCCGCTTCGGCCTCGGCGCGGACGGCAAGGACATCGACCCCGACCTCGAAACGATCCGCCAAAAACTCCGCGTCCCCTGCGCGGAACGAATTTTCTTCATCCGCTACGGATTCCTCGCCGGGCTCAGCGTGGAAGACATCCACGAACTTTCCTCGATCGACCGCTGGTTCCTCGAGCACATCCGCCTCATCGTTGAAGAGGAAAAACGCCTCTCCGCTCTCTCGCACCCACTGCCCGCCGCCGACTTCCGCCGCGCGAAGCGCTTCGGATTTTCCGACCGCCAACTCGCCCATCTGCTCAAAACCCCCGAGCCCGAAATCCGCCAGGCCCGAAAAGCCGCCGGCATCGTGCCGACCTACCGCCTCGTGGACACCTGTGCCGCCGAGTTCGAGGCGTTCACGCCCTATTACTACTCGACCTACGGCGACGAGGATGAAACCCGCGGCGGGGACAAAAAGAAAGTCATCATCCTCGGCGGCGGCCCGAACCGCATCGGCCAGGGCATCGAGTTCGACTACTGCTGCGTCCACGCCGCCTTCGCGCTCAAGGAACTCGGTTGGGAGACCATCATGGTCAACTCCAACCCGGAGACCGTTTCGACCGACTACGACACCAGCGACAAGCTCTACTTCGAGCCGCTCACGCTCGAGGATGTGCTGAACATCTACGAGCGCGAGAAAGCCGATGCCGTCATCGTGCAATTCGGCGGGCAAACCCCGCTGAATCTCGCCGCCGGCCTCGCCGCGAACGGCTGCACCATCATCGGCACGCAACCCCGCAGCATCGAAATGGCGGAGGACCGCAAACACTTCGCCGCCATGCTCGACAAGCTCGGCCTGCGCCAAACCCAAGGTGGCACCGCCACCAACGAGCAGGAAGCCGTCGATGTCGCCTCGCGCATCGGCTTCCCGGTCCTCGTTCGCCCGTCGTTCGTCCTCGGCGGCCGCGCCATGGAAATCGTCCACGACGAAGCCGACCTCCGCCGCTACATCCGCACCGCCGTGGAGGCCAGTCCCGAGCGCCCCGTGTTGGTGGACCGCTTCCTCGAAGACGCCACCGAGGTCGATGTCGATTGCATCTCCGATGGGGAACTCTGCGTCATCGGCGGTGTAATGGAACACATCGAACAAGCCGGCATCCACTCCGGCGACAGCGCGTGTGTGATTCCGAGTTTCTCGCTCTCACCCGAAGTCCTCGAAACGATCAAAAACGCCACCAAAGCCATGGCGATCGAACTCGAAGTCCGCGGGCTCATGAATGTGCAATTCGCTGTGAAGGACGAGGTCGTTTACATCCTCGAGGTCAACCCCCGCGCCTCCCGCACCGCGCCATTCGTGAGCAAGGCCACCGGTGTCCCGCTCGCCAAGCTCGCCGCGAAAGTCATGGCCGGAAAAACCCTGCGCGAACTCGGCTTCACCGAGGAAGTCATTCCCGCCTACCACTCGGTGAAGGAAGCCGTCTTCCCGTTCATCAAATTCCCCGGCATCGACATCATCCTCGGCCCCGAAATGCGTTCCACCGGCGAGGTCATGGGCATCGATCCCGATCTGGGAATCGCCTACGCGAAAAGCCAGATGAGCGCCCAGCCCGCGCTGCCGCTCGCCGGCAAGGTTTTCATCAGCGTGAAGGATTCCGACAAACCCGCCGCGCTCGAAGTCGCCCGCGAACTCCACGCCCTCGGCTTCGAACTCCACGCCTCCACCGGCACGGCAAAATATTTCGCCGACAGCGGACTCAAGGTTCCCGTGATGCTGAAAATCCGCGAAGGCCGCCCGAATGTCGTGGACTTCATCAAAAACGGCGAAGTGAAATTCATCCTCAACACCCCCAGCGGCCAGGCCCCGCGCGAAGACGAGGTGGAAATCCGCAGCGCCGCCGTCGCCGCCCGCGTGCCTGTCATGACCACCCTCCGCGGCGCCCGCGCCAGCATCCAAGCCATCCGCGCGATGATCCAACACGGCTACGGCGTGAAGAGCCTGCAGGAATACCACGGGTGATCGGCGAAAGTCCGCGGGACCGCCTGCGTGATCCGTAAAATCAACCGACCGCGCAAGGGCAGGTGTGGCAGCCCCGCCGCCGTCGTTTTGATCGCCGCCTCGCTCAAGCTGGGCGATTTCCGCAAACACAACTATTGCGGCTCTGACACGCAGAGCCCTCCTCGCTCCCCCTGCATCCAAACCGAACGCTCAGAAAATGACCAATTCCGCCGGCTCGTTTTTTTGGCGCGGTTTGGACGGCTGGCCCCGACACGTCCAAACCACAAACCGCCA
>CAZVPK010000243.1:0-2848 GCA_964628505.1 uncultured Chthoniobacter sp.
GTGATGGTGGAATACATCCACCGCCTGCGCATCGAGAATCTCATCGTCGTCTCGCCCGACGTCGGCGGCGTGAAAATGGCCTCCGCCTACGCCACCGCCCTCAAGACCCGCCTCGCCATCGTCGTCAAGCAACGCAAAAGCGCCACCGAGACCGAGGCCTCCCACATCATCGGCGACGTCTCCGGAAAAAACATCCTCATCGTGGACGACCTCACCGAAACCGCCGGCACGATCACCGGCGCCGCCCGCATCCTCAAGGAACACGGCGCCCTCGATATTTATGCTGGCATTTCCCATTCGGTCCTGACAGATTTGGCGGTTGAGCGTTTGAAGGACTCCGATCTCAAGGAGTTGATTTCGACAAACAGCGTTCCGGCCCGCCTCGCGCCCGGCAGCAAGATCACGGCACTCTCCGTCGCCGCGTTGCTCGGCGAAGGCATCCGGCGCATCCACGACGACGAGTCCGTCAGTTCGCTCTTCGAAGTCAAACCACTCAAGTAATCCAAACCATGGCCAAGCAAGTCCAACTCTCCGCCCGTCCCCGCTCCGAAAGCGGCCGCAACGCCGTCAAGGGCGTCCGCGCCCGCGGCTCCGTTCCCGCCGTCATCTACGGCGCCCGCACCGCGCCCGCGAACCTCGAAGTCTCCCACCGCGAACTCGAGGCCCTCCTCTCCCACGCGGTCGGCGAGAACATCCTCGTCGAACTCCAGATCGAGGACGGCGCCAAAAAATCCACCCAGCTCTCGCTCATCCAGGAGGTCCAGCACCACCCCATCGCCCGCACCATCCTGCATGTCGACTTCCAGGCCGTTTCCGCCACCGAGGAAATCACCGCCAGCGTGTCCATCGAACCCGCCGGCGAGGCCGATGGCGTCAAAAATTTCGGCGGCCTGCTCGAGCAAAGCATGCGCTCCGTCGAGGTCCGCTGCCTCCCGCAAAACCTCCCGGAGGTCATCACCGTCGATGTCACCCCCCTCAAGGTCGGCGACTCGATCCACGTCCGCGACCTCCCGCTTCCCTCGGGCGTCACCGCCACCGACGATGCCGACCTCACGGTTTTCATCGTGGCGGAACCCACCGTCGCCTCCGAGGCCGCTCCCTCCGGCGAAGCCGCCTCTCCCGAGGTCCTCAAGGAAAAGAAGGCCGAGGAAGGCGCCGAGGCCAAGAAGTAAGGCTTCCACCCCGTGGAGAAACCCGCCGCCTTCCGGCTCGTGGCCTGCCTCGGCAATCCCGGCCGGCAATACGAGAACACCCGCCACAACGTCGGCTTCCTCGTCGCCGACGAATTGGCGCGCCGCTCCGTGGCGGATTTCTCCTTCGACGCGAACTGGAATTCGGACACCGCCAAGGCCGGCGGCCGCACGCTCATGAAGCCGAAAACCTTCATGAACCTCAGCGGCGAGGCCGTCGGCGGATTCGCCAAATATTTCAAAATCCCCTGCGACCAGGTCATGGTCGTCCTCGACGACACCTCCCTGCCGCTCGGGATGGTCCGCCTCCGCAAATCCGGAACCTCCGGCGGACACAACGGCCTCGAATCCGTCCTCGTCCACCTCGGCACCGAGAAGGTCCCCCGCCTCCGCGTGGGCATCGGCCGCCCCGACCGCTCCACCCTCCACGACCACGTGCTCGGAACGTTCGACCCCGACGAACTCCCCGCGCTCGCCGAATCCGTCGCCCGCGCCTCCGATGCGTTCGAATATGCGAACGCCCACGGCATGGACGCCGCCATGAATCAATTCAACCAAAGAAACCAGGAACCATGAACCGATACGAAGCCCTCCTCGCCCTCAACACGCGCGGAAAAGAAGAAACCGTCAAAGACACCATCGAACGCCTCGAGAAAACCATCGCGGCCACCGGAGCCCGCGTCGAGCAGGTCCAGCGCCTCGAGAAACGCGAACTCGCCTACGAGACCCAGCACCTCAAGAGCGCCTACTTCATCAATGTCGTTTTCGAGGCCGCACCCGCCGCCCTCGCCGACATCCGCGCCAAGCTCAAACTCGACAACGACGTCCTCCTCCAAAACTATCTCAAGAGTCCCGCCAAAAAGGCCGCCGAGGCCGCGGCGGCCTGACCCGAAACACCCAACCCAACCACACCCCCGCCATGGCCAACGTCAACAAAGTCATTCTCATCGGCAACGTCACCCGCGACCCCGAAGTCAAGTTCACCTCGAAAGGCAGCGCCGTCACCGATGTCGGCCTGGCCATCAACCGCACCTACACCCTCGAGTCCGGCGAGAAACGCGAGGAAGCCACCTTCGTGGACGTCGAACTCTGGGGCCGCCTCGCCGAAATCGCCGGCGAATACGCCAAGAAAGGCCGCCCGATCTACATCGAAGGCCGCCTCCGCATGGACACCTGGGAGGACAAGGCCAGCGGCCAGAAACGCAGCCGCCTGAAAGTCGTCGGCGAAAACCTCCAACTTCTCGGCGGCCGCCCGGACGGCGCAGGACGCCCCGCGTCCTCCGGCGGCGACCACGAATCCCACGAGCCCGCTCCCGTGCGCCGCACCGCCCCGTCGCGCCCGGCCCCTCCTTCCACCGAGGCCGACGACGACATCCCGTTCTGATAAAAATCCGGCCCCGCGATCCGCGGCGTTGAACCCAGGCGGCGATCCTTCTGGTGACAAGGGTCAAACCAATAGCCCATGGCGTTTGGACTTTCGGTAAAGCCAACGATTGCGAATTGCAAAGAGGAGACTGGTTGCCCTTGCGGGCTTAACCTTCGACCCATCGGTTGATAGAAGGCGCGCCAGCGCCTTCGTTCCAAGGGAAAGACGAAGGTTTGCCCCGGGAGGGCAACCGCAGCGAAGCGGAGAAGCAGGTCCCTCCTGCGAACCGGTT
>CAZVPK010000244.1:0-2814 GCA_964628505.1 uncultured Chthoniobacter sp.
CTCCCGAAGCGACTCCCGAGGCCACTCCCGCTGCGGCCGCCACGCCGGAATCCGCTCCGGCGCCCGCCGTGGGCCCGGCTGTCGAGGAGGCCCAAGCCATTTCTCCCGAACCCGCCGTCGAAGCGGCCACCGGCGAGGCGACGTCTCAAGGCGTGGAACCGGCCGTGCCCGAGGCCGAGGCCGAACCCGCTCCGGTCGAGGAATCGGCCGAGCCTGTTCAAAACTGAGTCCCCGGCCCGGGACCTTCCCGATTCCGGCCCCATGAAAATCCTCAAGACGATTCCGCAGATTCGCGCTTGGAGAAAAAAGGCGGCTGGAAAAACAGTCCTTGTTCCCACGATGGGAGCGTTGCACGAGGGCCACGCCGCCTTGATTCGATTGGCCCGGCGGGCGGCTGGAAGGAAAGGGAATGTTGTCGTCTCGATTTTCGTCAACCCCACGCAGTTCGGCCCTCGCGAGGATTTTTCGTCGTATCCGAGGCCGCTTCGCAACGATCTCGAAGTTTGCCAAAAAAACGGCGCGGATGCCGTGTTCCACCCCTCCGCCTCGGAAATGTATGCCGGCGACGCCAGTGCGATCGTCGATGAAACCTCGCTGTCCACCAAACTCTGCGGACGCTCGAGGCCGGGTCATTTCCGCGGGGTTTGCACGGTGGTGGCGAAACTTTTTCTCATCACCGCCCCCACCCACGCGGTGTTCGGCGAGAAGGATTGGCAGCAACTCGCCATCCTCCGCCGCATGGTGCGCGACTTGAATTTCGACATCGAAATCCTACCCGGCCCCACGTTCCGCGAACCCGACGGTCTCGCCGCAAGTTCGCGCAATTCCTATCTCAACGCCGAAGAGCGAAAGGCCGCGCCGGGAATCCACGCCGCGCTTGTCCAGGCCTCCCTTCAAAAAACTCCTGCGCGAATTGTCGATTCGGCCCGAAAGCGCATTTCCAAAATCCCCGGCGCGCGCATCGACTATGTCGAGGCCGTGGACGCCGCCACGCTGGAACCTCTCCGCGACCGTCGAAGCGAGGGCCGACTCGCCGCCGCCGTGTTTCTCGGCAAGGCGCGCCTCATCGACAACATTCCTCTGCCCGCGCTCGCATGAGGGAATTCGATTTCATCGTCCTCGGCAGCGGCATCGCGGGCCTTTCGTTCGCCCTCAAGGCCGCCGAAAAGGGGACGGTGGCCCTGATCACCAAGCGCAGGGCCGACGATTCGAACACCGCCTGGGCGCAGGGCGGCGTGGCCTGCGTGATGAGCCGCGAGGATTCCTTCGACCTGCATGTGAAGGACACTCTCGAGGCCGGCGCGGGGCTTTGCCACGAGGATGTCGTTCGCTCGATCGTCACCGAAGGCCCCGCCCGCATCGCGGAGCTCACTAATCTTGGCGTTCATTTCGACCAGCGCGAAAACGATCACGGTGAAACCGAACCCGATCTCGGCCGCGAGGGCGGCCATTCGAAACGCCGCATCCTCCATGCCCGCGACGCCACCGGGCGCGAAATCGAAAACCGCCTCCTCGAACAGGTCGCCGCCCACCCGCGAATCGAAATGATGGAAAACCACATGGCCGTGGATTTCATCACGACCGGCAAACTCGGCTACGCCATCGAGAACACCTGCCTCGGCGTTTACGTGCTGGATGAATCCACCGGTCTTGTCGAAACCCTGCGCGCCCGGGTGACGGTGCTGGCCACCGGCGGATGCGGGAAGGTTTACCTCTACACCACCAACCCCGATGTCGCGACCGGCGACGGGGTGGCGATGGCCTGGCGCGCGGGCGCGGTCATCGCGAACATGGAATTCATCCAGTTCCATCCCACCTGCCTCTACCACCCCTCGATCAAATCCTTTCTTGTCTCCGAGGCCGTGCGCGGCGAGGGCGGCATTCTCATCAACAGCCGCGGCCGCCGTTTCATGGAGCACGACAATCCCCAAATGGAACTCGCTCCCCGCGACATCGTCGCCCGCGCGATCGATGCCGAAATGAAACGCAGCGGCGAGAAATGCGTCTACCTCGACATCACCCACAAGCCCGCCGACTTCATCACCTCGCGCTTCCCGACCATTTACGAGACCTGCCTCCAGGCCGGCCTCGACATCACGAAATCCCCGATCCCCGTCGTCCCCGCCGCCCACTACCAATGCGGCGGCGTGAAGACCGACTTGAACGGCGAAACCTCGATCCGCGGTTTGTTCGCCATCGGCGAGGTCGCCTGCACCGGACTCCACGGCGCGAACCGGCTCGCGAGCAATTCGCTTCTCGAGGGAATCGTCACCGCGCACCGGGCGTTTGAAAAATCGACCAGAAACAACCACGAGCGTGTGGAAATCGCGCTCCCCGAGTGGCGCTCCGGCGAGGTCCAGGATGTGGACGAACTCGTGGTGATCTCGCACAACTGGGAGGAGGTGCGCCGGCTCATGTGGGACTATGTCGGAATCGTCCGCACCGACAAACGCCTGCAGCGCGCCGCCACGCGGCTGCGCAACCTCCACGCCGAGGTGCAGGAGTTTTATTGGAACTTCAAGGTCAGCACCGACCTCCTCGAGTTGCGCAATCTTGTGACCGTCGCCTCGCTCGTGGTGGACAGCGCGCTGAGCCGCAAGGAGAGCCGGGGGCTCCACTTCACTCTCGACTATCCCGGCCGCGACGACCGCCGCTTCCTCCGCGACACGCTCCTGCGGAGGATTTGAGCCGGGATCAGTAGCTGTGCGAGGTGATCTTCACCTTGCCGCGGAAAATGGAATAAAAGCAGGCCGTGCAGGTGATACCATTTCCGGTATTTTTCTGGACTTTTGAATTGCAAACATTGGTCCCATT
>CAZVPK010000245.1:0-2812 GCA_964628505.1 uncultured Chthoniobacter sp.
TGATTGCAGCACCCAACCGCAAAGGGTCCAACCAACATTCGAATTCGGTATCAGCTTTCCCCTCCCCCGTCAGTGTTCGCCAGAGGTTGCAAAACCCGGCGACCTTCGAAGCCGCTCCGCCGCCGCGCTCACTCCTCCTCGGGCGGGGTGAAGGTCTCCAAGGTGGAGCCGCCGGCTTTGCGGATGAAGACGCCGGCGCCGGTGGGGATGTTGTCGGAACCGGCGGGGCGGGAGGGGTCCGTGATCTTCAATCCGTTGACCATCCAGCTGGCGCCGCCTTTGGCTGTGGGGTGGTAGAAGTAGATTTTGGCGGGTTGGCCGGGTTCGCCGGGGACGATGATCTGGTCGGCCAGGTTGGCCACACCGGAGGCCTTGAAGTGGTTGGGGGCGGAGGGCGTGCTGGTGGGATCGACGCTTGCGACGAAAGCGGTGAAGGGGGTGGGGGTGGTCCGCCCGGTGGTGACCAAGGTGAAATTGGTGTCCGTCGAGAGCGCCACCGCCTGGCGGGGCCCGGAGGCGGGCGACCCCACGAGCAGAATGTAATCGGTCGAGAGGGAATTGTTTTTCAGCATGAACGCCTTCCCGGCGGGAATTTCCTCGGTGTTGACGATGTCCGCCCCCCTCACCCAGTTGCTTCCATTGAAATACACGCCGGTTTGCGAGGATCCGTTGGCGCTGAGCAGAATGATGTTCGTCGAGTTGGAAGGCGTGCCGCCGGCGGCGAGGCCGGCCTCGTTCGCGCTGCCGAATTTCTCGGCGATGGTGGCGTTGCCGCTTCCCACCACGCCGGGCGAGCCTAGATAGGCGGTGACTCCCGCCGCGATGGATTGGAGTTGGTTCACCTGCATCGTGGAGTTCGCACTGGAACCGGCGGCGTTGTTGGCGCGGACTTGCACGTAGCGCAACCCGGTGCCGACGCTCAGCGTGAGGCTCGTCGAGTCGGTGTCCACCGACGTCGCGCTGTTCATGTTTTTATTGGCCGAGTGGAGGACCGTGTAGTTGGCGGCTCCGGTCACGGCTCCCCAATTCACCGTAAATCCACTCGCCGTGGGAGCGCTGGCGCGGGCGAGGACGGGGGCGGCGGGAATCGTGGTGACGGCGAGCGTTTCGGAGGAGGCTCCCGCGCCGCTGGCGTTCTCGGCCCGCACACGAACATAATACGTGGTTCCCGCCGCGAGGCCGGTGATGGCTTGGCTGGTTCCCGCAACGGAAAGGTTGTGGTATCCCGCCACGAAGCTGGTGAATCCGGCATCGGTGGCCACATCGAGGCGGTAGCCGGTGGCGCTGCCGACGGCGCTCCAACTGGCGGTGAATCCCGTGCCGGCCTCGAGATAGGTGCCTCCCGCGGGAGTGGCGGCTTGCGCGGGAAGGGTGATGAAGCTGATCTCGCTGCCGTAGCTGGTGCCGGCCCCGTTCGTGGCGTAGGCGCGGGCATGGTAGGTGGTGCCTGCGGTGAGGCCCGTGAGCGGGGTGTTGAAGGTTCCCGCCGAGGTGCCGCCCTCGGTGGCGACGCTGTCGGAGAGCGTGGGGTTCGGGCTGGTGCCGTAAACCACGCCGCGGGCGGTGAGCACATCGCCGCCTGTGGAGGTCACTTCGCTGGTGTTGATCGTGGCACCGGTGGCTGAAACCGAAGCCGCGGAGCCTGTGGTGACCGATGGCACGGCGACCGGCGTGATGCTGACATCATCGATGCCCATCATGTCATCGCTGCCGCTGGCATCGGCATCGGTCCAGCGCAGGAAAAAGACGGCGTTGTCGGGAATGTTGAGTCCCGTGAGGGTGTGGGCGACGGCTGCGGAATGGCGCAGGCTGCCGCCGCCGGTGGTGGCGTTCCCGGGATTCGCGTAGTCCAGCGAGTCGACATCGGTCCAATTGCCATTGGCCAGCGTGGACGCATCGGTGCTGTAGGCGAAGTCGATGGTGTCCGAACGACTGGAAGAGCCCACGCGCCAAGTCTCGCCGGTGTAGGCGACCCGCAGCGAGGTGATCGTGGAGCCGGTGGTGTTGCGCAGGGCCACGCCGGAGGCGGTGGCGATGGTGCCGGTGCGGAGGGAGCCCAGGGCGCGGTCGGAGTCGCTCTCGGCTCCCATGCTGTAGGTGTTGCCGGTCGTGCCGGACCCGGTGTTCGCGGCGTAGAGGCCATCCACTTCACCGCTGGAACCGGTTTCGAGGAAATACCAACTCGTCGGCATGGAGGACGAGGTGCCGGAACTGGCCAGCGTATTGAAATTTTGTGTCACCGCCGTGGCAAACGCGGTGAGGTCTGTGGGATTGGCCGACATGGCGTTGCCGGAGGCGGCGGTGGTGACGGTTTTTGTGATCGCGCCGGTGCTGGCGAGAGTGATCGGCTGCGAATCATAGCTGCCGAGTTGGGCATCGGCCGCGAGACGGACATGGACCGTGGTATCCGCCACGGCATCTCCCGATCGGGCGAGGGTCAGCGAACTGGAGTAGGTGGTGCCGTCCGTGGAAAACTCGAATCCGGTCAACGGCCCCACCGTGATATCGCCGACGAGGTAGGTGCCGTTTACCGTGAATGTCTGGTTGGCCGAGGCCGTTCCCGCGGTGGCGGTGAAGGCGGTGAGCGAGGTGGTGTTCACGCTGACGCTGGGCAGCGCGCCGCGGAAGATGATTTCGTCAACCAACCAATGCTCGCCGGTGGAATTGTTGGCCATCGTGATTCGAAACCGGAAATTCGCGGCTTGGGGGAGATTGGAGAGAGACACCGTGCTGTATCCATCCGATGTCCGCTCTCCGCCAGCCGATGGACCGAAGACGGTCGAGGTGCCGTTGCCATCGTAGGCGGCGGTTG
>CAZVPK010000246.1:0-2806 GCA_964628505.1 uncultured Chthoniobacter sp.
ATTTCCGTTCCTGCCCTTGCCCTTGCGGCCGAGGCCGCGGGACTTGCCGCGGAATTTTCCGGCGTTTTTCAAGGATCCGCGAAGCTTACGGGCGGCCTCGACGAGGACGGTGCCGCCTTCGTGGCGGAGGGGCCAGAGACGGTCCTCGCCGACCCAAGGGGCGGGGGAGCCGCCCAGAACCAGGGCCGCGAAAACCGCGCCTTCGTCGCCGGGGGTTTCCTCGGAGCAGAGGGCGTGGTCGAGGAAGTGGCCGATTTCCTCGAGAAGAACGGCCGTGCGGTCCGTGTCGGGACAATCGGCGGCGAGGAAAATGCGGTTCAGGTCGCGGCTGTAGCCGCCGAGCAGACCGGGCATGTCCGCGGGCTCGAGGCAGGCGACCGCGGGGAGGGAGGAAAAATCCCGGTGGCGGAAGGCGTGGAGAAGGCGGTAGGCGGCGGCCCAGTCCAAGGAGGAGCCGAAAGTTTTTTCAAGATCGTCCTCCGCCGAAGGCCGGGACGCCCATTCGGAAAGGGCGTCGAAAGTGGAAAGAAGGTGATTCGGAGCGGCGTCCGTGCGCAAAACTGGAGAGACCATGGCAGAATTAGAGCAGATTAACGTCGATTTGTTCAAAGTGGAAAGTCGAAAGATGGGAAACTGCCTGAAGCAAAGCAGGGAACGTGCCACCCGCGACTGGAGCGGCCCAGCGGCCTGTAGCGGCGGTCTGCGACCGCCGGATGCGGTCGGCGGATGCGGTCGGCAAAGATCGGATGCGGTCGGCGGATGCGGTCGGCGGTCATAGACCGCCGCTACAGGGGGGGCGGAGTTTTTTGCGGAGGAGGTAGAGGAGGCAAAGAATGCCGAGGGCCGCGGCGATCCAAGTCCCATACGGGCTCGCGGGCAGGGTGCCGACATGGACGGCAAACGACTGGTAATCGAGACGCTTGCCGTTGGCAGGCACGCGCGAGACGAGCCGGACCTGGTGGTAACCGGGCTTGAGCCCTTCCACCGCTCCCTGCCAGGTGCCGTTGCCGATCCGCTGGACCGGATACTCCGCGGAGGCCGCCCTCACCCATTCGCCCCCGGCTTCGGGCTTGGGCAGTTCCTCGGGAACGGGAATTTTCAAGCGATCCTCGAAGGCGCTGGCGAGGTTGGTGGAGGGACGCCTGGTGGATTTGAACTCGAGCCAGAAGAGGGCGGGTTCGGGCCCGGAATAATTCCATTTCACAATGGCCGTGGCGCTCGAGCCGTGCGCGACAAGGCGGTAGCGCACATCGCGCGGGCGGCGGCGTTCCAATTCGCGGCGCTCGGCTTCGGTGAGCAGATCGAGGGGCGTGGGCGACGGAGCCGGGTTGGCGGCGGGCCGCGGGGTGGATTCCCCCGGCGGGGGAGGAACGACGATCGTGGCGGCCAACCGCAAAGGATGGTCGAGGCCGCCGTGGGAGGCGACGATCGAGGATTCCACGGCTCCGCGGTCCTTCGGCAGTCTCCAGACGGTGGATACCTCCGCCGACTTGCCCGGCGGGAGTTCGAAGGTGCGGGGTTGGTTTTCCGCCAACTCGAGGCCCCCCTCTTTGGGCAGAAGGCTCACGGTGGCGTGAGTGGCGCCGCGGTTGTGGATCTGGAGACCGGGGCGCGGAACACCCCCCGCCGGAATCTCGCCGAGGTCCACGGTTCCATTCGCCGAGGTCCATTCCAAGAGGGCCGGCGGGGCGGGCAGGATCACGCGGAGGGTTTTGACGGCCGGTCCGTCCGCCAGGGAAATCTCGACGGCTTTTTCGGTGTAGTGGCGTTTTTCCAATTCCAGCCGCAGCACCGCCGCGCTGTTGGCCGGAAGGGCGAGCGAGGATTCGCCGAGCAGGGGCTTGGGAAGGTCGATGGAAAGCGGCAGTTCGCGATCCGTGAGATTTGTCAAGGGAATTTCCAGGATGTTTTCGGTCCCGTTTTTTTCAAAGAAGACCCGCTCGGGGGCCGCGAACCGGTAGACACCTTCGCCGCGGAGCGTCACAGGCTGCCTGTCGCGACCGGCCACGACATCGAGCCGGCCCTGGCGCTCCCCGGGCCCGTCGGGGGAAAAAACCACGCGGATGTCGCGGGCCTCGCCCTCGGCAAGTTCGAATTCGGCGGGTCCGTCGATCGACCAGGGGGCGCCCGTCTCGAGGGAGCCGCGAAGGATTCCCCCGCCGCCGTTGCGGACCCGCAGGAAGGTGGAGCGGGGTTGGCCGATGGGGACGGGGCCGAAATCGAGTTGGCTGTCCATCAATTCCACCCGGCTGGGCGGCTCCTCGATGGCGAGGATGGCGGTGACAGGGCCCCAGGTGTTGTTCGGTCCGGTTTTGATCCGGAAGTCGATGCGATCGGAGTCGGCACCCTTTTTGCCGTTGTGGCGGTAGGTGTAGACGGCGGTCTCGCTGCCTTTGAGGACAGGGCCCTCGAGGGTGCCGTGCTTGGGTCTCTTGTGAACCTTGAACTCCGCGGAATCCCTTGGCATGACGATACCGCGAACGATCACCTCGCAAACGCCGCCGCGCACCACCCGCGGGGAGCCGACCACCTCGCCGCTGGATGGCGAGGGCGGCGCGACGGAATCGTTTTTGGGCGCGGCTTGGAGGGGAGAAAGCGCCAGTAAAAGCGCCATCAGAAGCGGAGGGAGAATCTTCGGAAAGGGAGAATCCATGAATAGGAGGGCGCTGCTTGTCAGCGCCGCGGGGATGTGTTTGTGGCATCAAACGGCGGGCATGACAATACCCGCGCGATAGCGCATCCCATCACCGAAGGGTCAAAGGTTAAGCCCGCAAGGGCAACCAGGTCCCTCCTGCGGACCGGTTTG
>CAZVPK010000247.1:0-2772 GCA_964628505.1 uncultured Chthoniobacter sp.
GTTCCGTTCTTGGCTTGGGGACTCGTGATTGCAGCACCCAACTGCAAAGGGTCCAGGCAACATTCGTATTCGGTATCACGCATCGCGAAGCGGTTTCGCCCTGGTCCGATTCCCCCGAAAAACTCGTGTCCGCCCCGCCCGCTCCGTGCCGCGCTTTTTCACCAAACCGTTTTAACGCCGGGGTAGTCGGGGATGAATCGATCCGAGGTGACGATCACCAAATCCTGTCGCAAGGCGGTCGCCACCAACACGCGGTCGAAGGGATCTCGGTGGATGCCGGGCAAATCCGCAGCCGCACATAAAAGGGAGGCGTCCAGCCCGGCGGTCGCCTCCAACTGGTAGCGCTGCGCAACGGCCTCGACCCACTCGCGCGGCGGCAAAGGCAAAGCCAGCTTTCCACTTTTCACCTTGATCGCGATCTCCCAAGGAATAATCGGGGAAACCATCGCCCGTGGACTTTTTCGCAATGCCTCGGAGGAGGATTCCGGCAAAGTCCCGCTCGCCAGCGCCAATAGCGCACAAGTATCCAGCAGCAAATTCACAGGCCGTCCGAAGGGAATTCCTCTTCGTCGAGAGGTTCCGCAGGATCATAACCGGAGGACAGAACCGGGCATAGCGCTGGATCGGGAGCGAGGTTGCGGTTCACCGGAGCCTGTAAAAACGGAATCAAGCGAACCTTTGGCACGCCATTCGCGCAGAGGACAACATCTTCGCCGGAAGAGGCGGCTTGCACCAACTTCGAGAGCGTTGTTTTCGCCTCGTGCATGTTCACGGCGATCATGGTTAGCTATCATTAGCTAGGCCGCCTCCTTTGTCAATTCTTGCCCCGGTTTTTTTTAACCAACCCGCCTCAATTTCTGCTCCCCGAGCAAGGCCCCGCCGCTTCGATTGACATTTATTTTCACCGATCGGTGAAAATAAATGTCAAAGCATCGGGGGCCTGACGGACATTTTTTCGATCCAATCGGAACGAAAACCCGCTGCTCTCGGAGCGGGGCACGATACCAATAGCCGAGAGCATTTTGGACTTTTTGTAAAGTTGACGCTTGCGATTTGCGAGGAGGGCTCTGCTTGTCAGAGCCGGATCGGTGTGTTTGCGCGGGCCACACCGGACCTGACTAGCAGGTCCCTCCTGCGCGTTTTGCCGGAATCGAAGTTTTGCACAAATCACCGATCCCTCTCAAAAGTCAAAAGGCGAACGGCCGTTGGTATGACCGATGGACTTATGGCAATAAGTCCATATGTCACGAGTCCTGCGGAAGGCCATGTTTACTGGGTGAGCGGTGTTTTTATTGAAGACGAAACAAGCCCGGATTGCGGTTGCGAATCGAGGAATTCGCGGGCGCTTTTTCCGAACTTCGCCGTGCTCGCGGGCGTTTTTCACCCACTGGTTCGAGTGGCTTATCCGGTTTCGCCGGCATGGCTTGGAATGCCGACGGCGTGCCTACGGCCAAGGCATTTTCGCGGCGGACGGCAGCGCCATGACGATCCTCTCCAACCGGTCGAGATACTCGTTCACCCGGTCGCGGTATTCCTTCGAGTGCCGCTCGCGCACCCAACGCGACACCCCGCGCGACAGCCACTTCATCCCCGTGTTCGTGATGGGAAAAAACCGCACCTGCCAGTTGTCGAGCACGAGAAACGGCAGATCCACCCCGAGAAAATCCGGCGCCGGAATGCGAGGCAACGGCGCGCTGCCATAAAGAACCGTGCCCCCGGGCGAGACAATCGTCGGGAACTCCTTCCCGCCCGCCGGATCGTTCCGCACATGATTGCGCCAATTGCAAAGCCCCAGCGCGTCGTGCGCCAAAGCGGAGGGTTTGGAGTGCTGCGATCCCATGCCTTGGTGAATCCTGCCAGACCCGCGCAGGAATCCCATCCCGGAAAAGCCCGCGCGGGAATTTGCCCCGCTCGAAGGTTCAGTCGCGAGGGGATGTTTCGTCTGGGGTTTGAGACGCGCCGCCGGGATTGGCGGGTGTGGGTTTTTGCAACAGGGTTTCGCTGGCCCCGAATCCGATGTAGTCGGCGGGCGTGCAGGAGAGGACGAGGACCTGCAGGCCGCGGGTGGCGGCGAGGTCGAGCATGGATTGCAGGGACTGGATGCGCTCGCGGTCGCTGTAGGCAAAGGAGTCGTCGAAAAGAATGGGCAGGCAATCGTTGTGGGCGGCGGCGAGGATTTCCGCGGTGGCCAGGCGGACGGCGGCGGCGATTTGTTCCTTGGCTCCGCCGCTGAGGCTCTGGAAGGGAAAGCGGGGCATGCCCGAATGCTGGATGTGGATTGCTTGTTTGTCCTCGCCTTCCGACCAATCGACTTCGACCCGCACGCCGCGTCCGAAGAGGGGTTCCAAATAACCGACAACGCGGTCGGCGATGGGTTGGGTGACGCTTTGCGTGATGGATTGGCGGGACTCGGTGAAGAGCCGGTGCAGGAGGGCGATCGCCTCGGCGTGGCGTTTCTCGCGGGCATGCTCGTCGGTTGCTGCGGCGAGGCGGGCCTTGGCTTGGAGATGGTCGGCCTCGGGGTCGGAGGTGCCGTCGGAGGCAAGGGTGGTTTTGGCGGCGGCGAGTCGTTCCCGCGCGTCTTGTTGCTTATCCAGTATCTTGGCGATGGAGCGATCGAGGCGGACGACTTCCTGCTCTTGGCGCTCGGGATCGAGGTCGGCGAGCTTGACGGTCATGTCGTCGACGGCGGCTTTGGCGACAGCCTCTTCGCGTGCGGCGGCGGAGATCGCCGCCGTGCGCGTGGCGTCGTCGCCATGACTTTTTTCGAGC
>CAZVPK010000248.1:0-2730 GCA_964628505.1 uncultured Chthoniobacter sp.
CTCTACAGCATGGAGGAGGAGGCGCACCGCCTGGCGGACCGCGGGCCTTCGCGGGTCTCGCCCTTCACGATCGCGATGATGATTTCGAACATGGCGAGCGGCATGGTCTCGATGGAATACGACCTGCGCGGACCGAACATGTGCATCGTCACGGCGTGCGCGACGGCGAACAACTCGATCGGCGAGGCGTGGCGCATCATCAAATTCGGGGACGCCGACGTGTTCATCGCGGGCGGGGCCGAGGCGACGATCACGCCGCTGGGCATCGCGGGCTTCGCCTCGATGAAGGCGTTGAGTTGCCGCAACGACGAGCCCCACCGGGCGTGCCGGCCTTTCGACAAGGACCGGGACGGCTTTGTGATGAGCGAGGGCGCGGGGATCGTGGTGCTCGAGGAATACGAGCATGCGAAACAGCGCGGCGCGACGATCTACTGCGAACTCGGCGGCTATGGCTGCACGGCGGACGCCTACCACATGACCGCCCCGATGCCAGAGGGCGAGGGCGCGGGCCGCGCGATGACGATCGCCATGCGCCACGGCAAGGTGAGCCCCGGCGACATCGATTACATCAACGCCCATGCCACCTCGACCGGGCTGGGGGATATTTGCGAGACGAAGGCGATCAAGCTCGCGCTCGGCGAGGCTTCGAAAAAAGTGGCCGTGAGCGCGACCAAGTCGGTGACAGGGCATTTGCTCGGCGCGGCCGGCGGCGTGGAACTCGCGGCGAGCGCGATGGCGATCAAGCACGGCGTGATCCCGCCGACGATCAATTTGGAAAATCCGGATCCCGAGTGCGACCTCGATTGCGTGCCGAACACGGCGCGCGAGGCGAAGGTGCGGAATGTGCTGAGCAACTCGTTCGGCTTCGGCGGGCACAACGCCACGCTGCTGCTGAAGGCCCTCGAGCAGTAACCCGCCGCGCCGTTTTTTTCCCAGCCGCACCGAGCGTGTCCGAAACCTCCGCCGAAGCCGACATCGAGGTGCGCACCTATTTTGCCCGCGGGAGGAACGCGCTGGTGGCGCGCGGGGATTTCTCCGAGGTTTTCGCGGCCTGGTATCTGCACCGCATGGACCATGGAATCGAGATTCCCCCGTCGATGGAGGAGGCCGGACGGGAGGCGCTGGCGGCTCTGACCCTCCACAGCGCGGGACGGCCCTGGAAGGAATCCTGTGCCTGGACGGTGAAGTTCCCCGAACCGCGGGTGAACGTATTCGCGGCGTGCGACAACACCTCGGGAAACGTCATCGCCAATTTGCAAACCGACGAACTGCAGGCCGTCGAGGGCGGCATGTTCTACGCCGATGTGATCGAGGACTCGAAGCCGCCGCGGCGCAGCGTGGTGGATTTCAACGAGACCTCCTTCCTGCGGGCCGTGGAGGTTTTTTACTCCCGGAGCGAGCAGCGGACGGTGAGGTTTTTCTGGCACGGCGACGAGGATCTGGTGATGGTCGCCGCGCAACCCGATTGCGACGAGGAATGGCTCGCGGGACTCTCCGCGGAGGCGGTTCGCAGGCTCGACCGCGATGTGGAACTGGCGTTGCTCGAGAAGCGCCACTACAGCTTCCGCTGCGGCTGCAATCAGGAGCGGATGCTGGATTTGTTGCTGCCTGTTTTCCGTCGCCAGGCCGACGAGCTTTTCCACGGAAAGCCGAGCCTGACGATGCTCTGCCCGAGGTGCGGCGCACGGCATGTGCTCACCCGCGAGGCCCTGGAGGCCCGGAATCTCTCCGATCAACAGGGCTTGTGAACTGTTCCGTGCAATTTGCTTGGATTTTCCCGGACCTCTCCCTACGAAACAGCGCGACCCCTTTTTTCCATGCATAAAAACAACACATTCCTCTCCCCCGACCAGAAATTGGGGGGCATTCTCACTCCCCTGAGCGCCGTGCGCGGCCGGCACGACATCGGCATCGGCGACACGGAGTCGCTCGTCGAGCTCGCCGGCTGGGCTGCGAAAAAAGGGTTTCGCCTGATCCAAATCCTCCCCGTCAACGAGACCGGCAACGACAACAGCCCCTACAACCTGATCAGCTCGATCGCCTACGAGCCCTGCACGCTGGCCACGAATCCGCGCTGGCTGCCCGACCTCTCAGAGGCGGACTTCAAGAAGATCACGAAAAAACACAACGCCGAGGCGCTGCGCGAGGGCAAGGTGCAATACCGCGCCGTCAAGGCCATGAAGCGCGAACTCCTCGCCGCGGCCTTCAAAACCCTCGAGAGTGAAAAAGGCAACCGCTCGCGCGTGCGCCAATTCGACAAATTCATCCAGGACGAAAGCGGATGGCTCGCGCCCTATGCGATGTTCCGGGCCCTCGGCGCCTGGAACGACAACGACGAGGTGGTTGCCAATTGGCCCGAGGCGCACCGCAGCCCCGCGGCGGCCCGCGAATGGCTCGCCGCGCTCGAACCCAAAAAACGCCGGCAGTTCGAGGAACTCGTTCGCTTTTTCAGCTACATCCAATGGGTGGCGATGTCGCAGTGGAAGGCCGTGCGCGCGGCGTTCGACAAGCTCGGCGTGGCGCTCATGGGCGACATTCCCGTCGGCGTGAGCATTTACAGCGCGGATGTGTGGGCCGAGCCCGGAATTTTCGATTGCTCGCGCTCGAGCGGCGCACCGCCGGAGAAGATTTTCAAAAGCGACCCCTTCACCGAGAACTGGGGCCAGAACTGGGGCTTCCCGCTTTACAACTGGGAGGCGATGTCGCGCGACAATTTCGCCTGGTGGCGCC
>CAZVPK010000249.1:0-2730 GCA_964628505.1 uncultured Chthoniobacter sp.
AAAAATACCGGACATGGTATTACACCGCCGGCAGTTTGAAATTGGACTTTTCACGATCAACGAAGGGGAGGCGGCCGTGTTGAGGCTGGCTCGCTTGCACACGCTCGTCCCAGCCGAACCATTCAGTCCACCGCCCACACAGGCAGTGCCTCCGGATCGGAGAAACGCCCTCCTTTCCTAAAGTTCAAAAGCAAGATGCTTTTGGTATCACACGGCGACCGGGGCGCCCGACTTGGGATTTGCAGCGGGAACCCGTGCGCAATAAATCGTAACCGCTCCGAAAGCGAGCATTCGCGGAGGCTCGCAGGCGAACCCCCTCGCTTTCAAAAGCGCGTTCATCGCCAGCCCGCTGGGGAATTCCTCGATCGATCCGCCAAGATATTCATAGGCTTCTCGGCGACCCGTGGCCATCTCGGCCAGCCACGGCAGAACCCGGTGGAGGTAAAACCGGTAGACCGGCAGAACCCATGGAGACTCGGGTATCGAAAAGTCCATCACAAACAACACCCCCTCCGCTCGCAACACGCGGCGCATCTCCTCGAGGGCGCCGCCCCAATCAGCCATGTTCCTCAAACCGAAAGCCACCGTCACCACATCGAACGAACCATCCGCAAAGGGTAGCGCCAGACCGTCCGCCTGCACCAGGTTGGGAACCCCCTTCCGCCGCGCCTCGGCGAGCATCGGCAGACAAAAATCCGCGGCCGTGATCATTGTGCCGGGATTCGTCTTCGCCAGCGCCAGCGCCAGATCCCCGCTGCCTGTGGCCAGATCCAGAAGGTGCCGGGGGGCCGCCGCGGACACCAGCGTCGCGAGTTTTTTTCTCCAGAGAAAATCCATGCCGCCGCTCAGCAAATGGTTCGCAAAATCGTAGCGCGTCGCGATCGAAGCGAACGTCCGCTTGACAAATTCCGGGTTTTTTTGTGCGAGTTCTTCTTCCACGGCGATTCGGGGATTCCGGGAGAAATCTGCTCACGAGAGGATTCGAACCTCCAAGGGTTGCCCCACACGGTCCTGAGCCGTGCGCGTCTGCCAGTTCCGCCACGTGAGCGGCAGAACACCAGCTTCTCCCGAAACCACGGAACTGACAACCGGAAAATCGAAACCTTTCCGGAGACCACCGGAATCCCCTCGCCCTTTGCGGGTAGCAAAAAGAAGGGTTGGACAGAACGTCAACCTTGTGCTAGATTGCAAATCTCATGCTTATGCAACGTAAAAGTGCTTTCTCGCGTCGCGGCCCCGATTTGGTGACCGAGGAGTTGGTGGCGGTGTTGACAAAGAAGACCTCGTTCGAGTTCAAACAATTGTTCGACCAAGTCCACGAGCGCCTTCGCGCCAGAAATGCGGCCAGTGGCGGAGAGGAAATGCTTCGCCTCCGCGCCTACGAGAAACTCCAAAACCTCGTTTCCCGCGGGATGGTCAAGAAAACCGGAAAAAAATACAAAGGCCTGGCCTCCCTGGCAAAGGCCCTCGCCCCGGACCCCATCCCCGTTCCCGCGGCGAAATAACTCCCCCCGTCATCCTCAAACGAAAAACCCCGCCTGTCGTCAGGCGGGGTTTTTTTGTGTTCCGAGTGGGAGTCAAGGGCACGCGTTCGGCGTCCCCCTTCATTCCAAGTGGCAGGCGCGGCTCGCCGAGCGGACCCGAACTTCAGGCGCGTAGCGCCGTCTCGGGGACAATCGGCGGCCGCTGAAAACCGATGCGGCTGCGCCCACGTTTCCAAACACGGGCGGCTTCGCCACAAAAATGGTCACCTGCCGGCGGGACATCCCATCCGATTCTTTTCGGCAGGCGCTGACGCACCGCCGTGTTGACACAGCCGGACACGGCGGGTCCGACCTTACTCGATGATGATGTCCTTGTAGGTCTTGCCGGACGGAATCATCGGCAACACGTGCTCCGTGTAGGGAGTCATCACATCGAGCACGTAGACCTCCTTGGACTCGAGCATGCGCTTCATCGCCGCAGGAAGGTCTTTTTTGTGGACCACCCGCTCGCAGGTCACGCCGAACCCCTTGCAGAGTTGCACATAGTCGGGGTAGATGCGGTCGAGATCCTTGGGGTCGCCCAGGAAGGTGTGTCCGCGGTTGCCGCCGTGGAAGCGGTCCTCCCACTGCACGACCATGCCGAGGTGCTGGTTGTTCAGGATGATCGCCTTCGCGGCGATGCCCTCGATGTGGGCGGTGGCCAGCTCCTGGATGTTCATCAAAAACGAACCGTCGCCATCGATGTCGACGACCTCGCGGTCGGGCAACGCGACCTTCGCGCCCATCGCGGCCGGGTAGCCGAAGCCCATCGCGCCGAGCCCGGCGGAGGTGATGAAGGTGCGCGGCTTGTCGAAATCGTAGAACTGGCCGGCCCACATCTGGTGCTGGCCCACGCCGGTCGTGATCACCGCCTCGCCCTTGGTCATCTTGTGCAGAAGCTGGATGACATGCTGGGGCTGGATGGCGTCCTCGGTGTCCTTGAACGAGAGCGGGTATTTCTTTTTCCACTCGTCGATCTGGCGATACCAGTGCGGGAAGCGGGTGTGATTTTTCGCGACGCGCTTGTGGCCCTGCTGGTCGAGCAGGCGGTTCAAGCGGCCGAGCGCGTATTTGAGGTCGCTGAGGATCGGCAGGCGCACGGCTTTGTTTTTGTTGATCTCCGAATTGTCGATGTCGATGTGGACGATCGTTCCGTGCTCGCAGAATTTCTCGACCTTGCCGGTCACGCGGTCGTCGAAACGCACAC
>CAZVPK010000250.1:0-2696 GCA_964628505.1 uncultured Chthoniobacter sp.
ACCGCCAATGCGGCCCCCGCCAGGCCGCTCGAGACAGCCATCCACACCAGAAACGGAAATGGCAAATACGCCAGCGCCTGCGCGGAAGCCCCCATTCCGTCAAATCCGAAAAACGCCAGCCAGCTTGTCAAAAAAACCACCGCGAGCCGCAGAGTCGCTCCAGCAGCCCATCCCAAGCCGACTCCCTTCTTAAACAATCCACCCGACGCCAACAGCAAAACCACCGGCGCCACCACCACCGTCCCCGCCGTGTTGGCCACCCAATAAATGGCACCGACCGATGGTAAAAAATCCGCCCCGATGCGCCCCTCCACCCACAGGCATCCCGCCGTCCAAAACCCCGCGAAGCCCATCGGAAGCGCCGCGCCAAGTCCCGCCAGCAGCAAAACATCCCGCGTCGACCCCAGCGCCGCATCGAATCCCCGCCAATTCAAAAGCCCCCGCCCCAGATAAACGCCCGCCACCACCCCGAGCGGCGCCAGAATACTGAATCCCCACGAATTCCCGCCCAACAAACTTCCCGCCGCCAGCGGAACAAAAATCCCCGCTGCCACCCGCCAACCCGCCAGCAGAGCGGCCCCGAGGGCGATCCCCGCCGCCGGCCACACCGGAGCCACCGCCGTGTGCTCGCTCGCCAGCACCGCCCGCATCGCCGCGACCGAACCAAAAATCCCCGCCGCCACCGCCAGGTTCCCCAACACCACCCGCCCGATCCAACGCGCCGAAAAGCCATCCCGCATTCCCGCATCGTCTACCCGCCCGCCACTCCCCATGCAACCCCCCGCCCCAAACAAAAATCCCCCGCCGCGCATCCGCACCGGCGCGACAGCGCCCAGGTCACGGGGACCGCGTCCGCCTCGGGCGCACTGCGACGCGCCCCGCGGGTCAAATCGAACCCACCCGGCCGAAGGTCCACTCACGCATCGCAACCGCCCATTCCTCTCCTCCGCCCACAATAACTCCATTCGCCCCCGCGCCGCCCACACCGCCCTTTCGACCGCTCGCCCACCCGAATCCGCCGCCCGTTCAAATGCCCGTTTACGCCCTCGCCTCCGAATCCTACCCTTGCTCTCGTTATGAGAAAACTCCACATCCACCCTGCCGCCGCCCTTCTCGCCCTCGCCCTCCTCTCCCCCGCCTCCCAAGCCGCCGTCCGGTCCACCGAAGGCCCCGCTCCCAACCTCCCCGAAATCTGGCAACAAGCCGGCCCCCGCGAGCGCCTCAAAGCCACCCGCGCCGCCGAACTCGACGCCGATCGACTTCTCATCGAGCGCCTCTACGGCGCGCAAGTCGACTCCACCTCCACCGTTGCCGACCTCGCCATGCGGGACGATTCCATCGCCGCCCTCGCCGGAGCCTCACTTGTCGGGGCGCTTACCGTCGGCGAACCCGAGTATTTCGACGACGGCCGCGTCGAGGTCGTCAAATCCGTCCAAATCGAACGCGTCCTCGAAACCATCCGCCGCAAGACCAAGGAAAAACTCCGCGCCGACGGCACCACCGAGACCGTTTCGTTCGACGAAAAAACCGAACTCGCCACTGAAAACCAAACCCTCGAAGCCATGGGAAACTCCGCCATCCCCGGCTCGCTCGGTCACCAGAAAATCATGGCCAAACGGGCCGCCGAACTGGACGCCTACCGCCGCCTCGCCCAGCGCCTCATGGACATCCGCATCGATTCCGAGACCACCGTTCGCGAAGCCTGCCTCGAAAGCGACGACCTCGTCGCCAGCCTCTCCCAACTCGTCAAAGGCGCCGAGCCCCTCTCTATCCGCTACCTCGACGACGGCTCCTGCGAAGTGCAAATGTCCATCACCAAAAAAGACATCCTCCGCGCCGTCTCCCGCACCAACAAAGGCCGCGCCCACTCCACCCGCATCGAGGACACCATCCAGGAAAAATCCTTCGTCGAAACCGGTCGCGGCACCATGCACCCCGTCGAAGCCGCCCCCACCGAGAGCTCCCCGTCCCCGCCCGCATCCGAACCCCTCGCCCAAACCCAACCCGCCACCGACATCTTCTTCGAAACTGAAACCATCATCCGCCGCCTCCTCCCCACCAACCCCGTCCAGCGCTGAAGCCCGTGCGCCTTCCATTCCAGCTTAGACAGCCAGAATTCAAAATGAATCTCACCCGTCTTCTCCTTGCACTCGCTCCGCTTTTGCTCCTCTGCTCCTGTGCCTCCAACGACCGAAAAGTCATTTCCACCCGCCACACCACGCTGCATCAGCAAACCATTATTGCGGAGTATCCTGTTGCCACTCCTCAGAAAGACTAGAGCAATATCATAATGGCGATTGGAATGATGCGGTTGGCTGGATAACTCAACATTCCCAATCTTACTTTACATTCAGTCATTTCGTGGTTGATTATCGGTCAATGATTGACCGCCGCCTTTTCTCAACTTGCCAAGCCGCGCTGGGGGATACGCCGGTGGTTTTGGTGGCCGGGGCGAGGCAGACTGGAAAAAGCACTCTGGCCAAGCAGTTGGCTGGTTCCCTGCGGGAGTCGATGCCATTTTTGACAATGGATGATCCGGCGACCTTGAGTGCGGCCAAGCGCGGGCCGGATGCCTTTTTGGAGGATGCGGGAACGCGATGCCTGATTGACGAGGTGCAACGGGCCCCGGAGCTGTTTTTGCCGATGAAAAAGCGGGTGGATGCCGAGCGTCTGCCCGGGCGGTATTTGCTGACGGG
>CAZVPK010000251.1:0-2695 GCA_964628505.1 uncultured Chthoniobacter sp.
TGCGAACCGGTTTGTTTTCGCGTTCCGCGCAGGAGGGCTCTGCTTGTCAGAGCCGAATCGGTGTGTTTACGAGTGCCAGCCCGGACCTGACAAGCAGGTCCCTCCTCGCTTTCCGTCGAGGAGGGCTCTGGTTGCCCTTGCGAGCTTAACCTTCGACCGAAGGGAGAAAGACTGCCGCAGGCAGCCCGCAGGGCGAGAAGAGCGGGAGCGAGCGAGTCAACATCCCGGAGCGTAGCTTTGGGGCGGGGGTGAAGTTAGCGGAGGGTTTGCGTGAGGAAGGGGGCGGTGCGGCTTTGCTTGGATTTGGCGATTTTTTCGGGGGGGCCTACGGCGACGACCTTTCCGCCTTTGGCGCCGGCTTCGGGGCCGATGTCGAGGATGTGGTCGGCTTCGGCGATGATGTCCAAGTGATGCTCGATGACGACGACGGTGCCGCCTTCGTCGACTAACCGGTGGAGGACTTGGATGAGTTGGGCGACATCGTGGGCGTGGAGGCCGATGGTGGGCTCTTCCAAGACATAGAGGATGGATTTGCCTTTGCGGGTGGTTCGGATTTCCTCGGCGGCGGAGGTGGCGCGGCGGGCGAGTTGGGTGACGAGCTTGATGCGCTGGGCTTCGCCGCCGCTCAAGGTGGGGCTGGGTTGGCCGAGTTTGAGGTAGCCGAGGCCGGTTTCCTGGAGGAGGGAGAGGGGGCGGCGGATTTTCGGGTGGCTGGCGAAGAACTCGACGGCTTGCTCGATGGTCATGTCCATCACATCGCCGATGGATTTTCCGTTGTAGAGGATTTCGAGTGTGGAGGGGTTGTAGCGGCGACCGTTGCAGTCCTGGCAGGGCATGTAGGACGCGGGGAGGAAATTCATCTCGAGCTTGATGACGCCCTGGCCGAGGCAGGCTTCGCAGCGGCCGCCTTCGTTGTTGAAGGAGAAGCGGCTGTTCGTGTAGCCGCGCATTCGGGCGGCGGGGAGGCTGGCGAAGAGTTTCCGGATTTCGTCGAAGACCTTCACATAGGTGGCGGGCGTGGAGCGGGAGGTTTTTCCGATGGGGGATTGGTCCACTTCGAGGACGCCGGCGAGGGGTTCGAAGCCGGAGATGCCTTTGTGGAGGTCGGAGTGGAGCGGGGCGCGTTTGCGGGCGAGGGCGTCGCGGACGGCGGGGACGACGATGCCGCGGATGAGTGTGGATTTTCCGGAACCCGAGACGCCGGTGAGGACGCTGAGGCGGTGGAGGGGAATGCGGACGGTTTCGTTTTGGATGTTGTGGAGGTGGCAGCCTTTGAGTTCCAGCCACTGCTCGGCGGCGGGGCGGCGTGATCCGCGGAGGGGGTGTTTCATCGGCTCGCGCAGGGCGCGGGCGGTGTGGGAGGTGGGGTGATTGAGAATTTCGGCGAGGGTTCCGCTGGCGACGACTTCGCCGCCACGGCTGCCGGCACCGGGTCCGAGGTCGAGGATGCGGTCGGCGCGGCGCATGGTTTCCTCGTCATGCTCGACGACGACGAGGGAGTTTCCTTTTTTGGCGAGGGTTTGCAGGGCGTCGAGGAGGCGTTCGTTGTCGCGGGGGTGGAGTCCGATGGTGGGCTCGTCGAGGACATAGAGGACGCCGCGGAGGTTGGATCCGAGCTGGGCGGCGAGGCGGATGCGCTGGGATTCGCCGCCGGAGAGGGTTTTCGCGCTGCGGTCGAGCGAGAGGTAGTCGAGGCCGACCTTCGCGAGGAATTCGAGGCGCTGGCGGATTTCGGTGACGATGTCGCGGGCGACTTCGGCGGCGGGGCCGGTGAATTTGAGCGAGTCGCAGAGCGCGAGGGCGTCGGAGGCCGGGGAGCGGGTGAAGTCGGCGATCGAGGTTTTTTCGATGCGGACATGCGTGGCGGTTTCGTTGAGGCGGGTGCCTTTGCAGATCGGGCAGGGTCGGGGTTCGTCATCCTCGAGGCCCTCGTGGCGGCGTTCCTCGTCGAGTTCGGCTTCGATGGCGGTTTCGAAATTGTCATCGCCCGAGCCGAGTCCGCGCCAGACCTCGCCGAAGCCGCGGCAGTGTCCGCACCAGCCGTGGGGGGAGTTGAACGAGAAGAGTCGGGGATCGAGGGGCTCGAACGCGCGCTGGCACGACGGGCAATTCATCGCGGTGCTGAGCGTGGTGGATTGGCCTTTGGCATCCTCGAGGCGGGCGGTGCCTTTGCCGAGGCGGAGGGCTTTGCGAACGAGGTCGTCGGCTTTTTTGAGGTCGGGGGTTGCGAGTTCGCCGACGAGGGCGTCGATGGTGTGTTCCTTGAAGCGCTCGAGTTTTTGGAAGGCTTCGACGGCGACGCGTTCGCCATCGACGATGAGGGTTTCGATGCCTTGGCGCGCGGCGGCGCGGGCGATCTCGGTGTGGAAGCCTTTGCGGCCTTTGACGAGATTGGCGAAAATTTTCACCGGGCCCTTGGCGGCGCGGCGGTTGATGTCCTCGGCGATCGCGGTGGGGGTGCGGGATTCGACGGGGACATCGCACTCGGGGCAGAATTGGGTGCCGAGTTTCGAGAAGAGGAGTCGGAGGAAGTGGTAGATCTCGGTGACGGTGGCGACGGTGGATTTGCCGCCGCCGCGGGTCACGCGTTGCTCGATGGCGACGCTGGGCGGGAGGCCCTCGATGGAATCGACATCGGGTTTTTCGAGTTGGTCCACGAACTGGCGGGCGTAGGCCGACATGCTGTCGAGGAAGC
>CAZVPK010000252.1:0-2691 GCA_964628505.1 uncultured Chthoniobacter sp.
CGGGCCTCCGGTGTCAATGGGACTTCTTCGATGGACACAAATCCCGCGCCGCTAGGGTGCGGGCGCGGCCAGCACGCGGTAGAACGTCTTTGTGCCTGTGATGGGGACGGTGAAGCTCATCGTGCCGTTTGCGGAATCGATCGCGATCGCCGGGTCGTCGGAGAAGGCCGTGGTGGAGAGGTTCTCGGTTTTTTGAACCCCATAGGCCAGCCCCGGGGCGGGTCCGCTCCAGGAGACGGTCAGGTTGCCGTCCGCCACGGCGGTGGAGGTCAAGGACCCGTTGGGAAGGGTCGGGTTGGTTCCGAAGGCGAATTCCTGGAGGTTCGAGAACGAGTCGTTGTCGGGATCGGCGGTCGGCGCGCCGTCGGTGGCGGGATCGAGTCCGAAGCCCGCGGCCCAGGAATCGTAGGCCGAGGCGCCGGTGACAGTGAGAACGAGATTTTGCGAGGTGGCGCCTCCGGCGTTGGTGGCGGAAACCAGGATGTTGAAGTTTCCGCTCTGCGCGGGCGTTCCCGAGACGAGGCCGGTGGTCGGGTTGATCGACAACCCGGCGGGCAGGGGATCGGCCGCGTAGGACGTGGGCGGCGGGTTGTTTGTGGTGGTGATTTGATAGGTGAACGGTTCGCCTTCGGTGGCAGTCGCGGCGGGCGCGCTGGTGATCACCGGAGCCGAGACGGGGGCGTCGGCCTGGTCGCGGGGTTGGATTTGGAAACCGGAATTGAAGGGCGAGGTGTTGTCGAACTGGCCGCCGAGGCCGGCAAGGTTCACCGGGTAGGACGGTTGGCCGGCGGTCGAGCCGGATTGGATGCGGACGGTGACTTGCGTGTTCGAGGAATCCTGGAGGATCACATTCTGGCCGGTGATCCAGTTTCCGGAAACGTAGCTGAGATTTTCGATGCGGACGACGCGGGATTGGTAGGCGAGGCCGTTGGAGTTGAATTCGGCGGCGGTGATGGTGACAGGGGTTGGATCGCCCTCGGGTCCGAGATCGAAAAAGAGGGAGGGATCGGAGAGGTTGAGTTGCACGAGGCCGTTGAATTGCGCCACGGAGCCGACGACCGCGTAGCGGTTGCCGCGGGTTTGCGGACCGGCGACGGCGGACTGGGAGAAAATGGTGACGCCGTGCGTGGCATCCTGCAGGGCGGAGTTGGTGTTTCCGCTGCCGAGGCGGCCGACCGAGCAGACTCCCTCGACGGCGACTGTTTGATTCGCGAGGACGGGAACGAAGGTGGTCGGGTCCGCGTTGCGCACATTCGCGATCGGAATCAACACACTGGCCGACGGGGACGAGGCCAGCGGCGCGAGGGATCCCCCGCCGCCTTGCGAGCTCACGATGAACGGATAGGTGCCGTTGTTGGTAACGGAGAGCGAGGTGTCGGGCGTGGCGAGGCCGGAGATGGAAACGGTGACCGTATCGGGATTGGCCAGCGAGAGACCGCCGACCGTCACATTTTGTCCGACCACGGAGAGGGTGGCGTTTTGCGAGGAGGTGGAATTGATCGACACGTTCGCTTCGAGCGGCGCGCCGAATGCGGCGGGAATCTCGATGCCGAGCGCGGTGATCGGCGTGGTGGCGCTGACGGGCGTGAAAACAACGCTCACGGTCTGGTTCGCGAGGTTGCGGCCGAAGAGGTTTTTTCCGACAAAGGGACTTTGCGGAGCGGCGTTGAGAACCGCGGCCGATCCGGTGCCGTCGACGATGCCGCGAAGGGCGTTGATGAAGTTTGCGTTGCTGGCGTTGTTCGGGCCGGTGAAGTCGAGGCTGGATGCGGCGACTCCGCCTTGGGCGTCCGTGGATTCGGGTTGCCCCGCGGCTCCGAAGTCGGTGAGTTGCGAATTCGAATCGAGGGCCATCACGCCGAGATTGGTTCCGCTCGTTCCGGTGCTCCGCAACTTGGCCCCGGTGTAGGCGGTTCCTTGCGCTCCGGCGCTTCCGCCGATCAACGCGTGGATTCCACCCGCCACGCCGAGGACGCCACTGCCCGCCGACTTGAGTAGCAGCATGTCGGTGGTCGCGATGTCGAAGGAACCGCCGCCGTTTGTGAAGTAGTCTTCATTGCCGAGGTTGACCTCGAGAAGAAAATCGGCGGGGTCGATGTCCTCGGGCTGGGTGGTTCCGGCCGACAAGGCAATGAGCGTTCCCGCGGGGACGGCGGACCAGAGCGGATGGTCGGTGAAGAGAAACTTTCCGCCGCCGTCGTTGCCGTTGCTGCCGCTGAAATCCTTGAGGATCATTCCGCGCAGGTCCACCGTCGAACCGGCGGTTCCGTTTCCGACGACCAGAAGTTGGACCCTGTCGGGCGAGGAGTTGACATATTTGTTCACCACGACATTCAGCGGAATCGCGTCTTGGGCCGCCTGGTCGAAGACCGCGAGAACCAAGGTCGCATTGCCGCTTCCAATCGCATTCGTGGCGGTGAGGGTGATGTTGCTGGTGCCGACGGTGGTCGGGATTCCGGAAATCATGCCGGTGGATTCGTTGATCGAGAGTCCGTCGGGAAGGTCCGCGGCGGAAAAGGAGGTCGCCGAGGGAACCCCGGAAGAGGTGATGTTGTAGGTGAAAGAAGCCCCGGTGTAAGCCGAACCGGAAAGTGCGCTTGTGATGGAGGGCACACTTTCCACGGTGATGACGAGGGTTTGGGTGTCGCTGCCGAGAGCGTTGGCGGCGGTGATCGGGACGTTGAAGATTCC
>CAZVPK010000253.1:0-2655 GCA_964628505.1 uncultured Chthoniobacter sp.
TCACCCGCCCTTCCGAAAAATCCTCCTCAGCGGGTGCTCATCCAGCACATTGGCCCGAATCCCTCCCAGCCTCTCGGGATCATACAACTGAATCCCCACATAATAATAAATCGGACAAACCGGCACCGCCGTCCTCACCAGCAAATCCTCCGCGCGCTTCAAAATCCCGAACCTCCGCGCCGGGTCCAACTCCCGCGCCGCCTCCGCAATCAACCCGTCATACTCCGCGCTGCTCCAGCCCGTGCGGTTGTTGCCGCCCCCGGTGAGAAACATGTCCAAAAACGTATTCGGGTCCGGATAATCCCCCACCCAACTCGACCTCGCGATGTCGTAATCGAGCAGCGACATCGAATTCAAATACACCTTCCACTCCTGCCGCGCCAAATTCACCGACACCCCCAACGCCTCCCGCCACATGCCCTGCAACTCCACGGCGATCGCCTCGTTCAGCTCGCTCTTGCTGTAAAGATACGTCGCGTTCGGGAACCCCTTCCCTCCCGGAAATCCCGCCTCCGCCAGCAACCGTCTTGCCTCTTCCGGATCAAACCCCAAGCCCTCCGTGCCTTCGTAGCCGGGAATCCCCGGCGGCACGAATCCCGCCGCCGGCAACTCCCCCGCCCGCGTGATTTTTTCCACGATCCGCTTTTTGTCCACCGCCAGCGAGAACGCCCGCCGCACACGCTCGTCGGCGAACGGACCCTTCACGCAGTTGAACCGCAAAAAATAAATCCCGAGAAACGGCGCGGCATGGAAATCCTCCCGCTTCTTCAAATCATCCAGCAGCGCGGGCGGCGCGAGCCCCTTGTCCATCACGAGGTCGGCCAATCCGCTCGCGTAAAAATTGAACGCCACATTCGCATCCGAGATCGGCAACACATCGATCGTCTCCAGCGCGACATTGTCGCGGTCCCAATAATGCGGGTTCTTCCGCAGCCGGATCTTGTCATTGATCCGCCAACTCTCGAGCACATACGCCCCGTTGCCGACGATCCTCCCGGGCTTCACCCAATCGTCGCCGTATTTCTCGATCACGCGCACCGGCAGCGGATGCAGCGTCGGGAACGCGCACAGCTGAATAAAATACGGCGTTGGATTTTCCAACTCCACCACCAGCGTCCGGTCATCCACAGCCCTCACCCCGACCTCTGAAAAATCCGTCACTCGACCCTCCGCGAACGCCTGCGCGTTTTTGATCGGGAACAACTGGTAATTGTATTGCGAGCCCGTCTCCGGCGTGAGCGTGCGCCTCCAGCTTCGCACAAAATCCTCCGCCGTCATCGCCGCGCCGTCGCTCCATTTCGCATCCGCCCGCAGATGGAAGGTGTAAATTTTCCCGTCCTCCGAAATCTCCCAGCGCTCCGCCACACCCGGCACCGCCTGGCCGTTTTCGTCATAGGCACACAAACCCTCGAACAACGCATTCACCACCCGCCCCTCCGGTTGGCCCGTGATGATCGACGGATCCAGCGTCTCCGGCTCCGCGCCATTCACGAAAACCAACTCCGCCCGCTCCGATTCCCCGCCGCACGAGACAAGCGCCCAACCGAGAATTGCCATGCAAAGCCACCGTGTCGCGCGTAACATCACACTAGCCATGAAAGCCGGAATCCCAGCCGCTGCAATGCTGATCAGCCTCCTGCTGTCCGGTTGCGCCTCGCGACCCCCGCTCGCCACCGTCCCCTCCGTGGACCTCCGCCGCTACGAAGGCCGCTGGTTCGAGATCGCCAAATACCCGAACTGGTTCCAACGCGGCTGCGCCTCGGACACCACCGCCACCTACACCTCCGAGCCCGACGGCTCCCTCCGCGTCGTCAACCGCTGCCGCCAATCGAACGGCGAATTCCGCGAAGCCACCGCCCGCGCCACCGTCGTGCCAAATTCCGGCAACGCCAAACTCAAGGTCCGCTTCCGCGGCAGTCCGATCGCGGGCGATTATTGGATCATCGGCCTCGACGAAAAAAACTACTCCTGGGCGCTCGTCGGCCACCCTTCCCGAAAATTCCTCTGGATTCTCGCGCGCGAACCCCGCCTCGATCCCGCCACCTACGAAAAAATCACCGCCCTCGCCGAAGCCGCCGGCTACTCCGCCCAACGCCTCGAGCGCACCCCGCAATCCACCCTCGAATGAAATTCAACGCCCGCCGCGCCCGCGACTATTTCACCCGCGCCTGCCGACTCCGCTGCGTGGAATGCGGCACCAAGCCCGTCTTCCTCCCCCTCTTGAAAGTCCGCACCCTCCGCGACTACTTCACCCCGCTCGACGGCTGCCCCCGCTGCGGCTACGCCTACGAACGCGAGACCGGCTACTTCCTCCTCTCCATCTGGGCCATCAACTACGGCGTCGGCAGCCTCCTCGGCATCGCGATCTATATCTACCTCGAATTCACCAGCCGCCCGCCTCTTCCCGAACTCCTCGCCAGCGTCGTCCTGCCCGTTGTCGCCTTCAATTTCCTCTTCGCCCGCCACTCGAAAACCCTCTTCCTTGCCCTCGACCACTACTTCGACCCCCACCTCCGCGGCAATCCCCCCGGCGACGGCGGCACTGGAAAACAAGACCCGCCCGCCACTCCCGCCCCCACCGCCCCGCAAAACTCCCCCGTCCCCCGCGAACCCGCCTCCCTCGTTTAAGTTCCCGCAGAGGCGCGGAGGCGCAGA
>CAZVPK010000254.1:0-2653 GCA_964628505.1 uncultured Chthoniobacter sp.
CGCCCCGGCCCTGACAAGCAGGGCCCTCCTGGCGTTTTGTGGAAACGGGTGCGTCGGATCAAATCGCACCTCATTTCCAAATGTCCGAAAGCCGGCATGTCGATGGCGATACGGCGGCGGGAGGCAAATTGACGTCAACGAACGGCGAGCCCGATGGCCAAGGAATAGGGTCGTCGCGAAAATCAGGCTTGGAGGCCCGGTTGATGTGCCAATCGTTTCAATGTCACCAAAGCCTTGCGAGCCGCATGCCCGCCTCCTCCTCGAGACACACCCGGGTTACCGCTACGCGGCCGAGCCCGACATGGCGCGGCCGGCGAGCCAGCCGGTCGTCCAGGCGGCTTGGAAATTGAATCCGCCGGTGACGCCGTCGATGTCGAGCGCCTCGCCGGCGAAATGCAGACCGGGCACAAGGCGGCTTTCCATCGTTTTGAAATCGACCTCCGGCAGCGGGATTCCGCCGCATGTGACGAATTCCTCCTTGTTCATGCTCTTGCCGGCGACGGGGAGTTCCGTGGCGGTGAGAAGCGCGGAGAGTTTCAATGCCTGCGGCTTCGCGAGGCGGGACCATTTGGTCTCCGGCGCGATATCGGCTTGTAGGACGAGTTGCTCCCAAAGCCGCGCGGGGAGGGGATTCCAGCGGGATCGAAGGACGGTCTGGCCGCCGTGGGATTCGCGGCGGGATTGAATTTCCACGAGGATCGAATCGGGTTTTGCATCCGGCAGCCACTGGATGCGAAGCGGGAAGTGGTAGTTTTTGGAATGGAGCTCCCGTGCGCCCCAGGCCGACAAACGCAGGATCGCCGGACCGCTCACGCCGGTGTGTGTGACGAGAAGAGGTCCGCGTTGTTTGAGGGAAGTGGCGGGAACGGAGACTTGGACATCCTCGAGCGAAACGCCGGGAAGCTCGCGCAGCCAGGGCGAATCGATGTGGAAAGTGAACAGCGAGGGAACGGGGGAAACGAGCGAGTGGCCCAGCGGAACGAGGGGGTGGTTCTCGGCGCGGCAACCGCCCGCTGCCCACAGGAGGCGGTCGCAGGAAAGCGTCTCGCCGGTTGAGAGGCGGAGATCGAACCCGGGGTCGGATTTTTTTGAAACGGATTCGAGGCCGGTTTGGAGGCGGATTTCGACGCCCGCGTTGCGCGCGGAGTCGGAGAGGCAGTCGATGATCGTTTGCGAGGAATCGGTGATCGGAAACATGCGGCCGTCCGATTCGGTTTTGAGATTCACGGCGCGGAGTCGAAACCACTCGATGGTTTCTCGCGGGCCGAAGCGGGTGAGGGGACCGATGAGGGCGCGTCCGCCGCGCGGGTAGCGTTGGGAAAGTTCGCGGGGTTCGAAGCAGGCGTGGGTGACATTGCAGCGCCCGCCGCCCGAGATGCGCACCTTCGAAAGCACGCGCGGGGATTTTTCCAGAATGACGACCCGCGCCCGTGGATCGGCCTCCGCCGCCGCGATCGCGCCAAAAAAACCGGCGGCCCCGCCTCCGGCGACGACAATCTGTCGAGAAGCGTTCATTCAAAAAAACGCGAGGAGGGACCCGCTTGTCGGGTCCGCATCGGCGTGATTGCGAAATCCGCTCCGGACCCGACAAGCGGGTCCCTCCTGGGCGCTCCGTAATGCGGTCGTCGTTATCACAATCGAACTATTCTCAATCGAAGCGCGTTTGCGATCACCGATACCGAACTGAGGCTCATGGCCAGCGCGGCGATCATGGGATTGAGAAGTCCGGCGGCGGCGAGGGGAATGCCGAGCGCGTTGTAGGCGAAGGCGAAGAAGAGGTTTTGGCGGATGTTCCGCATCATGGCGCGGGAAAGGTGGACGGCCCGCGCGACTCCGCGCAGGTCGCCGTGGACGAGGGTGACTCCGGCGTTTTCGATGGCGACATCGGTGCCCTGGCCCATGGCAATTCCCACATCGGCGGCGGCGAGCGCGGGGGCGTCGTTGATTCCATCGCCGGCCATGCCGACGATTCGGTCGGTTTTTTTGAGTTCGAGGATGGCGCTGTGTTTTTCGTTGGGCGTGAGATCGGCGCGGAGTTCGTCGATGCGGAGTTGGTCGGCAAAAGCGCGGGCGGCCTTCGCGGTGTCGCCGGTGAGGAGCATGAGACGGATGCCCATTTTTTGAAGGGCGCGAACGGCGTCGGGCGTGGTGGCTTTGAGGGCGTCGGAGATTTCGAGGAAGGCGGCAAATCGCCCGTCGAGGCCCATGGCGAGAAGGGTTCCGGAGGTTTCGGGCGAGGGGGGGCAGGGGACGCCGAGGGATTCGAGGAAGGCGGGCTTCCCGATCAGAACGGCGTGGCCATCGACGGTTCCGTGCAGGCCTTGCGCGGTGGTGGATTGGACATTGGTCGCTTGCGGTAGGGGAGCGGTCGCGGCGTCGACGATGGCGCGGGCGAGGGGATGTTCGCTGGCGGATTCGAGCCCGGCGGCGAGGCGCAGCAGTTCCGGTTCTGAAAATCCGGGCTGTGGCGCGAGGTGGGCGAGTTTGGGTTTTCCCTCGGTGAGCGTGCCGGTTTTGTCGACAGCGAGGATTGCGAGTCGGGCGAGATTTTGCATCGTGGCGGCGTCGCGGATCAGAATGCCGAGCGAGGCGCCGCGGCCCATGCCGACCATCACGCTCATCGGCGTGGCGAGGCCGAGCGCACAGGGACAGG
>CAZVPK010000255.1:0-2635 GCA_964628505.1 uncultured Chthoniobacter sp.
CGCTGGCGTGCGGGTTTTGTCGGATCCGCAGCGACCCGATTACTCAAGCAAGCGCGGCAAGGGATTCGCGGAGGGTCTCAACGGGCAGGCGGGGGCCGATGAAAAGAGCGGTGGGTTTGCGCAGGACGGGATGCTGGCCGATGGGGAAAAAATGGACCGGGCCGTCATGGCCGACTTTTTGGAAGATCTGAAATTCGCCGGGGTCTTCGCGCAGGACCACGAGGCCTTTGGCGCGGAGGACTTCCTCGGGAAGGGAGGACAGGAATTTTTCAAAGGCCGGCTTGGAGACCGAGGCGGGAAGCGGAATTTCGCAGGAGGCGAAGTGGTGCTCGGATTGGTGGTGGTGGTGGTGATGCGCGGCTTCGTGACAGGGGCTGTGAGGCTCGGCGGGCTCTTCAAAACCGGGGAGCGCGGCAATTTCCTTGGCGAAGGCGACGGGATTGGTGCGCGTGGCTCGGATCCCGAGTTCCTCGAGGGATTTTTCGACGGCGGCGAGCCGGCCGGCGTCGATGGTGTCGGTGCGCGAGAGGAAGAGGTGCGTGGCCGTGGCGGCTTGTTCGCGCTCGAGGGCGTTGTGCCAGAAACGCCGCTGCCAGCGCTGGCCGTCGATGATGCCGAGTTGGACGGGCGGGGTGAAATTTTTCAGCGCGGGGGCGAAGGCAAGGGTCTCGAGGAGTTGCTCGGAATCGGTGGTGCCGTTGGTCTCGATGAGGAGCGCGCGACCGGGGCGGTGCTCGAAATTTTCAAGCGCGGAGAGGAGTTCGTCGCGGGAGCCGCAGCAAACGCAATCGCCGTTGAGCGTGGCGATGTCGGCGGCGAGGCCGCGGAGGCGTTCGGCGTCGATGCGGGCGTTCTGATAATCATTGATGAGCAGCGAGGGCTGGAGTCCCTCGGCGGCGAGCGCGGGGGCGAGGGCTTGGAGGAAGGTGGTTTTTCCGGCGCCGAGGAAACCGACGAGCAGGACGAGTGGAGTTTTTTTCATTCGTTGGAAGTGTCGACTGTCCACTCGGGGAACGGGTCTGGCAACCGGCTCCAGTCCTCGGGGGCGAGGGACATTTCGTCGTTGTCGAGGACGCAGGATTCGAGTTCGGCGAGGAGGTTTTCCTTGTCGAGGTCCTGGCCGATGAAGACGAGCATTTGGCGGCGGTCGCCGTGGGGTTCCTGCCAATCCTTCATGATCGAGCGCCAGGTGTCGTCGTCGTCGGGCCAACTGGATTTCGGCGCGGCGGCCCACCAGAAGCCGGCGGGGCGGTATTCGGCGCTGCCGCCGGCCTGGGACCAGAGGCCGATCATGTCGTTGCGGCTGGCGAGCCAGAAGTAGCCTTTCGAGCGGAGGAGGCCGGGGCGCTCGGTGTGGATGAAGTTCCAGAAGCGTTGGGGATGGAACGGCCGGCGGGCGCGGAAGACAACGCTGCCGATGCCGTATTCCTCGGACTCGGGCGTGTGCTGGTTGTTCAGCTCGCGGAGCCATCCGGCGGAGGCTTGGGCTTTTTCCATGTCGAAGCGGCGGGTGTCGAGGATGCTGGCAAGGTCCACGCGGCCGCGGGTGCTTTCGAGGATTTCGGCACCGGGGTTGAGGTGGTGGAGGATGGCGCGGAGCTCGGCGAGCTGGTCCGGGGAGACGAGATCGGTTTTGTTGATGACGAGGGTGTCGGCGAATTCGACCTGGTCGATGAAGAGGTCGGAAATGGTGCGCTCGTCCTCTTCGCCGAGGGCGAGGTTTTTTTCCTTCAGCGAATCGCCGGCCTCGTAGTGGTCGAGGAAGTTTGCGGCGTCGACGACTGTGACCATGGTGTCGAGGCGCGTGAGGTCCTGGAGGCTTTTGCCGTTCTCGTCGGCGAAGGTGAAGGTCTGCGCGACGGGAAGTGGCTCGGAGATGCCGGTGGATTCGATGAGGAGGTGGTCGAAGCGGTTTTCCGAGGCGAGGCGGGAGACTTCCTGGAGAAGGTCGTCGCGGAGGGTGCAGCAGATGCAGCCGTTCGTCATCTCGACGAGTTTCTCCTCGGTGCGGCTGAGCTCGGCGCCGCCGCCGCGGACGAGTTCGGCGTCGATGTTGACCTCGCTCATGTCGTTCACAATGACCGCCACGCGGCGGCCCTCGCGGTTGTTCAGGACATGGTTGAGGAGCGTGGTCTTCCCGGCGCCGAGAAATCCGGAAAGGACGGTGACGGGAAGGCGTTTCGGGTTGGCAGGTTGGTCGGTGGCAGTCATGGCGTCGATGGTGGTTCGGTAAAAAGGGGAACGCCCGCGCTTCCGGTGTGGCGGCCCCACCTGCGCCTCACGCGCATCCGCGGCCCCGTCGGCTCGGGCGATCCGGGCGAGAAAATAGCGGGCCGCGGACTTCATGCAAGTCATTTGCAGTTTTAGCCGAGGACGAGTTTCGCCCCGGCGATGACCAGCACCATCGCGAGCAGGGCGGCGATGCCGCGGGAGGGCAGGTATCGGCTGCCGAGGCGGGAACCTATGAAACCGCCGACCGCAACGACGGCTGCAAGCGGCCATGCGAAGTCGGGGAGATCGCGGCCGCTTTTCACATAGCCCGCGAGGCCGGACGAGGAATTGACCAGAATGAAAAGCGACGAGACGGCGGCGGCTTCCTTCACTTTGGCCCAGCGGCAAAACAGCATGAGTGGCG
>CAZVPK010000256.1:0-2573 GCA_964628505.1 uncultured Chthoniobacter sp.
GACGACGAGGAGTTCGATCAGTGTGAAGGCCGCGAAGCGGCCGAGGACGGCCCGGTGAAGTATGCTGCGCACTTCACGGGCGAACGATGGCTGATGGCGGATGGCGGATGAAGAAAAAGCGGAAAGCGGGGACTCGGTCGAGGGTCGAGAGACGAGGGTCGAGGGCGCGAAGCGGCGGCGGATGGCGGATGAAGAAAAAGCGGAAAGCGGAAATGCGGAAAAGCCAAAACAGGAGGGGTTTCCCGCAGAGGCGCGGAGGCGCGGAGGGAGGGAGGGGGTTGGGATTTGGGATTCCGGGTTTTGGATTGGCATGGCGATTTCTGGATCAAGCGGCATAGAGGAGGCGGCCTTCGCGGAGGACAGTGGTGGGCAGGGAGGTGGCGGAGCGGGTTTGCTCTTCGAATGCGGAGTGGCGCCAGATGGAGATGTCGAACGCGCGGCCAAGGCTGCGGAGCGCGCGGTAGGCGAGGTCGGCCTTGCGGTGCTGGCGGTCGGCATCGTCGGGGACGATCAGCAGGAGGTCGAAGCCGCTGTCGGGGCCGGCTTGATCGCGCGCTTGGGAGCCGAAGAGCCGGATGGCCTCGGGTCGGTAGGTTTCCGGCAGGCGGGAGACGGCGAGGTCGAGGGGGTTGGAGGGGTTGGTCATGGCTTATGCGTCATTTGGGAGTGCGGTGGCGGGGCGGCGCTTCGCCGCAGACCAAGGGTTCGCACGGCGGCACGGCGGCCACGGCGGGTGGGGCAAAGAGGAAGGCGGTGTGGGGCTGGTGCTTTGGCCCGCGGGGCGCGTGCCAGTGCGCCCGAGGCGGGCGCGGTCCCCGGGACCAAAGGCTGGGGGGTCAGTCCCACATATTGTCGCATTTTGGCGTTGGCGCGAGCGGGGGTGGATGGGGCGGCGCGTTGCGGCTGAAGCTTGGGAGCGCTCAGCCTCCGGCTCGTGGCCTCCGCCTGGGAGAGCGTGCCGTCCCTGCCTTTTGGAAGGATCGCGGGGCGAACGATGCCTGCGCTACGGGCGGGGCGGGCTGCGAATTTCTTCGGGTGGTTCATGGGATGGAGCGGGCCGTGTATTTACAATGTAAATTCCGGCGGGGGCCGTCAACCTGTTATTTGGATCGGGTTTTGAATGGTTCAAGCGACGGGTGGGTGGGGGGTGGGTGGTTTTCGGATTGAGTGGAGAGGGCGGAAGCGGAATGGTGGGGGGATGGACTGGTATGGAAGTTTTTTGCGGCGGTTGTTGTTTTTATTCCCGGCGGAGGCGGCCCACAATCTGGCGATCGCGGGGCTGCGGGTTGCGCCGCGGGGGGCGTTGCGGGCGGCCTTCGGGGCGACGCCGCGGGATCCGGTGAGGCTTTTCGGACTGGAGTTTCCGAACCGGGTGGGGTTGGCGGCGGGGATGGATAAAAACGCGGGGGCGCTGGGGGCTTGGGAGGCGATGGGTTTCGGGTTTCTCGAGGCGGGGACGATTACGGCGTTGCCGCAACCGGGAAATCCGAAGCCGAGGTGCTTTCGGCATCCGGCCCAGAGGGCGCTGGTGAATCGAATGGGTTTCAACAATGCGGGGGCGAGCGAGGTGGCGAGGCGGCTGGGAAAACTCAAGGCCGCGGGGCGCTGGCCTGCGGTGCCGGTGGGGATCAATATTGGGAAGTCGAAGGTGACGCCGAACGACCAGGCGGCTTCGGACTATGTGACGAGTTTCAAGTTGCTGCAGCCCTATGGGGATTACTTCGCGATCAATGTGAGTTCGCCGAACACGCCGGAGCTTCGCGCGTTGCAGGCGGGGGAGTCGTTGGCGCGCATCATTCGGGCGGTGCGGATGGTGGATGGCGGCAAGCCGGTGCTGGTGAAAATCGCGCCCGACCTGGACGAGGAGCAAATCGTGGAGATCGCCGGAGTCGCCGCGGCGGAGGGCCTCGCGGGGATCATTGCGACGAACACCACGCTGGATCAAAGCGCGCTGCCGCCCTCGGCGAGGCAGGCGGGGGGGCTCAGCGGGGCGCCGTTGTCGGAGCGGGCGACGGAGGTGGTGAAAATCCTGCGCCGCCACACGAACCTCCCGATCGTGGCCTCGGGTGGCGTGATGAGCGCGGCGGATGCGCGTCGAAAAATCGAGGCCGGCGCGAACCTGGTCCAAATCTACACGGGTTTCGTGTATGCGGGGCCGGCATTGATTCGGGAGATCGCGGCGGCGCTTCGCGGGGGAGATGGGGGGGCGCGTAGCGCCGAGGGTTGAGGACGGAGGACGGAGGGCTGATGCCAACGGCCGTTCGCTTTTGGACTTTTGGTAAAGGGATCGCTTGCGCGATGCGGGGAGGGGTCTGGTTGCCTTTGCGGGATTCACCTTCGAGCCTTCGGTTGAAAGACGGCGCGATGGCGCGGGTTTTTTTGGAGCCGGGTCGGCGTGTTTGTGCGAGTCGTTCCGGACCTGACCAGCAGGTCCCTCCTGCGAACTGGTTTGGTTTCGCGTTCCGCCTATGAGGGTGCTGGTTGTCAGCGCCGGGTCGATGGATTTGCGGGAGTCGCCCCGGACCTGACCAGCAGGTCCCTCCTGCGAACCGGTTTGGTTTCGCGTTCCGCCC
>CAZVPK010000257.1:0-2565 GCA_964628505.1 uncultured Chthoniobacter sp.
CTTCCGCCTCGCCCTCGAAGTCCCGCCGCCCCCCAAAAAACAAAAAAAACCACCCACGCCCTGATCGCACCGTTTCACACGACACCACATCGCGAAAAGAGGGCCACTCCCCATCCGGATCAAGGCCCCGCCAGCCCCCCTCCTCCGGTCGAAAACCAACGAATTTTTTCTCCGGTCGGAGCAAGAATTGCTCGGAGGAAAAATCCCGCGGAGAATGTCCCGACGCGTGCCCGCGCACGCCGCGATCGCGGTGGATTGGGTTGCAATCCCCCTCCTCTTGGCCCAATGTGGAACGAGATGACCACTCCACTGCTCGCCCTCTCGATGCCCGGTTGGCCGGAAATCGTTTTCATCCTCGTGATCGTGCTGCTGCTTTTCGGGGCGAAAAAACTGCCCGAACTCGCCCGCGGAATCGGGCAGAGCCTCGGGGAATTCAAGAAGGCCCGCGACGAGTTCGAACGCGAAATCCACAAATCCGCCGCGCAACTCGAGGTCAAGGAACCCGCCGAGAAACAGCCGCACAAGCCGGTCTGAAGGGCCTCCGCCCCCGCTCCCCGTGAAGACGCCCCTCCGCGCCCTCATTGCCGTTTTTGTTTTCGTCCTTCTCCCCTGCGCCGGCGCGAAGGACGTCGTTTTCGCCTACTACAATGTCGAGAACTACCTCTCCATGGACCGCAAGCAGGGCGACCGGGTGGTCAAAAACGCGCCCAAACCCGAAGAGGAGGTTCGCGCCGTGGTCCAGGTCCTCAAGGCCATCAAACCCGACATCCTCGGCCTCGCCGAAATGGGCGACAAAAAAACCCTCGCCGATTTCCAGTCCCGCCTCCGCCGCGCGGGAATGAACCTCCCCCACGTCGAATGGGTGCGCGGCGAGGAGTCCAACGTGCGCCACCTCGCCCTGCTCAGCAAATTCCCGATCGTCTCCCGCGACTCGCTCTCCAACGTCCCCGTCGAAATCGGCGGCAAGCGCCACCGCATGGGCCGCGGCATCCTCGACGCCACCCTCGAGATCGAACCCGGCTACCGCCTCCGCCTCGTCGGCATCCACCTCAAATCGAAACGCCCGGTCCCGATGTATGACCAGCAAATGTTCCGCAACAAGGAGGCCTCGATCGTCCGCTCCCACATCCGAAAAATCCTCTCGGCGAGTCCCGACGAAAACCTTCTCGTCTTCGGCGATTTCAACGACACCAAAAACGAATTCCCCGTCCGCGAAATCCTCGGCCCCGCCAACGGATCCACCAGCCTGCGCGACCTCCCCCTGCGCGACCGCTGGGGCCTCGCCTGGACTCACTTCTGGTCCTACGCCGATGTCTACTCCCGCATCGACTACCTCATGGCCTCTCGGGGACTCTGGCCCGAAATCAACCTGCGGCGCTCGGGCATCGGCGACACCCGCGAATGGCGCGACGCCAGCGACCACCGCGCCGTCTACACCACCCTCTCGACCTTGAAATGAGGCCCGCGGCCGCGCTCCTGCTCGCGGCGGGTTTCGCCTTCGCCTCCCCGGACTCCGACTGGCAGGCCATCGTCGCGATGGACGCGGGCCCCGGCGCCAAGCCGAAGACCATCGAGCAGGCCCGCTCGCTCGCTAAGTCCCATTTGGAAAGACACCGCGGCCTGGTCCAGGATTTTCTGCAAAAAAATCCCGCCGATCCGCGCGCTCCCGAGGCCCGCATGCGCCTCGCCTCCCTCCTCGCCGCCCTGGGCAAGATGGAGGGACGCCAATCCCAAGTGGACGAGGCCATGCGAATCCTCCAATCCCTCGAACGCGAAAAATCCACCCCCGCCCCAGTTCGCGCCGAATCCGGCTTCCGCCGCGTCTCGCTCCTCATGCAAAGCCTCCAAGGCCGGGAAATCGAACGCCGCGGCGATCTCGTCGCCGCCGCCCGCAATTTCCAGCACCGCTTCCCCGGCGACCGCCGCGCCCCGCGCCTCCTCGTCGAAGTCGCCACCCTCTGCGACAACAACCCGCCCCTCAAACGCGAACTCCTCGAGGAGGCCCGCGCCCTCTCCCGCGAACCCGCCCTCGACCGCCGCATCGCCGACGACCTCAAACGCCTCTCCCTCCTCGACAAGCCCTTCGCCCTCGAATTCCCCACCGTCCAGGGAAAACCCTTCTCCATCGCCTCCCGCCGCGGCCGCATCGTCCTCCTCCTCTACTGGTCCGCCGATTCCCTCCCCAGCCTGCTGTGGATCGACGAATTCCGCCGCGCCCTCGCCAAACTCCCCGCCGACAAACTCGCCATCGCCACCGTCTCCCTCGATAAAAATCCCGACGCCGTCCGCGAGGTCCTCGACGGCCTTGGCCTCGGCGCCTGGCCCACCGCCTGCGACGGCGAATCCTGGCAAAGCCCCCTCGTCCGCCCCTACGGCATCAACGCCCTCCCCACCGTCTTCCTCATCGACCAAAAAGGCACCCTCCGCGCCCTCAACGCCCGAAACAGCTACGAATCCTGGATCCGCAAACTCCTCATCGAGCGCCATTAAATCTTCCACTCAAAAGGGGTCAGTCAAAGATTCTTGACAAATCCTCGACGCCGGAATTCCTCAATCCCACGGCCC
>CAZVPK010000258.1:0-2558 GCA_964628505.1 uncultured Chthoniobacter sp.
TCGGCGTGATGTTCGACTCCGACAACGAATTCCTCGAATACGGCACCAACCTCGTGACCATCATCGTCGACATCGACGAACAAAACCCCGACTGTCGCAAGCCCTCCGTCATCGAACGCGACCTGCGCAACATGCTCGTCGCCTTCCCCGAACTCGTCACCGGCATCGCCAAAAAAGAGGAAGGCGGACCGCCCGTCGGCCGTGCGCTCAACATCGAAGTCCGCGGCACCGATCTCGCCGCACTCCAAGCCGCCGCCGCCGACATCGAGCAGCGACTCGGTCAAATCCCCGGCCTCATCAACACCGGCAACGACTTCCCGCGCGGCAAAACCGAATTCCGCCTCCGCCTCGACGAAGACCGTGCCGCCCTCGCCGGACTCGACGCCACGCAGGTCGGACGCAACCTTCTCGGGGCTTTCCGCGGACTCGAAGCCTCGCGGCTCCGCTGGGGCAACGACGAGGTGATCGTCCGCGTCAAAATCGACGAACGCTTCAGCCAGGACCCCGACCTCGTCGGCAACCTCCTGGTCAAAGGCCCGCAAGGCGCCGTCGATATCGCCAGCCTCGCCACTGTCGAACGCATCAGCGGCGTGGCCCGCATCAAACGCACCAACCAGGAGCGCGTCATCACCGTCTCCGCCGATATCGACCCGCGCGAAACCACGTCCAACGAGGTCAACGCTCTCTTCGCCGCCATGATCCCCGAACTCATCGCCGCGCATCCCGGCATCAGCATCGCCCTCACCGGCGAGAGCGAGGACACCGAGCGCAGCCTCGCCGCCATGAAATTCGCCTCCTTCGTCGCCCTGCTCCTCATCTACGCCCTGCTGGCCACCATCACCAACTCGTTCCTGCAACCCTTTGTCATCATGGCCGTCATTCCCTTCGGCATCGTCGGGGTTATTCTCGGACTGCTTTTCAGCGGCCAACCCATGGGCCTCATGTCCATCATGGGCACCATCGCCTTGGCCGGAATCGTGGTGAACAATTCCGTCGTCTTCGTCGACTTCATCAACCGCTTCCGCGCCGGCCATGCCGGGAGCCACGGACACGTTTTCACCGGCGAAGGCGCCGCGCCGACCACCGCGCGCGACACAAAATTCGCGCGCTGGCGCTCCATCATCGAAAGCGGTTGCACGCGCTTCCGCCCCATCTTCCTCACCACCGCGACCACCGTCGCCGGTCTGTGGAACCTCGCCTTCATGAGCACCGGCCAGGAGCAATTTCTCGCCCCCATGGCCCAAGCCATTGTCTGGGGACTCACTTTCGCCACCCTCATCACGCTGGTCCTTATTCCCGTCCTCTACGCCATCCTCGACGATCTGCATCATGCCGTGGCCTCGCGCCGTGCCGCCGCCGACCGCGCAGGCTTTCCCTCGCCCGCCTGATCATTTAAGGTTCGAGGCATGAGACTTTCCTCCCGCGCCCTGCTTCCCGCCCTGCTTTGCGCCGCCGTCACCGCCTTGGCCCAAGACGGACCGCAACAGGCTCTCGACGCCGCCAACAATGTCTACCTCAATGGCGATTACCCCGCCGCCGTCCAGGCGTACGAGGGCGTCCTGCGCGATTATCCGACTTCGCCCATTGTCCCCAACGCCCAAGTCCAACTCGCCTACGCCTACTTCCTCACCGGCGAAAACCAAAAGAGCCTCGACACGCTGAAAAAATTCTTCGCCGGCCCGCCAACCTCCGCCGAACTCACCGAACTCGCCACCTTCCTTGAACCGCAGGCCCTCTCCGGACTCGCGGCCTCGCTCAAGCCCGAAGACCCCGCGCGCAAAACCAACTACGAGGAAGCGGTCAAAAAATACGCCGCCGCCACCGAAAAATATCCGCGCTCGACCGAGGTCGAGTCCGCCCGCTTCGGCAGCGCCATCGCCTCGTTCCAGATCGGCGATTACGCCGCGGCCAAGACCGCCCTCGAAGCCAACCTCAAAACCTTCCCCAACAGCCCCAGTATTCTCGAAAGCCAGAACCTCCTCGCGCTCATCTTCGCCACCGAAGGCAGCAAAATGCTCGGCCAGGAAGGCGCAGACCAACAGGCCGCCTTCGCTCTCTACGCCAAATCCGCCGAACTTCTCCGCGAAATCATCAGCAAGAAAACCGACCTCGCCCTCGTCAACGCCGCGCAATTCCAGCTCGGCGAAATCCTTCTCAGCGAGGCCGCCTTCGCCCCCGCGGACCGCAAAGCGGCTCTTCTCGAGCAAGCCCGCACCGCTTTCCGCGGCGTCCTGCCCAAGGACACCATCGTCGCCCTGCAGCAGAAGAAAATCGACGACATCCCCGCCCTGCGCCGCGCCGCCCTCACCGCCCGCAACACCGCGGAGATGAAACGCCTCGACCGCCAAGCCGAGCGCGACCGCCGCAAGCTGGCCGAACTCCAGTCGCGCCCCGACCAAACCGTCACCGCCCTGCAGAAAATCGGCGAGAGCTACTTCCAGGCCGGCCAATACGACGAATCCCGCGTCGTCCTTGCCCACATCGAACCGCTCTTGAGCGATGCCGAGGACAAAAAACGCAACCTCTACTTCCTCGCCATGACCTACGCGGTGCAAAAC
>CAZVPK010000259.1:0-2548 GCA_964628505.1 uncultured Chthoniobacter sp.
TCGTCGGCCAAGGAGTGGATTTTATCGATGCCGGAAAGAAAGCGCGCGAGCAGCCCTTGCTGGGAGCGGCGGGCGATTAGAAGAGACTTCAACTCCCGCACCAGGCGCTCCATTTCGTTAATCAAGTCCGCATCCTGCTCGTCGAGCAGTTCGGAGAGTTTCGAAAGAATGCGTCGCTCCTCGTCAACAGGTCCCGAGGCCGCCGGCAATCCGTCCAGCCAAGTGCCGAAGCGCTCAATGAACTGCTCCAGCTTGTTTTCCAGTTTACGGGGTATTTCCGACCCCATCGTCTCGCGAAAATGCATCGACGGTGCGGCACTCAAACAATGCATGTCGAGTTTGCTGAGAACCGATACACTTGCAGCCAAGCGCATGGGTGCAAGCGCGGGTTGCTCGATTTCTCGTTGGGCGATCACCACTTTTTCCGCCTCGTCCCAGGCGACAAAGGCGGATTTCGCCGAGAGAAGGTTGGTTTCCTTGGCGAGCGCGAGGGCTTCGGGTGCTCCACTTCTGTCCAGGTGACGGATTCTCGCCCGCGCCCACAAAAGACCGGCGGCCGCTTCGCTGCAAACGACAGGCTCGATGCCCCACGGCGATCCATCGGCCGCGCGCCCGCTCAGGATCAACTTCCCGGCGTCGGCGCTGGCGGAAACCGGCACAATCACCGTGTCGCCAGGCGCCGCATCGCGCAGCGGTTTTCCGTCCACCGTTTCCCAACCCGGCGAGAGTGCGATCGCCTCCACGAGCGGCTTGCCGAGAATCGGGGCAAATCGCTCGACGGCTCCGACGAGATCCTCGCCGGGAGAGAGAAAGACGGCCCGCCCGCCGGTTTCATCGGCCAGCGCGCCGAGCGAATCGCTCACGCCCATGGCGATCCCAAGCACATGCACCGGGCATCCACAGGCCTTCGCGGCTTGGAGCGTCTCGGACTCGTTGCCGACTTGTCCATCCGTGATCAAAACCACTACCGCATTACGCAAGGACGAGTGCTTCTGGATTTTCGCGGCGGCGTGTTCGAGCGCCTTTTGAATGCTGGTGCCGCCATTGGCTCCGAAGCGGCGGATATTTTCTCCATCGGCTCCGAAATCGATCTCCCGAGCGGGCAGCGGCGCCTCCGCGTAATCGCGCACTTCGGTATCAAAGAGCGACAGCCAGACGCGCGCCGTGTCGGGCAACTTCGCGGGAAACGCCGCGAGCGCCTTGCAGGCTCCAGTCCAGTTCGCGCCCTCCATGCTCCCCGAGCGGTCGAGCAGGAAATAGATGTCCCGCTCGGGCGCTTCTAAAACCCCGGCCGTTTCGGGAACCCTCAATTCCAGAATCCCTCGGCGTTTTTCATCGAGCCACGCCGTGGCGGAAGTGGCCGTGTTTTTTTGTCCGCTCCAAAGCAGAACAAAATCCCGGTCCGGCACATGGTGGTCGCCCGCGAGAGTCGCCACAAGGTCGCCGCCCTCCATGCGAACCATCACCATGTGGCTCGGCGAGGAAAGCGCGCAGGCGCTCTGCAATCCACCGCGCAGGCGCACCGTGACATCGATTCCCGCCGCGTCCGCATGTCCGGCCTCGATGCGGGGCGGAGAAATTCGCGAGGCGTCGGGCACCTGGTCGGTGTCGTCGAGGATGCCATTGCCCCGGTTGGGCCGCAGAAGCGGTGTCCCCGGGCAGTAGCGGATTCCGGGGTTGAGCGGAATGCGCAGGCTGAATTGCTCCTTCAGGCGCTGGAGCGGTTCGATGTAGGCGAAGCGAACAAGAATCCGGTCGCCGGGTTGGAGATTGCCAAGTTCGAGGGTGAAAAGATTCTCGCGCTCCTGCCGGGCGAGCGCCGCGCGCCTTCCCTCGTTCTTGGCTTTTTTGTAGAGCGCCTCCGCCACCGAACGCTCCTCGACCCGCGCCAGCACCACCCGCCCGTTCACATGCATCTCGCAGCGGTGGACGGCCGCCGCCGAGGGCAACGGAAACACAAAGCGGCAATCCAGCGCCTCGGTGTTGTTCTGCTCGAAAAGCATGTCGATTTCCGCCGAGGCAAACCCGGCCGCCACATCCGCGCGCACGGCGACCTCGCGAAGGGGAAGACGGATTCGGGTCGCCTCGAGCCAGGCTTCGAGGCCGAAGGGAAGAAGGGTGGAGGGGCGTTGGCTGTTCATCGGGTGGATCGGGTTTTGGTGGGTTTCGGGTTCAGGATTTTGGAAATGGCCTGGAGCTTGGACTCGGAGAGGCGCGAACCGTCTCGCGCGATCAGCGCGAACGGCCCGCCCAGCGGATGCACGGTCCACGACTCGCTGGAAAACGGGGCGAATTGCGGCGCGGTCTCGGCCTTCCCGGCACGCCTTAAAAGTTCGGAGAGGTTTTCGTCATCCCGCCCGTAGAGGAGCTCTTGAATCCGGCGCAGCGGCATTCCACGGGATTGCAGCACCCGGATCGCGGCGAGTTGCAGAAAATGCCGGTGCCCGTATCCACCGCCCGCGAGCGGAGCGTCGAGCAACCCCTGCGTGCGGTAATATCGAAGACTCCGCTCCGAAAGACTCTCCGCCGCCTGCCCGCTCGCCGGCGA
>CAZVPK010000260.1:0-2537 GCA_964628505.1 uncultured Chthoniobacter sp.
GGATCGGGGGAATCAACGGCGACGCTCGCCGGACGGTCCCAAAAATACCGCTTCAGCAAAACCTTGAGTGTCGCGGTGAGCGGGACGGCGAGGATCGCGCCGAGGAGGCCTCCCAAAATCAAACTCCAGGCCAGCACCGAGAGAATGACCGTCAACGGATGCAGGCCGACCGACTCGCCGACGATTTTCGGGGCGATGAATATCCCCTCGAGATTGTTCGCAAGAATGAAAATGAGCGTGACCAACAGGGGGTGGAACCAGTCGCCGAATTGCGCCGCGGCGATGATCACCGCCGGGATGTAGCAGATCATCATTCCCAGATAGGGAATGATCCCGAGGAACCCGACCATGATTCCGATGAGGATGGCAAAATCGAGGCCAAGAACCAGCAGCGCCACGGCGATCATCAACCCGTCGATGAGGCTGACAAGCAGTTGCCCGCGGAAAAAACTGATGAGGTAGGTGTTGATCTCGCCGACCAGCGAGACGATCTCGCTTTTCAGCGGCGAGGCGCGCAGCGGCAGGTAACGGCTCCAGTTGTCGGCGATCGCGGGACTGTCGCGCAGGAAAAAAAACAGGAAGATCGGCACGAGAATCAGGCTCAGCAGAAATCCGAAAACCCCGAGGAATCCGCCGAGGCTGCGCTGGACGAACCGGCCGGACTCCACCGCGAGGTCGGGGAGTTTTTGCTGCACCCAGTTGCCGGCGTCGCGCACGGCGTTGCCGACCATCGCGCCGACCTGGTCCCCGGGCGTGAGCGGCTGGTCCTTGTCGCGGAAGGGATCGAGTTCGGTGAAGCGTTGCAGGCTCGCGAGGGTGTTTGTCGCCAGCGCCTCGGTTTTCTGCATGTAGGAGGGAAAATTCCGCACCAACTCGCGTCCCTGGCGATAGGCGGGCGGCAGGATGTAAACGAGCAAGCCGAGGAAAAATCCGGCGAAGAGCGCGTAAACGGTCAGGATGCTCCAGAGGCGGCTGAACCTCAGCCGCATGAAAAATTGCACCACCGGCTCGAGCAGGAAGGCAAGGATCGCCGCGACCGCCACCGGGATCAAAACCGGCTGCAAAAACGAAATCCCCCGCACCACGATCGACCCGACAAAGACAATCGCCCCCGCGATGGCGAGGAACGAGAGGGTCGTGATCGACGCCCAGAAAATTTTGACCTGGAATGGTGTCGGGTGCTGCAAGACCTGCCCTTCCTATCGGCGCGTCCGGCCCGCGGCAAAGAAAAACGCGCGCTACTCCGCGCTTTTGGCGGAGGGGGAGTTCATGAAGGTGACACCGCTTTTTTGACGCTCCAGAAATTCCGCCGCGAGCTTGCGGTAGGCGGTCGCACCGGTGCCGTGGGATTCGTGCTCGAAAATCGTCCGCCCGTGGCTCGGCGCCTCGGCGAACCGCACGGTGCGCGGGATGAGCGTCTTGAAGACGACCTCCTGGAAATGGTTCCGCACCTCGCGCTCGACAGCCGGATTCAGGTTCGTGCGCGTGTCGAACATCGTGAGCAAAAGCCCCGCGATCGACAGCGTGGGATTCGCCCCGGTGGCGCGGATGCGGTCGGTGACCTCCATCAAAAGCCCGAGACCCTCGAGCGCGTAGTACTCGCACTGGATGGGAACCAAAATCTCGTCGGCCGCCGTGAGCGCGTTCGACATCAAAATTCCGAGCGAGGGCGGGCAATCGAGCAGGATGTAATCAAACGCCGCCTGCTCGCGCAGGGACTCGAACGCCCCGCGCAGCCGCATCATGTGGTCGTCCATCCGCGCCACCTCGACCTCCGCGCCGGCCAGGTCGAGGTCGGAGGCGATGATCGAGAGATTTTTCACCCGGGTGGTCGAAACCAACTCCGTCGCGGGACGCTCGCCGATGAGCGCGGCGTAGATGCTGGGAGGATCCTCGTCGCCCTCGCGGTTTGCCAACACGCTGGACGCGCTGCCCTGCGGATCGAGGTCCACGAGCAGGACGCGCGATTTTTTTTCCGCCAGCGCGGCGGCGAGGTTGATGCTGGTCGTCGTCTTGCCGACCCCTCCCTTCTGGTTCGTGATGGCGATGATTTTCATGAGCCGGAGACGACCCTAGCGTTGGGAGTAATAGTTGACCAGTCCCGCCGTGATGGCGTCCGCGTATTCCCGGTAAATGCTCTGTCGGAGCGCGCCGGCGACCTTTTTTTTGCCCTCGTAGTCGCCCGCCTGCACGCGTTGGAACACCTCGCGCGAGTTCATCACATACGGCTCGGCGTAGATCACGGGGCACTCGAAGAGGCGGTTCGCGAGAAGGTTCCGCGCCCAGATGTAATCGCTGCCGCGGATGCGAACCGTGTCGCCCTTGTAGATGTAGGGCGGGAGTTTCGTCGCGGCGAGGGTGCTCTTCGCGAGCGCTCGGCTCACGGCGACCTCCTCGGCGTGCGAGCGGTTGAGCAGCTTCACGAGCATCTCGAACCGCTGGTCCTCGTAGGACAGCTCCTTTTTGCTCCAGCCGCCGGTGACGAGAAAATGGGCGTGGTTCGCGGAAACGAGCGAGGGCTTGGCGGGATTGCCCCA
>CAZVPK010000261.1:0-2519 GCA_964628505.1 uncultured Chthoniobacter sp.
GGGCTCGAAGGCTGGGCGCACCTCGAACCCGTGGTGCTTGCCGCACTCGCCTCGGGCGATCCCCTCCTGCTCATCGGCCGTCACGGCACCGCGAAGAGTTTTCTTCTCGAGCGTCTCGCCGAGTCCCTTGCGCTGGAGTTCCGTTTCTACAACGCCTCGCTGGTCAACTACGACGACCTCGTCGGAATCCCCGTGCCCGACGAATCGCAGACCTCGCTCCGCTACATCAGCACTCCCTCGTCGATTTGGGATGCCGAGGTCGTCTTCATCGACGAAATCAGCCGTGCGCGTCCGGAGCTTCAAAACAAGCTCTTTCCGATCATCCACGAGCGCCGCATCCAGGGCATCCGCCTGGAAAAACTCCGCTACCGCTGGGCCGCGATGAATCCCCCGCCGGACGAGGACTCCGACGACGAGCCCGCCTACCACGGCGCGGAGCCGCTCGATCCCGCGCTGGCCGACCGCTTCGCCTTCCTTATCGAAGTTCCAGGCTGGGACACCCTCACCGACGAGGCCCGCAAGGCGATCCTCATCGACCAGTTTCGTGGCCGACATGAATTCCCCGTAGCGGTTCCCGAACTCGTTTCCAAAACCCGCGCCGTGCTCGAAGTCCTCACCCAATCCCCGCCCGGGACGCTCGCCGACTATCTGATCACGCTCGCACCCCTCGCCGCCAAGGCGGGCCACGAGCTCTCCACTCGCCGCATCACCACGCTCCTGCGCTCGATCCTAGCGATCCAGGCCTCGCGCACGGTGCTCGCGGAAGCGGCCGGCCAACCCCGCCCAGGCTGGGAAGACGCCGCTTGGTTGGCGCTCCGGCACGGACTTCCCGGCATTGCCCATGGTGTGAAAAACAATGCCTCTTCGCTTCTTGCCGCCCACCGTCAGGCCTGGAGCCTGTGCGGGCTCGACGCCTCGGATCCCTGGCGACAAATCCTCGCCCTATCCGATCCCGTCGATCGACTCGCTCTCGCCACCGGGTTGGGAAAATCCATCGACACCGCCGATTTCACGGGACTCCTCACCACGGCCTTCGCCGCGCAGGTGGACAAAGCCCACCGCCGCGCCCTTGCGCTGGTCGTCTACCTCTCCGTGCGCGACAGACGGGAACTTCCCGCCATCGCCGTGGAAACCCTCGCCACCGAGGCCCGCGAAGCCATCCAGCCATCGAGGATCACGCACCAGGTCCACGGCACCCAGCTCACCGCCTGCCGCGAAACCGCCGCCGTCTGCTCGGGCCTCGGCGACACCCCCCGCGACAAGCATTGCCGCAACCTTCTCCAGAGCCTCCTGCCCGATGGCTTCAAGGGAACCAAACCGGCCGACCTGCGCGAAACCTTCAACACCCTCTGGGCCAAATTCCACCTGCCATGTTGACCGCCAGCACCTATTCCGTCACTCCCACAGGCGTCATCCTCAACATGAGCGCGCCCCCGCGAACCGCGTATGAATCGAGGGTTTCAGCGGTCACCGGATCATTCTTTGTGTTCCAACTGACACAGCCCGCAAAGACGCTGACGAAACGCAATCTCGCCCGCCCGATCTTCGACTGCGGGCTGGACAACATTCCACCCCGCGAGCAGGTCGAGGCCGCCGTCCAGGCGATTCCCGCCTTTCTGATCGGTATCCGCGAATATTCCACCGCCTTCGCACAGTTCAAGAAGGAGGCTGATACCGCCCGCGCGATCGCCGTCCTCTCCCGCCGCGTGGGCGAAATCTATGTCCGCTCCCGCCAACCCGATTACTCGGCGGGCCATCTTCTCAACCAAAAACCGTTCACCGCCGAGGTGTGGGAGGGCGCCCTGTGACTGCCAACGACATCCGAACCCGTATTTACAATGTGGTCCCAGCCGCCACCTGGCAGATGGAGGAACTCCTCTCGCTGCTCGACATCGTTCTCGATGATTCGATCCCGACCGCCTGCGTGGACTGCACCGCGCGCCCGCGCCTGCGTCTCAATCCCGGCTTCATCGAGGAATACTGCCGCACCGATGAGCACCTCCTCATGCTCGTCCTGCACGAACTCCACCATGTGGTGCTCGGCCACACGCGCCTGTTTCCGCGCCCCACCAAGGCCCACAACCTCGCCTTCGACGCGGTGATCAACGCCATGCTCTGCCACCAGTTTCCCGAGGAGCGCTATTGGTCGTTCTTCGCCGCGATCAACGACGCCGCGAGCTTTCCGGCGAGGCTGCTGCGCCCGCCGCGCCAATGGCCACGCTGCCTCAAGCTGCCCGGGGACGCCAGCGCCAAGGAACAACGTGTTGTCGAACTCCTCTACGGCCCCGCCAAGGTCGGAGCCACCTACCTCGAGGTCTTCGAGCTTCTCGTCGAATCGCTGGAGAAAAACCCCGGCGGCCAATGCGTGCTGCTCGGCAACCATTCCGACAAAGAGGCCGACACCGCCGAGGACCCGTTTTTCGGAAAAGCCATCCGCGACATCGTTTCCAAGTGGCCCCGTCCCGACCGCATTCTCAGCGGCCGCGATCAAGGCTCGCCGACCTACTCCTGGCAGCTCG
>CAZVPK010000262.1:0-2493 GCA_964628505.1 uncultured Chthoniobacter sp.
TTTTTTCAAATCGCAAGCGCGACCCCACAACCACCTTTCGAAACCCTTTCCGAGTTCCGCTACACCCTTCGCGTCATCTCCGTTCGTGCCCAGAAGCGGAAATCGAAATGATTTTCGACCACGATCGTCCCCACGCCAAGAAAACCACAATATCTTGTGGTTTGCGACCCCGCATTATAGCCCCTGTGGATTTTTATTTGACACTTCACCAAATTCTGCGAAATATGCTTCTGTGATGAACGAATCCTTTGGAGACTTTGCAAAAAATCGCCGCAAGCAACTGCGGCTCACCCAGCGTGCCGTGGCCCAAGCCCTCGGCATGAATTCGATCGCCTTCATTTCGGAAGTGGAAGCCGGGACCCGCCATTTGGCCGAGGAGCATTGGCCGAAATTGGCGGAGGTGCTGCAGACCACGGTCGAGGAATTGGCCTCGCGCGATGTGAAGGCCCCGATCCAGGAAGCCCGCCGGTTGGTGGCGCGCAACCCCGACTACGCCGTTGTCTTCCGCCGCGTCCTCGAACAATCGAAGCACCTCAGCGCCGAAGAAATCCTCCGCCAAATGGACTCGAACGAAAAAAAGAAATCGGACCCATGAAAACCTACAACACATCCTACGGAATTTTTTACAGCCGTCCCTTCTTCTCTCCGAACCGCCTCGAGGAAATCGCCGCGCAGGCTCTCAAAACGGCCGGATACTCCGATGCCGAGCCTGGCGAGATTCCCATCGAGGATGTGCTGGAGGAGTGCCTGGGCATCGGCGTCGAGTATTCGCCGCTTCCCGCCGATGTGATGGGCTGCGCGCACTTTGAGCCCGAGGGCGTGGAGAAAATCGAAATCCACGAGAGCCTTTCCCGGTCCGGCAACGACCCCACGCTCGACCGCCGCCGCCGGTCCACCATCGCGCACGAACTCGGCCACGGCCTCCTCCACACCCCGCTTTTCCAACAACGCTTCGACTTCGAGCGCCGGCAGGCGGACTTCGATCCCGCCCGTCCCCAGCGCCACCACATCGCCTGCCGCAACGCCGACATTCGCGAAGTCGACACCCAATCCGCCGCGGGAAATTCCTACTCCTGGATCGAGTGGCAGGCGAACGCCCTCATGGGCCCGCTTCTCGTTCCCCGCCCCGCGCTCTGGCTCCACCTCGAGCCTTGGATCGGACGCCGCGACGGAGTCCGCACTCTCCAACTCCCCGCCTCCGCCCGCGACGAAGCCGAGCAATCCGTCTCCGAAATTTTCCATGTCAGCCGCCAACTCGCCGCGATTCGCATCGCCGGGCTTTTTCCCGGGACGGCCGACGACCAACTCGATCTTTTTGCGGAGGCCTCCGCATGACCACTTTCCCGCCGTCCCACGACCCTTCGCCAATGCGATGTGGCCGATCAACCAACCCACGGCGGGAATTAGAAACCACATATGCCTAACAAGGTAATCAAATCCGAGGCGCTGACAGAGGCGCAGCTCACCTCGGTCACCAACAGCCTCCAATCCATCAACACGACCCTGGACTTCCTCATCGGGCTCAGCCCCGAAGAGGCCCAGCGCATCATGAAGATGGGCAACAAAAGCCGCGCCTTTGTGGAAGACGCCATCAAGGTCGGCATCGAAAACCCCGGCATGCTGCCCCGCACCCTCGATCCCGAGCGACTCGGCGGCAAGCTGGCTCTCACCGGCCAACTCCGCGACATCCATCGCACCGTCAGCCAGCTCAATGAGCGTCTCTACGACACACTCATGGCCGCCGGAGCCGAGTTGTTCGACGACGCCCGCCTCATCTACAAGCTCACCAAAACCAAGGTGAAGCCCGAGGGGCTCGAGGACATCACCGGCCACATCGGCCAACGGTTTGCCGGACAGGGCAACCGCAAAGCCAAAACCGAGACCACCCTGCAGTAGGGAGCGCAGCACGGCGGGCCATTCGGCCTGCCACACCACGGGACCTATCGGGTTGCAGCCCGGTAGGTCCCCATTTTTTGGACCATGGTGCGGTTGCCCTGTTCCAGTCGTTAGCAAACTGCGGGGCCCGACCGGAAACAAGCGAAATTCCGTGGAAACAGAAAAAACTCCAGCGCACTGAGGGTTGGGCGTTGGTTCATACCGAGAGCCTACGGCTCGGAGAGCGCGCCCGCTCTCCGAGCCGGAGGTCCTCGGGTGTTGTCGGGTGCGCCCCGCGCCCGACATGGAGAATTTCAAGCGGCCCATGGCCGGATATTTTTTTCCAATTGCCCCGCGAGGGCGCGTGGCGGTGCACCCGAGGGCGGGCGCGCTCCCCGGGACCGGGCGCTCCCGCGCCAATTTCCAAAAGCCGGGACGATTTTTGACCACGCAAGAGAGTGAGGGAGAGCAAAACAGAGGGGCATGGTCGTCTCTCCGATCCGTAGGCTCTACGAGCCGGAGGCGCCGACCGTGCAGGCCCATGGCGAGGCTTCTCATCAGTGACCTTTCCCCGCTGATGTCTTTCACGGGCGGGACGCCCGTGCCCCCTTCCCCAGC
>CAZVPK010000263.1:0-2492 GCA_964628505.1 uncultured Chthoniobacter sp.
CGACCTCGAATCCACCACAGGCAACCACCCCGCCATCCGCCGCCACTACCTCACCCAATCCCACAAATCGCCATGACCCACAAACCCGCCCCCAACCTGCTCACTGATTTCCGCCCAAACGGTCCCGGGGACCGCGCCCGCCGTTCGCCTGTGGAGTCTTCTGTTTTACTCCAACAGGCCCGGGCGCTGTGGGGTGCGCCCCGCGCCCCACTCATCCAAAAACCCACGGCCGCAGGCCGCACTCTTTCCTCCATCTCCCATCTCCTCTCTCCCATCTTCTGGCTGCTCTGCAGCCTCCCCCTCCTCGCAGGCCCCGGCCACGACCACGGCCCGGCCATGGGCTCCGCCGCAATCACAGGCCCCGTCGCCCTCTCCGAAACCCAACGCAAAAACCTCGGCCTCGAAACCACCGAAGCCGCCATCGTCGATCTCGCCCCGTCGGTGGAAATTCCCGCCATCCTCGTCGTCCCTCCGGAAAAACACGGCTCGGTCAGCGCGCCCTTCGCGGGCCGCGTGCTCGAAGTCCTCGTGAAACTCGGCCAGCAAATCCAGGCCGGCGACCCCGTCGTGCGCGTCGCGCCCCTCGCCGTCGGCAGCCCCGCACAAACCCTCGTCTCGCCGGTCTCGGGCCATGTCATCCGTCAAAACGCCATGCCGGGCCTGGCGTTCACCCCCGAAACCTCACTCGTCGAAGTGGGCGACGACACCGAACTTCTCGCGCAGGGACTCATCTTCCAGTCGCCCGAACTCAACAAAATCCGAATCGGCGCGCCGGCCTCCCTCCTCGTCGATGTCTTCCCCGGCGAGGAATTCCCGGGCGTCCTCCAGCGCCTCGACACCGGCCATGCCGCCGAGGACCCCGGCTTCCACCTCTACGCCGCGATCCCGAATCCCGACCACCGACTGCGCCCGAACTTCCGCGGCATCCTCCGCATCGCCCTCGGCGACCCCCAACCCGCCATCGCCGTCCCGCGCCGCGCCATCCTCGGCTCGCTCGGCAAACTCTTCGTCTTTGTCGAAAACGAGGACGGCGAATTTGAAAAACGCGAAGTCGTCACAGGCCTCCGATCGGGAAACCTCGTGGAAATCCTCGAAGGCGTCCTGCCGGACGAAAAAGTCGTCACCGTCGGCAACTACCAACTCCAATACCTCGGCGCCGAATCCGCCGGTGGCGAGGACGAACACGGCCACAGCCACTGACGCCCCATGTTCGACCGCATCATCGCCTTTTCGATCCGAAACCGCCTGCTCGTCGTGGCTCTAGCCGCGCTCGTCACGGCCTACGGCATTTGGATTCTCCGCAGCCTGCCGGTGGATGTCTTCCCCGATCTCAACCGACCGACCGTCACCATTTTCACCGAGGCCCCCGGCCTCGCTCCCGAGGAGGTGGAAACCCTCGTCACCCTCCCGCTCGAAACCGCCGTCAATGGAGCCACCCATGTCGAGCGCGTGCGCTCGCTCTCGGGCATCGGCCTGTCGCTCATCTTCGTGGAGTTCGATTGGAGCACCGACATCTACCTCGCCCGCCAAATCGTGGCCGAGCGCATCCAAGGCGTTGGCGAAACGCTGCCCGACGGCATCCGCCCGTTCCTCGGCCCGATCTCCTCGATCATGGGCCAGGTCATGGCCATCGGCCTCACCAGCGACAACCCGCAGGTCGGCCCCATGGAACTCCGCGGCCTCGCGGAGTGGGACCTCAAGCGCCGCCTCCTCGCCATCCCGGGCGTCTCGCAGGTCACCATCCAAGGCGGCGATCTCAAGGAATACCAGGTCCTCGTCGACCCGGTGAAACTCATCGGCTACGGCATCTCGCTCCATGAGGTCCGCACCGCCCTCGGCGAAACCAATGTCAATTCCTCGGGCGGATTCCTCCTCGAACCCTACGAGGAAAAGCTCATCCGCAACCTCGCCCGCGTGGAAAACACCTCGGACCTCGGCGCCACCGTGGTCAAAGCCACCCCCGGCGGCGCGAACATCCTCCTCCGCGACATTGCCGAAATCCGCGAGGCCGGCCCGCTCGTCAAACGCGGCGAGGCGGGCATCAACGGCCAACCGGGCGTCATGATCGCCGTTGCCAAGCAACCCGGCGCGGACACCGTCAAGCTCACCCGCGCCATCGAAAAGGAACTCGCAACCCTCCGCGCGACGCTTCCCGAAGGCGTCACCATCCACGACGACATCTTCCGCCAGGCGAATTTCATCGAACGCGCCGTCTCGAATGTCGAGGAGGCCCTCCGCGACGGCAGCATCATGGTTTCGATCGTTCTTTTTCTCTTCCTGCTGAATTTCCGAACGACCTTCATCACCCTCACAGCGATTCCGCTATCACTGCTGATTTCCTTCATCGTTTTCAAATGGTTCGGCCTGGGCATCAACACCATGACCCTCGGCGGCCTCGCCGTCGCGATCGGCGAGTTGGTGGATGACGCCATTGTGGATGTGGAAAATGTCTTTCGCCGCCTGCGCGAGAACCGCCTCTCGGCGAATCCCAA
>CAZVPK010000264.1:0-2459 GCA_964628505.1 uncultured Chthoniobacter sp.
CCCGTGATTGCAGCACCCAATCGCAAAGGGTCCAAGCAACATTCGAATTCGGTATAATACCACTAGCCGCTCGCTTTTGGACCTCTGGTCAAGGCATCGCTGGCGTTTTGCGAGATCGAGGTTTTGGACAAATTACCGATCTCGTTCAAAAGTCCAAAAGCGAACGGGCGTTGGGATTACAGCTTGTTTTCCCAGGCGAGGAGGAGCTCGAGGAACCCCGCGGCCTTGGGGGCGGCGAGGAGTTTCTCGAGGTGGTCGGGCTTGGCGCAGAGACGCGCGATGGTGCCGACGACCCGCAAATAATCCTGGCTGAGCGCGGTGGGAATTCCCACCACGAAGACGAGCCGGATTTTTTCCCCCGCTCCGTCGGCGGGAATTCCCGCTTCGGAACGGCCCGCGGCCATCACGAGGGAGCCGACGGCATTGGTGCGGCCGTGGGCGATCAGAATGGCGCATTGGGGACCCGCGGGAATGGCGGGGGCGTCGCGCTCGAGGATCGCGGCGCGCAGGGCGTCCCAATCCGCGATGCGAATGTCGCCTCGCAGGGGAAAAAGCAGCTCCTCCACGGCGGCCCGCGCGTCGGCGGCGTCGAGGCGGAGATTGATGTGCTCGGGGAGAAGGATTTCGGAAATCGAGATCATACGTTGCTGCCGGCCCACTTCAGCTTCTCGCGCAGCACGCCGGCGAACGGACGCTCGGGCAGCATGGCCAGCGGAAGATGGCGCGGGCTTTTGGCGAGGAGGAGAGTGTCGCCCTCGGCGAGCTGGCCGCCGCTGGCGGAGTCGATGGAGACGGTGACGGATTGGCCGGGCTTGGCGAGTTGGATGGTGACGGTGGTGGAATCCCCGATCACCACCGGGCGGACGGTGAGAACGTGGGGACAAATCGGCGTGATGACGAGGCAGCCGGAATCGGGCATGAGGATGGGCCCGCCGGCGGAGAGGGAATAGGCGGTGGAGCCGGTGGGCGTGGCAACGATGAGCCCGTCGGCGTTGTAGTCGGTGAGAGGTTGGTCCCCGAGGGAAACCCGGATGCGAACCAGCTGCGAGCGCTCGCCGCGGCCGACGACGATGTCGTTGAGCGCGTAAAATATTTCGGAGCGGCCGGAGGCGTGGCGGAGTTCGGCCTGGAGCAGTCCGCGGGGGCTGACGAGATAGTCGCGCCGGCGGATGCTTTCGACGGCGCGGTGGATTTCGCCCGAGCCCAGGCAGGTGAGGAAGCCGAGGGTGCCGGTGTTGATGCCGAAGACGGTGGGGAGAGGGCCGCGAAGTTGTTGCACGGCGCGGAGGATGGTGCCGTCGCCGCCCATCACGACGAGGAGTTCGGATTGCGCGGCGAGCGCGGCGAGGTCGAGCGGGGAGGTTTTTCCCGCAAGCGGAGCGGTGGCTTGGTCGAAAAGATACGGCAGGCCGGCGAGATCGAGCTCGCGCGCCATGGCGCGAACGACCTCGGCGGCGGCGGGTTTTTCCGCATGGGCGTGGAGGCCGATCATGGATGGAAACGGCGGACTCGGCCCGCGACGGCAAAGCGATTCCGGCAAGCGGATTTCATGGATGGCCGCGAGTTAGACAAACCAACCGCCCGAAATCAACGCCGAAGGTTGCGGGGTGTAATACTGAAGTCCGTTTGCGTTGGGACTTTTGGAAAATGGCGCTGGAGCGCCCGGTCCCGGGGAGCGCGAAATCCGTCTCTCTTCATACAGAGTCCAAAAAGCGATCGGCTGTTGGTATAACCCGCCGCACCCGCAAACAGCAGCCCCGCTCCGAGGAGTGGCCGTGATCCAGCAGGCAGCGGCTTCGGTCAGCGCACGGCTTCGATGCGGAAGAAGGATTTGGCTTTTTTCGAGTCGGGCTTGATTTCGAATTCCACATCGGTGTCGGAACCGATGACGTCCGTTCCACCCACTGGCGACCAGGTTTTCAGGTCGTCGGAGGTCAGAACCCTGTAGCGCACGCCGCGAACCGCTTTCCAGCGCAGGGATTGCATGTTCTGCACGGGGTCGTGCGCGAAATCTTCGAGCTGGAGCCTTGAGGCGGCGCTTCGCGGATCGGTGCCCGCCGTGTATTCCTGGCGGTTGGACAATCCGTCGCCGTCATCATCCGCGTCGGGATCGGCCTGCTCGCCGTAGGCTTGGCGGAGCCAAGTGGTCGGCTCGCGGGTGAGTTGGCCCGGACGCTGGTAGGTTGCCAAAAGCTCGAATCCGCCCTCGCCGAAGGCCTTGAGTCCGCTGAGCGTGATCAATTGGCGCTGGATGGAGGCGGAGATGTTTTTCGTTTTGAACACGACCCGCAGGACCGTTCCCCCATCGACCGCCCACGGGGCGCTGTCGAATGTGGCGTATGAGAGGACGCCGGGGCCTGTGGAATAGACGAGGGGCTGCGAGTTCGTCGGGGTGGCGCCGCCGATTTCCCAACGATCGATTTCCAACAACTGCGCCGGGAACTGCAGCATGAACTGCA
>CAZVPK010000265.1:0-2405 GCA_964628505.1 uncultured Chthoniobacter sp.
GTTCGCAGGAGGGACCTGCTGGTCAGGTCCGGGGCGACTCGCGCCATCCTGCCGGTGCGCCCCGAACCGCCCGAATTCCAAATAGCGCCCCCGCCCGGCATCAAACCTCGCGGTCGAAAAGGCGGGCGGATTCGTCCTCGGGGGCGGACTCGACCTCCTTGAGGCGGCGGGCCATGGCGCGGGTGCGGGTGCCGACCTGGTCGATCTCGCTCGAGGCGGCGGAGAGTTTCTTTTTCACGTTCTCGAGGGTCTCGCCGAACTTGCCGAATTCCGTCTTCACGGCGGCGAGCGTTTCCCAGACCTCGCTGGAGCGTTTCTCGATGGCCAGCGTGCGGAAGCCCATTTGGAGGCTGTTGAGCAGCGCGACCAGCGTGGTGGGGCCGGCGATCACCACCCGGTGGTCGCGCTGGATCGACTCGGCGAGCTCGCGCCGCCGCAACACCTCGGCGTAGAGGCCCTCGGTGGGCAGGAACATGATCGCGAAATCGGTGGTCGCCGGGGGATTCAGGTATTTCTCGCGGATGTCGCGGGCGTTTCCCTTGATCCGGATTTCAAGTTGCCTCGCGGCGGCCTCGGCCTGCTCGAGCGCGCCCGACTCGAGGGCGGCGACCAGGCGTTCGTAGTCCTCCTTGGGAAATTTCGCGTCGATGGGGAGCCAAACAAACGAGCCGTCGCCGCCGCGGCCCGGGAGCTTGACGGCGAACTCCACGCGCTCGCGCTCGCCCTTGGTCGCGACGTTGGTGTCGTATTGCCGGGGACTGAGGAATTGCTCGAGGATGGCGGCGAGTTGGACCTCGCCCCAGGCGCCGCGGGTGGTGACGTTCGTCATCACTTTTTTCAAATCGCCCACGCCTTGCGCAAGGGTCTGCATGTTCATCATCGCGGCCTGGACCTTGTCGAGGTTCTCGCTGACGATCCTGAACGACTCGCCGAGCCGGCGCTCGAGGGTGGTCTGGAGTTTTTCCTCCACGGTGGCGCGCATGGCCTCGAGCTTGGCGTTGTTGTCCTGCTGGAGGGCGGTGAGGCGCGTCTCCACGGCCTGGCGGAGCGACTCGAGTTGTTGGTTTTGGAGGTCGAAGGAGGTCTTCACGGAGCCGCCGAGGGATTCGAGTTCCCGGCGGGTGGTGTCGGTGAACGCCTCGCGGAATCCGGCGATCTGCCGGTCGAGGGACTCGCGCAGGGAATCGATCGCCGCGCTCTGGGTTTGCAACGCGTGGCGCAGGTGTTCGGATTGGTTGGCGAGATGGGAGTCCATCGCCTCGCGGGCGGCGGATCCTTCGCGGCGGCCCGCGAAGAGAAGGACGACAAACACCAGGGTGATGGCGGAAAGCGCGGCGACGGCGAGGAGAAGTCCATCCATGGATTCGAAGTCTATCGGGTTTGTTTTGCGGCGCAACGCGGAGGCTGGTTTGTTTGGACGATGCGATCCTTTCCCGCCCTCGCGGCCAATGCGTTTCCCCTGTGGCTTCTGGTTTTTTGCGGAGCGGCGATGTGGCATCCGGCCGCGTTCACCTGGTTCTCGGGGCCTTGGATCGTCTGGGGCCTGGCTTTCATCATGCTCGGGATGGGGGTGACGCTCGACGCCGGCGCGTTCCGAAAAGTCGCCGCCAGCCCGTGGCCGGTGGCTCTGGGGTTTGTGGCGCAATACACGGTCATGCCTCTGACGGCGTGGGGCGTGGCGAAGGCGCTGGACCTTCCGGCCGATTTCGCGGTCGGGCTCGTTCTGGTCGGATGCTGCCCCGGCGGCACCGCGTCGAATGTCGTCACCTACATCGCCGGAGCGAATGTGGCGCTCTCGGTGGTGATGACCTTTTGCTCGACGGTGGCGGCGGTGGCGATGACGCCATGGCTCACCAGCGTGCTCGCGGGGGCGTATTTGAAGGTGGATGCGGCCGGGATGCTGCTCACCACCCTGCAGGTGGTGGTGGCTCCCGTGGCGCTCGGGGTTTTCCTCCATCACAAGGTGCCGACCCTCGCCAAACCCTGCTCGGTGGCCGGTCCCCCGGTCTCGGTGCTGCTCATTTGCCTGATCTGCGCGAGCATCGTGGGCAACAGCCGCGCGGCCATTCTGGAGCACGCGGGCCTTCTTTTCCTGGCGGTGGTCCTGCTCCATGGCGGCGGGTTTCTTGTGGGCTGGGCCCTGGCTCGCATCGCGCGGTTGGCGGATCCCGACGCGAGGGCGGTTTCGATCGAGGTGGGGATGCAGAATTCCGGCCTCGCCGCCGTGCTGGCGAAAACCCATTTCGCCGCCAACCCGCTCACCGCCGTTCCCGCCGCGCTCTCCAGCGTGACGCACAGCCTCATCGGCAGCCTGCTCGCGGCGATCTGGCGATTGCGGAAAGCACGGAAAAACCCGTCCTGAAAATCCAGTCCGCCTACCCGCCCGACCCGCCGGGAGCCTGGCA
>CAZVPK010000266.1:0-2394 GCA_964628505.1 uncultured Chthoniobacter sp.
GGCACGGCCACGCTGCCGTTCTTCGGCATCGACGCCGCCATCGTGGACGACAACGGCAAGGAGGTTCCCCACGGAGAGGGCGGAAAACTCGTCATCCGCAAGCCGTGGCCCTCGATGCTCCGCACCATTTACGGCGACAAGGCCCGCTACAAAAAAACCTACTGGAGCGAGGTGAAGGGCTGCTACTTCACCGGCGACGGCGCCCGCCGCGACAAGGACGGCTACTTCTGGATCGTCGGCCGCATCGACGACGTCCTCAACGTCGCCGGACACCGGCTCGGAACGGCCGAGGTCGAAAGCTCGCTCGTCGGCCACGAATCCGTCGCCGAGGCCGCCGTGGTCGGCCGTCCCGACGAGATCAAGGGCCAGGGCGTGGTGGCGTTCGTCGTGCTCAAGGAGGGACACTCCGCCAGCAAGGACCTGTCGGAAAAACTCCGCTCCCACGTCGCCAAGGCGATCGGCCCGATCGCCAAGCCGGATGAAATCCGCTTCGCCGAGGCCCTGCCGAAAACGCGCAGCGGAAAAATCATGCGTCGACTCCTCAAGCAAATCGCCGCCGGCGTCCAGATCACCGGCGACACCACCACGCTCGAGGACCTCAGCGTGCTCACGCGGCTGGGCAAAAACGACGAGTAGGATTTTTTTTTGAAATTCCGGCCGCCATCCGCGCTGCTCGCCGCGCTTTTCGTCCTGCCCGCGATCGCGCGGGGCGATTGGGCGATCGTTTCCTCGAAAACCACTCCCGGTCCGGCGAAGGGAGTCGAGGTCGTCGAAACAGAACTCTCGCGCGCCGAACCCGCCGGAACCGCCCGGCTCGTCGCGGTGGTTTTCGACAGCCGCGACCACACGCTCCGCGTCGTGGACAGTCCGAAACCCGGTGAGGCCGCGTTGGCCGATGTGATGGAGACACGCGACGCCCTCGCGGGTGTGAACGGAGGGTATTTCGAACCCGACTTCACGCCCGTGGGACTCGTGGTGGCCGGTGGACAAACAAAGCAACCGTTCAAAAAAGCCAAATTGCTGAGCGGAATCGTCGCCGTGTCGCCGAAGGGGGCCGTTGCGATTTTCCGTTCCGCCCGCTTCGATCCAAAGCCCGGCGCCTACCGCGAGGCGTTGCAATGCGGACCGATGCTCGTGGAAAACTCGTCGCCGGTCGCCGGCCTCAACGCCGAAAAAATCGCCCGCCGCACCGTGGTGTCGACCGGCCCGGGCGGACGCGTCGCGTTGATTTATCTCACCTCGGTCTCGCTCGCCGACGCCGCAAAAATCCTGGCGACGAACGGAATTTGGGGAGCGTGGAAACCGGCGACCGCGTTGAACCTCGACGGCGGCTCCTCGAGCGGACTCTGGGTGAGAGGCGGCCCGTCGCGCCCGGAAATCAAACGCGTGAGGAATTTTCTCGAGGTGGTTGCGAGGTAGAAGCGAACGGTTTGCGAGTTGGATCAAGATGAGCCGGGCCTTCAGCCCTGAAAATCTAATTGGATCGAGAACCTAGGCCGTTGGCCTAGGCTGGGATGGGTTCGGGGCGTTGCCCCTATGCAGACCGGATCCGCGCGCCATCGTGCCACGCGTTGCCGGATCGATCCGCGTGGATCCGCACACGGTTTCTGCTCTCACATACGAATCTTTTCATTCCAATAACACTGGGGCCTACGGTCAGAAAACCGCTCCAGCCCAGGCCCTCCGAAGCGCCAACGGCGCGACTCCATCCCAGCCTGCGGCATCGCCGCAGGATTCCCGTCAACGAAAGATGACAGGGCTGAAGGCCCGGCTTATCCTCGCACCCATGCCCCAGTCCCTCGCATTCGTCCTCGTGCATTTGGTTTTCAGCACGAAGGACCGTCATCCGTTTCTCGGACCGTCCGTGCGCCCCGAACTCCATGCCTACCTCGCGACCGTGGCCCGCCATGCCGGTTGCGAATGTTTCCGCGTGGGCGGTATGGCCGACCATGTCCATCTGGCGGTGCGATTTTCACGAACCCTCGCCATTTCAAACCTGGTCGAGGAATTGAAAACATCTTCGTCGAAATGGATCAAAACCCGTTCGCCCGATTTCTCCTCGTTCTCGTGGCAACGCGGATACGGGGCGTTCTCGGTGGGGCCCGCGGACCTCGAGGCGTTGCGGAGTTACATCGACAACCAGGAGGAGCACCACCGCACGCGAACGTTCCAAGAAGAATACCGGACGTTCCTCCAAAAATACGGCATCGAATTCGATGAAAGGTATGTGTGGGATTGAAATGAGCCGGGCCTTCAGCCCTGATCCTCGAGACCGGCCGCAAACCTTGGCCGTTGGCCAAGGCTGGGATGAAGCCGGGGCGTTGCCCCTGGGCGGGGCCTGAATCCGAACGCCATCACACCACCGATAACGACAAGGGGTCGGGTTGCGTGCGC
>CAZVPK010000267.1:0-2343 GCA_964628505.1 uncultured Chthoniobacter sp.
ATGTGGGGGGCGAGCCTTTGAGCAAGTGGATGATTCCGCTCAAAGGGTCTCGAAGCGAACGGCCGTTGGTATGGCACGGGGGAATAGGCTTTGGATTGCGCGGGGGCGAGAGAGCGGGGTGGTCGGGGAACTTGGGGCCGACGGGGACGTCGGCGTTCCTGAGGGCGGGGCGGCATGGCGGGGCTTGGATGGGGATCAGGCCACGCCGAGAATCCAGCCTTCCACTTGCGCGGTTTCGCGCTCGGGGGCCTCCAGCGGGGGCGTGAGGAAAAACTCCAGGCTGCCGTCGAGGTCGGCGCGGCGCAACCAGGCCGCGGTCGCAAAGGCGGCTTGCTGGTCGGGGTCGCGGCCCGCGCGTTCGCAGCGGCGCATCCAGAGCGAGGGATAAACCTCCGCCAGGAGGGACCGGCCCGGCGGCACCGCCCACCCCTCGAAGGGCCAGAAATGGATTCGCGGGCCGCAGCGCTTCCGGAGAAAGCGCAACCAGGGCAGGCCCGCATGGGTCGAGGTGGCGACCTGGCCCTGGACGTCGAACTGGAAGACGGATTTCGCCGAGGCCGTCCAGCGCTCGGTCAGTCGAAGCCATTTCGCATCGCCGTCCCTTTTCGCGCCGTTCCCGGCGAGTCCCCGGCGAACATCGGCGACGCAGGTTTCATCGGCATCGGTGGGCCAGTGGGTTTGAAAATCCTCGAGGAAGGCCGGCCAGTCGAGGGGCAGGGCGTGACGCCGGAAATATTCCATCGGAAAGGAGAAGCCGTGGTCGATGCCCACGAGAGCGGGCGATTCCTTCGCCAACTCCACCGCGAGCCATTCGGCGATTCCGCGCCGCGACCAGTGGCGTCCGGTTTTTTTCGGCGGCGGGATTTCCCGTGGCGGGGAGTCCCGCTCGGCGGCATAAATCCTCAAGGCCTTCGAGCGCGCGAGGGGGGTTCCCGCGCCCGAATAATCGATTCCGAAGTAGCGCTCGAATCGCGGCACGGCGCGAACCATTCCCGAAAATCCGCGCCACGGAAAGCGCGCAGGTTTTTTTAACAAAACAAAAAAAGGCCGGGGGCGCCCCGATCGCCGGAGCGCCCCCGCTGAGTGATGGCTGTAAGCCGGATTCTGTCCAACGCTCCGGCTCGCGCCGAGGCGTCTGGACGGTCATTTGTCTCGACGCCGGGGCTCTCGCGCCGGCGGCGGTTCCTTGCGGAACGGCGACCAATACCCGGAGGGTTCGCCGCTTGCGCGGAGATCGGGCAGGCGACCCGGTCCCTCCTGTTCTGTCTTGCACCGCATGGGGTTTTTCGTGCCCCCGGGCTTGCGCACGGGGCGGTGGGCTCTTACCCCGCCTTTTCACCCTTGCCCGCCGGCTGGCGCCGGAGGGCGGTTTGTTTTCTGTGACACTGTCCGTCGACCGGGGCTTTCGCACCGGCCTCCCGCGCGTTCTACGCGGCATGCCGCCTTGTGGTGTCCGGACTTTCCTCTCGGCCGCGCCTTGCGGCACCGACCGAGCGACCGTCCGCCATCGGAGGAAAAACTAATCGCGTCCCGCGCGGGGGCAAGGGGCGATTTCCACAACCCGCCGCGCCCCGCGTTCGTAAGAGGAGGCATGGCCAATATTCTCATCACCGGCGCCTCGAGCGGAATCGGGGCGGAACTCGCGAAACGCCTGTCCGCCAGGGGCGACTCGGTTTTCCTGACCGGACGCTCGGAGGAAAAACTCTCGGCCCTCGGCTGCGGGCCCCATCTGGCCGCCGACCTGACGGCGCCCGGGTCCGCGGAAAAAATTGTCGCTGCCGCGGTGGATCGACTCGGGTCGGTGGAGGTGGTCATCCACTGCGCGGGTGTGGGATTGATCAAGCCCGCCGCCGACACGACGGATGCGGAATTCACCCATGTGATGAACACGAACACGCGGGCGAGTTTTTTGCTGATGCGGGAAGCGTGCAAGGCGATGGCGGCGGCGAAGAAGGGGCTGTTCCTCACGATCCCCGGCATTCTCGGCAAGGCGCCGATGCGAAACGCCTCGGCCTATGTCGCCAGCAAATACGCGGTGACGGGGATGGTGAAATGCTTCGCGCAGGAATACCAACGCTCGGGCGTGAGATTTTGTCTGTTCCACTTCGGCGGGGTGGACACGCCGTTCTGGGACAAAATCCAGATGGCGGTGCAGCGCGACAAAATGATCCCGGCGGCGACGGCGGCGGATTTGATTTTGCAGGCGATCGACGCTCCGCCGCATCTGGTGCTGAGCGAGGTGGTGATGCAGCCGGAGAGCCACCAGTTGGTATAGACCGCGGAGGGCGGCGGGGAGGGGCTTGGCCGACAAGGGGAGGTTCGAGCGGCCTGTGGCCGGAGGGG
>CAZVPK010000268.1:0-2319 GCA_964628505.1 uncultured Chthoniobacter sp.
GAATCCCTCGAAACCGCCCTCCGCCTCGGCAACGACCGCCTCTCCCTCATCGACCCCGCCACCGGCCGCATCGACCACCACACCTCCGGCTGGCACTGCGCCCCCTGCAACCTCGACATCCGCCCCCCCTCGCCGGGCCTCTTCTCCTTCAACTCCCCCCTCGGTGCCTGCCCCGAATGCAAAGGCTTCGGCCGCATCATCGGCATCGACATGCAGCGCGTCATCCCCGATCCCTCCCTCTCGATTTCCGAAGGCGTCATCCGTCCCTTCCAAAGCGGCCAATCCGCCGAGTGCCAGGACGACCTTCTCCGCCACTGCCGCCAGCGCGGCATCGACATCCACCGCACCTTCGAACGCCTCCCCCAATCCGACCGCGACTTCATCCTCCACGGCGAACCCGGCCTCGACCCCACCGAAGCCTGGGAAACCGGCCAGTGGTATGGCGTGGACGGCTACTTCCGCTGGCTCGAGAGCAAAGCCTACAAAATGCACATCCGCGTGCTGCTCTCCCGCTACCGCAGCTACCAACCCTGCCCCGCATGCCAAGGCGGCCGCTTCCAACCCGAAACCCTCAACTACCGCCTCCCAACCTCATCGACCCCCGCACCACAACGAAGGGGGCACAGGCGTCCCGCCTGTGAAGGCACCGACTCCGCAACCTCATCCGCCAACGCCCTCACCCTCCCCGCCCTCTCGCATCTCCCCCTCAACCGCCTCCTCCCCATCCTCCAAAACCTCACCATACCCCACGCCGACGCCTCTGCCCACCTCGTCCACAAACAAATCACCTCCCGCGTCGCCTACCTTTGCCACATCGGCCTCGGCTACCTCTCGCTCGACCGCCCCACCCGCTCCCTCTCCGGCGGCGAACTCCAACGCGTCAATCTCACCACCTGCCTCGGCGCCTCCCTCGTCAACACCCTCTTCGTCCTCGACGAACCCAGCGTCGGCCTCCACCCGCGCGACACCTCGCGCCTCATCGAAATCCTCCGCGGCCTCCGCGACAAGGGAAACACCCTCCTCGTCGTCGAGCACGAGGAAGCCGTCATCCGCGCCGCCGACGAACTCGTGGACATCGGCCCGGGCCGCGGCCGCGCGGGCGGGCACCTTCTCTACTGCGGCCCCGCCCAAAATTTCGCCTCCGCCAAGAACTCCCTCACCGCCGACTACCTCACGGGAAAAAAATCCATCCCCGTTCCCAAAAAACGCCGCAAGCCCACCGGCCACATCACCCTCAAAGGCGTCACCCACCACAACCTCAAAAACCTCACCGCCAAATTCCCCCTCGGCGTCCTCTGCGCCGTCACAGGCGTCTCGGGCTCCGGAAAAACCTCCCTCGTCCGCGATGTCCTCCACCGCCAACTCATCGGCGAGGACGCCCCCGAGGAAGAGGCCGCCGGCCATGTCAAATCCATCACCGGCGACGAGGAAGTGGACGAGGTCGTCATGGTGGACCAGTCCCCGCTCGCAAAAACCCCGCGCTCCACGCCGGCTGTCTATCTCGGCGTTTACGACCACATCCGCCAACTCTTCGGCGACTCCCCCACCGCCGAAGCCGCAGGCTTCACGCCTTCCAGCTTCTCCTTCAACTCCGGCAACGGCCGCTGCGACCGCTGCAGCGGTCTCGGCTTCGAGAAAGTCGAAATGCAATTCCTCAGCGACCTCTTCCTCCGCTGCCCGGAGTGCGACGGCACCCGCTTCCGCGCCCCGCTCCTGAAAATCCAGGTCGCCGGAAAATCCATCCACGAGGTCCTCGAACTCACCGCCGCCGAGGCCGTCGAATTCTTCGCCCCGCTCGACAAATCCAAAAAAATCACCGGCCCGCTCCAACTCCTCGCCGAAGTCGGCCTCGACTACCTCAAGCTCGGCCAGCCCGTGAATTCCCTCTCCGGCGGCGAGTCCCAGCGCCTCAAGCTCGTCCACCACCTCGTCCGCCAATCCCGCGAGAAGGCGCTCCTCATCTTCGACGAACCCACCACCGGACTCCACTTCGACGATGTTGCGCTGCTCGTGAAAGTCTTCCACCGCCTCGTGGACGAGGGAAACTCCGTCATCGTCATCGAGCACAATCTCGAAGTCATCAAGTGCGCCGACTGGATCATCGACCTCGGCCCCGAAGGCGGCGACGAAGGTGGCCAAATCCTCGCCGCCGGAACCCCCGAAAAAATCCTCTCCGTCCCCGAATCCCACACCGCCCGCTACCTCAAAGGTCTCCTGGAGGGACCCGCTCCGTCGGGTCCATCGTCGCTTCTCGAGGAGTGCGGCGCCCGCCAAGATCCCCCGCGCGCAAGCACCACAACCGGGACGGGGGGCGGCGAG
>CAZVPK010000269.1:0-2270 GCA_964628505.1 uncultured Chthoniobacter sp.
AAAGATTCTTGACAAAAATCGTGCAGGGAAAGCCTGGCAGCCGGGATCAGACCGCGATGTCGCGGATGCAGCGCATGAGGGCTTCGAGTTGGAGAAGGATGGCGAAGCGGTTATCCTTGCGAATCTTGCTTTTACTTGCCGGCTGTTCATCGAACGACGCGAGCATCGTCGCCACGGCCATAAGCAAAACCGGCTGAGGCGAGCGGGATAAAATTTCCTCCAACAGCTTGCCAGCCTCTTCGGGGTCCTCATGGGACGAGACATCCGCGAGGCCTTCGGTCATTTCCCCGGCGACTTCGTCCAGCACGGCCTTGGAGTGCCCTCTCATGGTCTCGCGGCGGATCGGTCGGGGATCCACGCCCGGCGGGACGAGGATTCCGACAACATAGTCCGCGAAATGCAATAGCGCTTCGAGTTCCTTTTCATTCAGAAGGCTCTCGTCAATGGATTCGAAATGCGCCTCGAGCTCCGGAAACACACTTAGGTTCGGAACGTTCGAATCCGCGGGCCCGAGCGCATGGTTTTTGATGTCCTCCCAATCCAACTCGCGCCACCACCCTGTGGAGGGAACGGCGGTTTCGCGGTTGGCGCGCGGGATTTTCAACTCCGGAAGCGCCAACTCGTCGAGCACCCCGTCGAAATCGAAAACAAGGCCTTCCTTTTTCGCGAACGACTCGAGCATGTGGATGTAGCCCTTCATCCAATCCACCAGCATGGGGCGGCTCTCCGGGCGGGTCGACGCCTCGCGGGGCGTGAGTCCGCCGAGGGCGGGGATCTCGTCGTCGAGGACGTGGCGCAGGCGCGCCTCCATGCTCTGCTTCATCACCTGGCCCAGGTCGGCAGGCGGCTCGCGGAAAAAATTCGAGGTTTGCAGGATGCGCTGGGTCTTGTCCTCGACCCCGGCGGAGAATGTTTGCTTGGCCAGGTCGGACACGAATTCCTTTTCGAAAACCAAGGCGTCGCCGAAGAACTCCTCGACCATGTCGCGCATCGGGCGGAAGAGCATGTCGGCGGTGGCCGTCACCTCGACGCGGTCCGCGAAAACGCGCAAGTGGCCCCAGACGGGCTCGCCGGGCACACCGGGAATCGAGCGCATCACCTTCGGAAGTCGATCCTCATGCTTCGCGGATTCGCCGGTGCGGAGCCACACGTGGTTTTGATGGGGCCCGAAGGCCTCGACGTCCCCGGAACCCTCCGGCAACAGGAAAAAATCCGGCCGGCCCTTGAGATTCAAATCGCGAAAGCCGTCGCGCCATCGATACACGGCGAGGCATTCCTTGAAGTCCGTGTTGCGCCCGGCCGCCATCCTGCGGTTTTTGTCGGCCAGGTTCAGCGCCCGGATCATTTTCAGGAAATTCCCCGCGAGCCACGCGTTCAGCTCCGGCCCCGGCGCGGAGGGGCCGCCCGATTCGGCGGCCATCCTCAAGAGCCGCTCCCGCCCGGATTCCACCGAATTCGGCAGCGTCCACGCCACGCCGTGCACCCGGTGAAAAAAGGGAAACCCGCAAATCCATCCCAACACGCACTGAAACGGCACGGCCTGCCCGGCGAGGGCACGGTCGCAGACAATGAATGGCCGGTCGGGCTCCCCGAGAAGATCGACGCACTCGGTGGTTTGACCGTCCACCACTCGGCGAACCTCCAGCAACGCCAGGTGCGAACCCGTTTTGAAGGAGGCCAGAAACGGTTCGTCGCGGTCCAAGCCCTTCCACCCGGACTCGCGCCAGAGATCAAAGAGGTTTTTCCCCGAGCCGAAATCGCGCAGGAAAAATTCGCGGATGCAAACCTCCTGCATGGCGAAAATTCCCTCCTCCTCGTCCTCGTCGTCGTCGTCGATGGCCCCGAATTGATTTTGAAATTCCCGCTGGCCGACGACGCTCTCGTAAAAAGCAAAAACCGCGTTGTCGATCCGCTTCTCGATCTCCAGAAGATCGTCATAGTTGTCCGGCGACCATGGGCAAAACGGGCAGTCCGGGGGACACTTGTAGTTCACGCCCCGGTTCGTTCCACATTCCACCGGCGTGATTTCGCGGCCGACCGCGGGACAGAGTCGCCGCCTGCTTGCTTTTCCCATGCGGGAGATTTCTCGAATTCAAGGTTCGGAACAAGGGCGAAGTCGATTCTTGGCGAAGGGTGGGGAATTTCGATCGACCGACCGCTCGGCGGATGGGGGCAATACGGAGGCGGGCGCGGGAATACGCTTCGCGAGGAGGGTTCTGCTTGTCAGCGCCGGGCCGGTGAGTTTGCGGGCGCCAGGCCGGACCCGACAA
>CAZVPK010000270.1:0-2263 GCA_964628505.1 uncultured Chthoniobacter sp.
GCGTGCGCTTCACGCGGTTCCGCTTGGCGAGTTCCGCCAAATTCCGGCGGGCCGTGGCCTCGCCCCCCCCGAGACGCTCGCTCAGATCCCATGAACGGGAGGTGGCGATGGGGCTTCAATGAGATTCGCCGGTTGTCCCGGCGCCCCTCCACGACGTTCAGGGGAAACCGCACTCTTCAACCATTCCGCTTTTAATGCTTGGTTGCAATCATTTTTGTGTTTATCCACCGCCCTCCCCCGCAGGGGGCTTGCCCTGATCGCAATTCAGGCTTGCTTTTCGACCGAAGAGGCCCGAAGGTCCACGCGAACGCTATGTTAGATTTAACATGCTTAAAGAAACGGCTCGTTTTCCCGGCAGCGGGGTGTCTTTTTTCGGCCGCGCTGGTTGTCGGCGCGTCGCAAGGTCTGGCGGCGGATCCGAAAGCGTCCCCCGCTCCTGTGGCGACGGATGTCCATCCGTTCCGTTCCGTGGATATTTTCTCTCTTTTTGAAAAACCGTCCGCGCCGCAACGGGAGGGAACGGCGGAGTGTCTGTTCGAGTATGAGGCGAGCACATCGACATGGAATCCCGGCCTGCGGGAGGAGGCGGTTTTCCTGGCGGCCCTGAAGGCCGGGGACATCCGCCTCGGCATCGGCAAGGGAGGGCAAATTTACTCGCTGCGCGGGCCGTTCGGCGAAAGCGTGCCGCCACAGCGGGCAGCCGCCCCCTGGATCGACGAGGTCTGGCATGTGGTGGCCACAAGCGAGCCGCTGGTGGCACCGGTGCATGAGTTCCAAAACGCAGGCGATCCCGAAAAATGGGCGTCGGCGATGCCGATCCAGTTTTTCATCCATCAAGCCGGCATTTACCTGAAGGGACTTTCAGGAACCAAGGAAACAGGGGCCGCCGAGGAGCCGTTCTACTCTCCGCTGCTCCGCATGCGGTGGGACAAAGCCGCGCGCACCCTGCATCTTGCCAATTGGGCGCAACAGGCGCGCAGCCCGAATGCGTGGAAATCCGGACTCCTCGTGCAGACCGCCTACCGCGACCTGGGCGATGGAGCGATCGAGGTGTCGCAGATCCTGTCGAATTTCGGGGACCAGGAACTGACCTATCTCAACGCCCCCTGGGGCGGCGTGCGCCGCTCCTCCCTGCCTCACACCATCCTTTCAAAACCCGATGGCGGCTGGGACGAGGTCCAGGGTCTGTGGGGCTGGAGCGACATTCCCAACGCCCCCTTCGAGAAAACCGGCGGTTGGATCGGCTGGACGCTCGATCCCGCAGTGAAATCCAGTCCGTCGCTCGCGATGGTTTTCGGTCGGGAACCAGGACCACGACCGCCCTGGCGCCGCGACCGGAGCAAAATTCTCTATGGCACGGCCGGGGAAAAAGACGGGCGGGATTACGAGGCCGTGGAAACCAGCTGCAGCGTGAACCTCCCCCCCGGCGAGTCGCTTGCGCTGCGCTGGTATCTCGTGGCGGGATCTTTCGAAAATGTCCAAGCCCGTGCCGCGGAACTCGCCCCCTTTGCCGGGATGGATAAGCCGGAGATCGACCCGGGGGCTGCCCAGCCGGTCTGGATCGACGAAGGCGCGCCCTCCACCTCGGGCCAGGGCGAACCGGCCCTCCACCTGTATGCCCACCCCGTGCCAGGCACGCTGCCTGTGTATTCGATGCGCGACGCCGGGTCGGGGAAAGTCTTTGCCACGCTGGATGTTTACAATCAAACCCGGCGCTCTCCTGTCACCAATCCGCTTCCGGAGACCCATCCGGAGCACTCCCGATACACGGACCGCGTGGTCTACCACACCCACGAGCCCGGCACTGCCCCCATCGAACTCCTGGGATTCGCCTACCCGGCCCCGCCATCACCGGGACCCAGCACCGAAATCACACTGCCGAGTTCCGGTGGCGGCGAACTCAAACTTTGGGGACCCGCCCCCTCGGGATCATAGGGCACGATTTTTTTTTGCATGTTGAGAGAATCAAAAGACTGCCGCCGGAATTCGCCTTTCCGGGCTTTTACCGGTCGCCAACACAGCTTGGGCCGCCGGTTGTTCCTAGCCGCCAGCCCCTCGCCGTCTGGGTCGCCACGCTCCTTTGTGCGTTCTTCAGCACGCTTTCGACCCGGGCGGCATTCGACTGGAGGGACGCCGCGCCGCACGGCAACGGTGTGCTCGGCGCGATGCCGTTCCGGACTCCGCCCATGAACTCAAAGTCTACGGAAAGCATCCCTGAACCATGAAAACGCCCCGCCCGCTTTGGAAATCCGCCACCCTGGGA
>CAZVPK010000271.1:0-2258 GCA_964628505.1 uncultured Chthoniobacter sp.
AGCCCGCAAGGGCAAACAGGTCCCTCCAGGGCGTTTTGCGGGGATCGAGGCTTTGAACAAACCTCTGATCCCGCTCAAAAGTCTAAAAACGAACGGCCATTGGTATCAGTCCGACCCGCCCTCGACCGCCGCGTCCTGCCCCCCCGCGTAGCGATCCCGTTCCAGCGCCCCGTGGCGGTGGAGTTTCCGGTTCTTGCGGTCCGTCCAAGCCTGCACGGCCCGCAACACAACGCGCGTCAACCGCCCCGAGACGGTCCGCGGGAGCAGGATCCAATCCCACATGCGCGACTCGCACGTGGCCAGTTGGCGTTTGAACTCCGCGTCGTTCTGCAGGAAATCGTAGACCCGCCGTCCCTCCTCGAAGCACGTTTGCATGGAAAACAACATCAACATCCGCCCGGGCGAATGCGGCGCGAACTCCTCGTCGAAGACCGTGCTGTGCATTCCGTAGGAATCCCGGCCGAGGAAACCGACCTCGTAGGCCAGAAGTTTTCCGTTCAACGTCAGCACCGCCACCCGCGCCTGGCCAAGCTCCAGCAACCGCTCCAGAAGCAGCTTGTAGAAGGCCCTCATCTCGGACCTTTGAAAAATCCCATCCCCCGTTCTCGCCTTCCAGCACCGCCCCTCGACCTCGACCATCCGCGGAAACCAGTCCCCGAACTCCTCCGCACCCGCCAGGATCCTCATTTCCACCTCGCCCTCGTCCGAAAGCCGCCGCGCCTTGCGGCGCAAACTCTGTCGCGTCTTCGGACCGAACACCGTTTCCATGTAAACCGGAAAATTTTGAAAACGGTCGAATTCCACCAGAAACCTCGGCGTGCGCCATCTCAACAGGTGCGGCATCCGAATCCCCTCCATGCGGGATCTGAGCACCACGTCGGCGAACGCCCGCGACAGCAACGGCAGCCACACGAAGCGGAACTCCGGCATCGCCTCCGCCAACGCCCCGACCATCGGCTCCATCGCCTCGGGAACCCCCACCGGATCGAAAAGATCCGCCGCCTGCGCCCCCACCGGCAGCAACCCCTTGCCAAACGCCGGAAGCCGGTATTCAAAGAACGGCCACACGCCGATCAACCGGCCCTCCCGCCGCACGGTCACAAAGAAAACCTCATGCCGACGCCCCAAACTCTCCATCCACGTGAAAACCCACTCGGGCGAAAAATACACATTCGGGCACGAGAGCGAACCGTAGAGCGCCGAGAACTCCTCCTCGAGGTCGAACGCCTCCTTGCGCGTGCGGATGATCGCGGTGGTCGTGCTCTCCCCGGCACGGGAACCTGAGGTGATGGAGGACTCGTTTTCCAAAGGCGGATGCGAGATTTTAAAAAATCCCCATCCGGTCCACCAGACGAAAAAGACTCCCTACCGCGGCCGCATCGCACCGACCCCCACCGGCCTTCTCCACATCGGCCATGCCGCCACGTTCGCCACCGCCCACCGCAGGGCCCGGGAGGCCGGCGGCCGGATTTTTCTCCGCATCGAGGACCTCGATCCCCACCGCTGCAAACCCGAATTCACCGAAGCCGCCCTCGAGGATTTGAAGTGGCTGGAGCTCGACTGGGACGGCGGGCCCGTTTTCCAAAGCCAACGCCGCGCGCGGTATCTCGAGGCCTGGAAGCGCCTGCGCGACTCGGGACTCGTCTATCCCTGCCATCGCTCCCGCAAGGAAATCGCCACGCTCGCCCCGCACGAGGAGGAGCCCGTCTTCCCGCCCGAATGGCGCGCCGACCCCGCCGAGGCCCTCCAATACACACTCCCCGCCGGAGCGAACTGGCGCTTCCGCGTTCCCGACGGCGAAACGATCGTCTTCGAGGATGGAAATTTCGGCTGCGTCGAAAAAACCGCCGGACTCGATTTCGGCGACTTCCTCGTCTGGAACCGCGACGACATTCCCGCCTATGAACTCGCCGTGGTGGTGGATGACATCGCCATGGAAATCACCGAGGTCGTCCGCGGCGCCGACCTGCTCACCTCCACCGCCCGGCAAATCCTGCTGTATCGCGCCCTCGGCTCCGAACCGCCCGCCTGGTTCCACTGCCCGCTTGTGTGCGACGAAAATGGCCGCCGCCTGGCAAAGCGGACCGGCGGCCTGGAAATCCGCACCCTCCGCGAATCCGGCAAATCCCCGCGGGATCTTGAGGAGATCCTGCAAACCCGCCACTCCACTCCCGGCCCGAGCAACAAGGCCCTGCCTCTCCACTGCGCTTCGGAATGTTGAATCGCTCGCCAAGCGCCAGGCGTTCCCATTTGCCAGC
>CAZVPK010000272.1:0-2210 GCA_964628505.1 uncultured Chthoniobacter sp.
AGCGCCGAGGTTTACCTGCACGAAATGCCCGGCGGGCAATTCACGAATCTCAAGGAACAGGCCGCCAGCATGGGCATCGCCCACCGATGGCCCGAGATCGCCCGCTGCTACGCGGAGGTGAACCAACTCTTCGGTGACATCGTGAAGGTCACGCCTTCCAGCAAGGTGGTTGGCGACATGGCGCTCTTCCTCTTCACGCGCGGCATCAAGCCCGCCGATGTGCTCAATCTCGAGCCCGGCACGGCGTTCCCGGAATCCGTGAAGGACATGCTCGCCGGCGGACTCGGCGAGCCGATGGGCGGCTGGCCGAAAAAACTCGTCGAGGTCGTCCTCGGAAAATCCAAGCCCGCCAAGGCCCGCGCGCCGAAAGTCGATCTTGCGGCCGTCCGCGCCGAGCTCGCCGCCAAGCTCAAGCGCGAGCCCGGCGACGACGATCTCTACAGCCACCTCATGTATCCCGGCGTCTTCGCCGACTTCTCGAAATTCACCCGCGACTACGGCGATGTCTCGAAACTCCCGACGCCCGCGTTTTTCTATGGTCTCAAACCCGGCGAGGAGATCGCCATCGACATCGAGCAGGGAAAAACCCTCTTCGTGAAACTCATCAATGTCGGCGAGCCCGCGAAGGACGGCCGCCGCATCGTTTCCTTCGAGTTCAACGGCATGCCGCGCGAGGCCACGGCGCTCGACCGCTCGCTCCAAACGAAATCCGCCGCCCGCGCGAAGGCCGATTCCTCCAAGCCCGGCGAGGTCGGCGCGCCGATCCCCGGCATGGTCAGTTCGCTCGACACCGGCGTCGGCGCCCGCGTGGCAAAGGGCGACAAAATCCTCACGCTCGAAGCGATGAAAATGCAGACCACCCTTTACGCCCCGGTCGCCGGCGTGGTGGAGGAACTGCTGGTCAAAACCGGAGACGCCGTGGACACCGGCGATCTTCTGGTCCGCTTGAAAGAATGAGCCACTTACCCTCCACAGGCGTAACATTTCGCACATGCGCACATTGATCGTTGACGACAGCAAGCCCGACCGCTCCGCCCTGCGCGGAATGCTCGAGCGGGTTTCCGGGGTCCAATCGATCGACGAGGCGAACTGCCTGCAATGCGCGCGGGAAAAATTGGCGGACTCCGTCGTGGACCTGGTTTTTCTCGATATCGAGGTCGGGCGCGAGAACGGCTTCTCCCTCCTCGAGGCGATTGGAAAAAATCGACGCGTCATTTTCACCACCGTCCACAGCGGACACGGCGGCGACGCGTTCGATGCCGACGCCGTGGATTACATCGTCAAGCCCGTCACCGAGGACCGCCTGCTCCGCGCGCTCACCCGCGCCGCCGCCTCATTCGGCCGTTCCACAGGTCCGCTCACCCGCGTGCCCGTCCACCGCAGCGGCTCCGCCCGACACCTGGTGGCACTGGAGACGGTTTCCGCCGTTCTCGCCGAGAGCAACTACTCGCGCATCCGCTGCGGTTCGCTGGAATACCCGGACCACCGCCGTCTGCGCGAATGGCAAAACCTGCTCGCCGATTTTCCCGTCCAGCGCCTCGACCGCTCCACGCTCCTGCGCCTCGACCACATCGAGTCGATCCAACCCCAAGGAGTCGGATGCCTGGTTTTCCCGATCCATTCCCCGCGTCCGGTCGAACTCGGCCGCACCGCCACCGAACGCCTCCGCGAAATCCTCGAGCAGACTCCGGTCAGCATAGATACTTAAAAAACGCATTTTCCGAGGATTCACACAAAAATCTGCGGATTCGCACAATTGCGGCGTCAAAGTGTTGCATGTCCCGGCCCAAGGAACTAATGGTGCGGAGTGTTTGCGGCTTACCAAGCCGTGGACCAAGAAACCTAAACAAACCAACCTCACACAAAAAATGCCTAGAATCGCAGATCCGAACCGCAAACTTCGCGGCAAACTGAACCTCACCATCCACCCCGAGATCCGTGATTTCGCGGAGAAGCTCGCCTTCAAGCGCCGCCGCTCCGTGTCGCAATTGTTCGAGGACCTCGTTGAAGCCGAATGGCTCCGTTACCAATCCGCCATTCAGGCCCCGCCGCAGCCGGTCGCGCCGCAATACGCGCAACCCGCCTACTACGGCATGCCGAAGATGTAAGGTTTTTTTTCAAAGACCTGTCTCGAAAACCAGGGCGCTGTTTCTCAAGCAGCGCCCTTTTTTTTCACCCCGCCCCGGGCCAAAACCGGACCGCAGGAGGGA
>CAZVPK010000273.1:0-2202 GCA_964628505.1 uncultured Chthoniobacter sp.
ATGCCGATTCGATTTCTCCTGATTGCCGCCGCGGCGCTGCTGTCGGTTTTTTGGATTCTGCGGGCCGGACGATCGGGCGACTACCGTTCGGCGAAATTCTACAAGACCTTCTACCGGCCCGAAGGGTTCAAGCTGGGCATCTGGGGGCGGCGGCGCTTCGGGCGGGCGTTCAGCCATTTCATCGCCCGGCTGCTCGGGCTGGGCTATGCGGCCACGCACCCCGGCGTTCTCCGCCACATCCGCGCGAACATCGCCCTGCTGGATCCCGCGAAGGCGACCCTCGCCAACGCCGCGGGCCTTTGCATGCAGCAGGCGCTCAACTTCCGCGAATACACCGAACTCGCCGCGCGCGACCCCGCCGACGTCCTCGACATGCTCGGCGAAAAATCCGGCATCGAGCACATCGAGCGCGCCCGCGAACTCGGCAAGGGCTGCCTCTTCGTCACCGGGCATCTGGGGTTTTTCGAACTGGGCGGCCTGGCGATGTCCCGGCTCGGCTACCCGATCACCGCCCTCACCCTGCCCGAGCCGACCCCCGCGCTCACCGAGTGGCGCGCGGCCTTCCGCAAACGCTGGGGGGTCGAAACCGTCGTGGTCGGCGGGGACGCCTTCTCGGCGGTGGAAATCACCCGCCGCCTCCGCGAGGGGGGAATGGTCGCCCTGCTGTGCGACCGGCCGTTCGATACGAACACCGTCCTTGTCGATTTGCCGCACGGGCGGATTCCCTTCTCGACGTCGCCGGTTCTTCTCTCCCTGCTCTCGGGCGCCCCGATCGTGGCGGTGTCGATCACGCGCCAGGCGGACGGGAAATTCGCCATCCACGCCGAGGAGCCGATGTTCCCCGAATGGCTTCCCGCGGGCCGCGAAGCCACGCTCGCGCACTTCACCACGCGGCTCGCGAAGGACCACCTCGTTCCCATGTTCCAAAAACATCCCGACCAATGGCTGCACTTCTCCCCGCTGGAAAAATGAACCCTCCGCCCACTCCCCACGGCCCGGGTTTCCGCTTTCTCGACGGGTTCCGCGTCGAGGGCGATCGCGGCATCGGGCACTGGCATCTCGATCCGGCGTTGTTTTTTTTCAAGGACCACTTCCCCGGCAACCCGCTCGTTCCCGCCGCGCTGCTTCTCGAATCGGCCGCCCAGGCCTGCGGGGCGTTCTGGATGCGGAATGCGACCGGGGCCGACTCGCCCCTCTTCGTCGCCTCGATCGATGCGATGAGGATTCTGGGACCCGCGAAACCCGGCGAGACGCTCGAGGTGCGGGTGGAGCTGGTGCGGGAGCTGGGGCCGCTGGCGCAGTTCGAATTCGAAACCGCCTCGGCCGGCAGGGCGGTCGCGCGCGGGCGAGTGACGCTGAGCCGCCGGGTGAACGGCTGATCCTCAGATCTCGGGCAGGGCGCGCAGCAGGAGTTCCACCATCTGGCCCGCGGCCTGGCGGCCGACGGCGGTGACATCCTCGTGGGCGAGTTCGGCGCCCGAGAGGCCCGCGCCCCAGTTCGTGAGGCAGGAGAATCCGGCCACCTCGATCCCGAGGAACCTCGCTTTCGTCGCCTCGGGAACCGTGGACATTCCCACGGCGTCGGCGCCGATGGCCTGGGCCATGCGGATTTCGGCGGGCGTCTCGAACTGCGGCCCGTGCATGGCGGCGTAAACCCCCTCGTGGAGCGTGACGCCAAGCGCCTTGGCGGACGAGCGGAAGATCCCGCGGATGCGCGGGCTGTAGACATGCGTCATGTCGATGAAATTGGGACCGCCGCGCAGCGGGGTGTGGCCGGTGAGATTGATGTGGTCGGAAATCATCATCCACGTTCCCGGCTCGAACGAGCGGTTGACGGTGCCGGCGGCGTTGGTGAGAAGAAGTTTTTTGATTCCCGCCCCGTGCATGAGGTCCACATGGCGGACGACCTCGTGGGCGCTCCAGCCCTCGTAAAGATGGACGCGCCCCTGGGCCACGAGCAGCGGCTTGCCGCCGAGTTCGGTGACCAGAAACCGTCCCGCGTGGCCGGGAACGCCGGAGGCGGGAAGCCCCTCGATCGAGTCGTAGGGAATGGAGTGGATCGGAGGAAGGCTCTCGGCGAAGGGCCCGAGGCCGGAGCCGAGAACGATGGCGGTCTCGGCTCCGCACTCCAGAATTTCGCGGGGGATTTTCATGGCTTCCAGATTGGAGGATCGGGGTGGCTTTTCAAGTCTGATGCCGGGG
>CAZVPK010000274.1:0-2179 GCA_964628505.1 uncultured Chthoniobacter sp.
CGGCATTCAGGCCACGGGCAACTACCCTGGAAAGGCTCGGACGATCGACGAACTCCGTGCCGACCTCGACAAGGCACTCTCTCTCATTCCCGGCAAGCACCGCGTGAATGTTCACGCCTGCTACGCCGACCTCTCCGGCGGTCGCGTGGACCGCGATGCCTACACGATCACGCAATTCCAAAGCTGGGTGGATTGGTGCAAGGCGAGGGGACTCGGCATGGATTTCAACCCGAGCTATTTTTCCCACCCGCTTGCTTCGGATGGGCTCACGCTCTCGCATCCGGACAAAAAAATTCGCCAGTTCTGGATCGATCACGGCATTGCGTGCCGGAAAATCGGCGAGGAAATCGCCCGCCAGCTCGGCTCTCCGACGGTCACGAATGTGTGGATTCCCGATGGCTCGAAGGACATCCCCTTCGACCGCAAGTCGCCCCGCGAGCGGCTTGCCGCCTCGCTCGACGAGATTTTCGCCGCGCCGGTGGATCGGAAGCTCAACCTCGACGCCGTGGAGAGCAAACTCTTCGGCATCGGCTCCGAGAGCTATGTCGTCGGCTCGCACGAGTTCTACCTCGCCTACGCCGTCCAAAACCAACTCCTCTATTGCCTCGACGCCGGCCATTTCCATCCCACCGAAAACCTCGCCGATAAAATCTCGTCCACGCTGCAATTCGTGCCCGAGATTTTGCTGCATGTGAGCCGTGGTGTGCGCTGGGACAGCGACCATGTCGTTCTCCTCGACGATCCCACCCGCGCGATCATGGAGGAACTCGTGCGTGGAGGATTCCTCGGCCGCACGCACATCGGTCTGGATTTCTTCGATGCCAGCATCAACCGCATCGCCGCTTGGGCCATTGGCACGCGCTCGACAATCAAGGCGCTTCTCGCCGCGTTGCTCGAACCGGCCGCCCTGCTTCGCAAGGCCGAGCAGGAGGGGGATTTCACCACACGCCTCGCGCTGCTCGAGGAAGCGAAGACCCTGCCGCTCGGTGCCGTCTGGCGGGAGCACTGCGCGCGCCATGATGTCCCCGGCGACACCTCGTGGATCGAGGAAGTGAAGAAATACGAGACCTCCATTCTCTCCAAGCGCGGCTGATTTTCCCAAACCCTCAACCAATCCAACCATGAACCTTGCTCTCGGCGTTTTCTTCCATTGGCTCGGCGGCCTCGCATCCGCCAGTTTCTACATTCCCTACCGCGGCGTGAAACGCTGGTCCTGGGAGACCTACTGGATTGTCGGCGGTCTCTTCAGCTGGATCATCGCGCCATCGGTTTTCGGCAGTTTTCTTGTGCCCGACCTCTACGGCCAAATCGCCGCCGCGCCCAAATCCTCCCTGCTCTGGGCCTACATCTTCGGCGTTCTGTGGGGAATCGGCGGGCTCACCTTCGGGCTCACGATGCGCTACCTCGGCATCGCGCTGGGAATGGCTGTCGCGCTCGGTTTTTGCGCGGCCTTTGGCACGCTGATGCCGCCGATTTTCGAGGGGAAATTCGGCGAGCTGCTATCGACGACCTCGGGCGTCACGGTTCTCGTCGGTGTTCTTGCCTGCCTCATCGGCATCGGCATCAGCGGAGCGGCGGGAATGTCCAAGGAAGGCGAGCTGTCGCAGGAGGAAAAAGCCGCGGCCATCAAGGAATTCGATTTCAAGAAAGGCATGCTCGTCGCCGTCTTTGCAGGCGTGATGAGTTCCTGCTTCGCCTACGGGTTGGCCGCTGGAAAACCCCTCGGGGAAATCACCCTCGCCGCGCTCGAAGCCTCGGGAGGCAGCCCGCTCTGGCAAAACCTCCCCGTCCTCGTGGTGGTTCTCTGGGGCGGCTTCACCACCAACTTCCTCTGGTGCCTTGTTCTGAACATCCGCAATCGCTCCAGCCACGAATATCTCAACATGAACCCCTCGCACACCGCCGAGATGAGCGCGGTCGAGGGAGTCATGATGTCCTCGGCTCCCGAGATTGCGGCAAACCGCGAGGCGGCCGCCCACGGAGCCTCCACGGGCACCAGCCGCTACGAAGGCCCCGCACCTCTGCTGCGAAACTATTTCCTCTGCGCCATCGCCGGGGCCACTTGGTATCTCCAATTTTTCTTCTACAGCATGGGCGAAACGAAAATGGGTGCCTACGCCTTCTCGAGTTGGACGCTTCACATGGCCTCGATCATCATTTTCAGCACCCTCTGGGGGCT
>CAZVPK010000275.1:0-2168 GCA_964628505.1 uncultured Chthoniobacter sp.
TGGCGCAACGCGAGGCCAAACCGGTTCGCAGGAGGGACCTGCTGGTCAGGTCCGGGGCGGCCCGTGCAAACACACCGATGCGGCTCTGACAAGCAGAGCCCTCCAGGCGCAACGCGAGGCCAAACCGGTTCGCAGGAGGGACCTGCTGGTCAGGTCCGGGACGGCTTCCGCTAACACACCGATGCGGCTCTGACAACCAGAGCCCTCCTCGCAAAGCGCAATCGATGCATTGACCAGACGTCAAAAAGCGACCGGCTTTTGGTATTGCCAATCGGTCGTTCGGGGTGGGTCACCCGACAGCACCCGTGCCCGATGAAGCCAAACAGAAACCTCTGCGGTCAAACTCCCCCTTTGCCCACCGGCTGGGGACGGCACCGAGGTCGTCCTTCCAAGGAATCGCCGATGGCGCGATCGGCAAGGCGGGTGGCGTTAGGGATTGGCGGTGCCTTCGATTTTTTCGCCGACCTTTGTGACGCCTTCGCCGACTTTGTAGATGGCGTTGTCCACGGCGGCGCCGGCGCGCTGGGCGGGGCCTCCGGGGCCGGAGCAACCCACAAGAACCACGGCGGCGAGAAGAGGAAGAAGAAGTTTCATCGGGATCGTTAGAGCAGAGGAAAAATCCGGAATCAAGCCGCCATGTAGGGCAGGCTGGCGGCACGGGTCTTGACGTCGTCGAGGCCTTCGAGGAGGTCGGCGATGGCGTCCCATTTGCCGCTCACCAGGGCCTCGTGGGCGTGTGCGGCGATGGTGACGGGAAAATCGGTATCCGCGATGGAGAGTTTTTTCTCGGTGAGGTCGAGGGTCAAAACGGCGGCGGGGTCGGACTCGATGAGTTGGGCGATGGCGCGGATGTCGTCGCCGCCGGCCACAACGCAGGGCATGCCGAGCGTGATGGAGTTTCCGAAGAAAATTTCGGCGAAGCTTTCGGCGACGATGGCGCGGATGCCGAAGCGGTAGAGCGCCTGCGGAGCGTGTTCGCGCGAGCTGCCGCAGCCGAAGTTGGAACCGGAGAGCAGGATGGACGCGCCTTGGTAGCGCTCGTCGTCGAGCGGGTGGATTTCCCCGGCATCCTTCGCGAAGGCGCGGGCGTCGTAGAACGCGAACTCGCCGAGTCCGTCGAAGGTGATGCACTTCATGAAGCGCGCGGGAATGATGCGGTCGGTGTCGAGATCGTCGCCGGGGACATACACGCCGCGTCCGGCGACTTGGGTGATTTTATCGAGGGCCATTTTTTTATTAATTCGAAATGCGAAATGGGGAATGCGAAATGGGGGTTAGTTCACGCCGAAGACTTCGCGGGCGTCGGCGATTTCGCCGGTGACGGCGGCAGCGGCGACCATGAGGGGCGACATCAAAACGGTGCGCCCGGTCGGGCTGCCTTGGCGGCCTTTGAAATTGCGGTTGCTCGAGCTGGCGCAAAGCTGGTCGCCGACGAGTTTGTCGGGATTCATGCCGAGGCACATCGAGCAGCCCGCGCCGCGCCATTCGAAGCCGGCGTCGCGGAAGATTTCGGCAAGGCCCATGCTTTCGGCGACGGAGGCGACTCCTTGCGAGCCGGGGACGACGATGGCCTTCACGCCGCTGCGGACCTTGCGGCCCTTGAGGTGGCGGGCGACTTCCTGGAGATCGCTCAGGCGGCCGTTCGTGCAGCTTCCGAGGAAGGCGACATCGACTTTGGTGCCTTTGATCGGAGCGCCGGATGTGAGGTGCATGTGGGCGAGCGCCTCCTCGGCGGTGGCGCGGTCTTTTTCGGGAACCTCGTTCGGGAACGGAACCTTCTCGTGGATGAAAATGGCCTGGCCGGGATTGATGCCCCACGTGACCGTGGGGGCGATGTCGGCGGCGTTGTAAGAAACGATGTCGTCGTATTTCGCACCGGGATCGGAGGCGGTGGCTTTCCAACGGGCGACCGCGGCGTCCCATTCCGAGCCCTTCGGCGCGTAGGGACGGCCTTTGAGGTATTCAAAAGTGGTCTCGTCGGGATTCACATAGCCCACGCGCGCGCCGCCCTCGATGGACATGTTGCAAACGGTCATGCGCTCCTCCTGCGTGAACGCGTCGAAGGTCGAGCCCGCATATTCGTAGGCGTAGCCGAGGCCGCCGTTGACCCCGAGTCTCCGGATGATGTGGAGAATCACATCCTTCGCGTAAACGCCGGGGGCGAGTTT
>CAZVPK010000276.1:0-2140 GCA_964628505.1 uncultured Chthoniobacter sp.
TCCTTCTGGCAGATATGGAACATGAGCTTCGGCTTCCTCGGCATCCAATTCGGCTGGGGACTCCAGATGGCGAACATGTCCGCGATCTACAAATACCTCGGGGCCGAGGACAACGAAATCGCCTGGCTTTGGATCGCCGCTCCGCTCACCGGTCTGCTTGTCCAACCGATCATCGGCCAGTGGAGCGACCGCTGCTGGACAGGCCTGGGACGCCGCCGCCCGTTCATCCTCGTCGGCGCGATCCTCACCTCGCTGTCTCTGGTTTTGATGCCGAACTCCCCCACGCTCTGGATGGCCGCGGGCCTGCTTTGGGTGCTGGACGGTTCGATCAACGCGAGCATGCAACCCTTCCGCGCGCTTGTTGCCGACAACACCCCCGAGCACCAAAACTCCCAGGGCTTCGCGATGCAGAGCCTTTTCATCGGCCTCGGCGGAACCGTTTCCTCCGCGCTCCCCTGGATGATGACCAACTGGTTCGGTGTCGCCCCCGAGGAGGCCGGCAGCGGACACATCCCGACTTCCGTCAAGCTCTCCTTCTACATCGGCGCGGCGGCCTGCCTGCTCGCCGTCGTCTACACCGTCTTCACCACGAAGGAATATCCGCCCTCGGACAAGGAACTCGCGGAGATCCAGGCCCGCAAGTTCGACTGGACCCTCGGCCTCGGCGAGATTTTCGCCCTCATCCTGCGCATCCCTCGCCTCATGTGGGAGCTCGGCCTCGTTCAGTTCTTCACCTGGATCGCGATGTTCTGCATGTGGATCTACTTCTCGCCCGCCGTGGCCAAGAACATTTTCCAGGCCGCGCCGGACACCAAGGAATTCGGCGTCGCCCTCGAGTGGGCGGGAATCTGCTTCGGCGTTTACAACGCGGTGTGCTTCTTCTTCTCGTTCGTTCTGATCTGGATCACGCGCCACCTCAGCGCCAAGGCGGTCCACACGATCTGCCTCCTGGCCGGCGCCGCCGGTCTCATGTCGGTCTTCGTGGTTACCGACAAAAACATGCTGCTCCTCTCGATGACCGGCGTGGGCATCGCCTGGGCGAGCATTCTTTCCATGCCCTACGCCATGATCAGCCCGGTCCTTCCAAAGGAAAACATGGGCGCCTACATGGGCATCTTCAATTTGTTCATCGTCGTGCCCCAGGTCGTCGCCACGCTCGGCCTTGGTCCGGCCATGAAGCATCTCCTGAACGACGATCCGATGAACGCCGTGGTCGCCGGCGGCGCCTGCTTTGTGCTGGCGGCGGTCCTCACGCTCTTCGTCCGAGCCGGCACGGCCAAGGGCTCGTTCGCCGGAGGCGGTGGCGGCCACTGAGCCCCGATGGCGGAAAAAAAATTCGGCTCCACCCTCGCGGAGGTCTATGCGAACTCCGCGAGGCGCTACGACGGCCTCCCGGCCTTTTGCCGGAAAAACAAGTCGGGCGAATTCGAACCGCTCTCGTTCCGCGCGCTGTATGAGAAAGGCCTCGATCTCGCCACGGCGCTGATCGCCCTCGGCCTCCGGTCCCGGGACCATGTGGGCCTCATCGCCGACAACCGCCTCGAGTGGATCGTCTCGGACTACGGCATCCTTCTCGCCGGAGCCGCCGATGTGCCGCGAGGAACCGATGTCACCGATGCCGAATTGGTTTACATCCTCTCGCATTCGGACTCGAGGATGGTGTTCGTGGAAAACGCCGCGTTGCTCCAGCGTGTGCTCGAGCACCGGGCGCAGCTTCCCGATCTTCGCGAAGTGGTGCTCATGTCGCCCGCCGCGTCCGTTCCCGAGGGGGTGCGGCGTTTGGAGGATTTGCTGGCCGACGGCGCCGCGAGACGCCAAGCGGGGGACCAAAGCGCCCTCGAGCGCGCCCGCGCCATCCGGCCCGAAGACCTCTTCACCATTATCTACACCTCCGGCACGACGGGCACTCCGAAGGGCGTCCAACTCACCCATGCGAACATGTGTTCGCAGATCGAGAATCTCCCGCTGGAGCTTCATCCCGGCGACCGCGCCCTCGCCCTGTTGCCGGTCTGGCACAGCTACGAGCGCGTTTTCGAGATGCTTTGCGTCTCCCGCGGCGTTACGACCCACTACACCAGCCTGCGGGCGCTCGCGGAGGATTTGAAAATCGTGAAGCCCACCGTGATGGCCTCCGCCCCGC
>CAZVPK010000277.1:0-2139 GCA_964628505.1 uncultured Chthoniobacter sp.
GTGATTGCAGCACCCAACCGCAAAGGGTCCAACCAACATTCGAATTCGGTATCAGCGGGCGAAGAGCAGGATCATCACCTGCGCCGACATGATGCGGAGCAGCATGGTGAGGGGATAGACGGTGGCGTAGGCCACCGAGGGGGCGTCGGATTTCGCGATCGTGTTGGCGAAGGCGAGGGCGGGGGGATCGGTCATGCTCCCGGCCAGCAGGCCGCAGAGCGAGACGAAGTTCATTTTCAGCGCGAGGCGGGCGAAGAGACCGATCGCCACGATGGGAACCAGGGTGATCGCGCAGGCTCCGGCGAGCCAGACGAGTCCGTCGTTGCTCAACAGGGTGGGAAGGAATTTTTCGCCCGCCTTCAATCCCACGCTGGCGAGGAAGAGGATGATGCCCATTTCGCGGAGGGCGGTGTTTGCCGTCGCGGGCATGAACCACACGAGCGGCCCGAGTTTTCCCAGGCGGGCGAGAAGGATCGCCAAAACCAGGGGGCCGCCGGCGAGGCCGAGCTTGAGGGGCACGGGCAGGCCGGGGATCGTGAACGGCATCAAACCGGCCGCCACGCCCAGAAGGATGCCGAGAAAGATCGGGATGAAATTGGTCTGGTTGAGGACCCGCAGCGAGTTGCCCAGGGCGTCGGAGGCTTTCGCGATGTGGTCCTCGTCGCCCACGACATGCAGGAAGTCGCCGAATTGAAGCCGAAGCTCGGGGATGGCGGGCATTTCGACATCGGCGCGGACCACGCGGGTGATGGTGACGCCGTAGATCGAGTCGAGGCCGAGCTCGCCGATGGTTTTTCCCAGCACCTCCTTGCGGGTCACCACCACGCGCCGGAAGGCGACGCGCCCCGGGGCTTTCATCAAATCCGCGCCGCTCCGGCGTCCCACGATGAGGGTGAAGGCCTCGAGGTGCCGCTCCGTTCCGATCGCCAGAATCCGGTCGCCGGCATGGACCATGGTTTGTTCGGTGGCGAGTTCGACCTCCTCGATCTCCGGCCGCTTGATGCGGGAAACCATCACATGCATTTCGCGGCGGCCGGGGATGTCGGCGATCCGGAGCCCGTCGAGGTTGGGGTTTTCCACGACCAGGTTGCGGCGGACCAGCGGCTCGATGCCCTTGCGCTGCTCCTCCTGGAATTCCGCGGCCTCTTTTTCGGGGTCGATGCGGAAAACTCCGCGAAGGAAAAGCATCGTCCCGATGATGCCGAGAATGCCGACGGGATATCCCACCGCGTAGGCCAGCGCGGGAAGCGCGGAGCGGTCGGGGGTGACCTCGGTGTGGTGGTTGTTGGCGAGCACGCCGAGCGTTTGCTGGGCCGCCCCGAGCGAGGGGGTGTTGGTGGTGGCTCCGCTGAATAGGCCCACCGTGGAAAAGGGGTCCATCCCCGCGAGCCAACCGTAGCCCAGTGCGACCAGCGCGCCGGAGACCACGATTCCCGCCGCGAGGGAATTCAGGCGGATGCCCGCGCTGCGCAAGGACGCGAAGAAGCTCGGCCCGAGTTGGAGGCCGATCGTGAAGACAAACAGGATGAGTCCGAACTCGCGCACAAACTCGAGAATCTCCGGTTCGACCCGCAGGCCGGCGTGTCCCGCCAGGATTCCCGCGAAGAGCACCCCCGCGATCCCGATGCCCACGCCCTTGATCTTGAGGCCGGCCAGCGACAGGCCGAGGACGGCGATCAACGAAAAGACCAGAACCGCCCAGGCGACCGGTTGGGATTCGGAAAGATGTGCGAGCGTCCCCATGGAACGGTTCCATTCCCCGCGAACGGGAAGGGGAAGGCAAGCCGGAACGCCTCCGAATTCCACCCCGTTGACGAACCGGGAGGGCGTTGTGCGGGGAAGTGCGGGCTGGATTTTTGGAAAATGGCGCGGGAGCGCCCGGTCCCGGGGAGCGCGCCCGCCTCGGGCGCCGTCGGGTGCGCCCCGCGCCCGACATGGGGAATTTCAAGCGGCCCATGGCCGGATTTTTTTCAATCGCCCTGCGAGGCGCGAGGCGGAGCACCCGAGGGCCTCCGGCTCGTAGAGCCTACGGATCGGAGTGCGGGCGCGAGCGAGTCAACATTCCGGAGCGAAGCGGAGAAGCAGGTCCCTCCTGCGAACCGGTTTGTTTTCGCGTTCCGCCCAGGAGGGCTCTGGTTG
>CAZVPK010000278.1:0-2124 GCA_964628505.1 uncultured Chthoniobacter sp.
CTGCTTCCCGAAGGACATCGCCGCCTTCATCGCCATCAGCGAAGACCTCGGCGTTCCCTTCACGCTTCTCAAGGAGGTCGAAAAAATCAACCGCGGCCAGCGCGAGCGCTTCCTGGCGAAAATCCGCGAGGCCCTCTGGGTGCTGAAGGACAAGAAAATCGCCGTGTGGGGACTTGCGTTCAAACCCGACACCGACGACGTCCGCTCGTCCGTCGCGATCGATCTCGTCAACGACCTCCTCGCCGAAGGCGCGGAAGTCACCGCCTACGATCCCAAGGGCTCGGAGAAGGCCGTGGAGTTCAACCTGGTGAAGGGCGCCAAAATCGCCTCCTCGCCCCTCGAGGCCGCCAAAGGCGCCGAGGCGCTGATCATCGCCACCGAGTGGAAGGAATTCGCCGCCGTCGATCTCGGCGAGCTGCACAAGCTCATGCACACCCCGATGATTTTCGACGGACGCAACCTCCTCGACCCCGACACGGTTCGCGCGGCCGGCTTCCGCTACGAGAGCATCGGCCGGGCCTGAGCCCCGCCCCGCGTCCCGCTTGATTTTTCCCGCGGCCGCGGGAACCTTTTCCCGATGCGACGCCCCTTGGCCATGGCGGGATTGGTCCTGCTGGCCGCGCTCCCCTTCGCCGCCGGGAGCGACGGCCTTTTCGCCACCTTCGTGACGAGCCGCGGAAATTTCACCGTCCAGCTCGCCCACGAGGCCGTGCCTGCGACCGTTGCCAATTTTGTGGGCCTCGCCGAGGGCTCGCGCACCTGGCTCGAGGAGTCCACGGGAAAACTCGTGAGGCGTCCGTTTTACGACGGTCTCACTTTCCACCGGGTCGTGCCGGATTTTGTCATCCAAGCCGGTTCTCCCGACGGATCGGGAGCCGACGGGCCGGGATACAGCTTCGGCGACGAGTTCCATCTTTCGCTTGTTCACGACCAACCGGGAGTCCTCTCCATGGCCAACAGCGGGCCGGACACGAACGGAAGCCAGTTTTTCATCACGCTCAACGCCACCGCCTGGCTCAACAAAAAACACTCGGTCTTCGGCCGGGTGGTCGAGGGCATGGACGTCGTTTACGGGATCGGAAACAGTGCCTCCGGGTCGACCACGATCGAGCGCGTGGAAATTTCGCGGGTCGGAGCCGCGGCGCAATCGTTCGACGCCTCGGGGCCGCACGGCCTGCCGGAGTGGAGGGACGCCACGGCGCGCTGGGCGCAGGGATGGAATCTCGCCGTCGAGCGGGAGCCCTTCACCGAACACCGGTTCCTGGGATCCGAAAATCTGCAGGCGTGGGAATATCTCGGACTCGTCTTCGATGCCGCCCCGCCGGGATCCGCGCCGATCGATGTGTCGGAGGTCGTCGCGGGCCGCTCGAAATATTTCCTCCGCGCCGCGAAACTCCAATACGCCCGCAGGCCCGCCAACTTCCTCGGCCAAACCCTCGACCTCGACCTCGCGAGCGGAAACCAAAATTTGCGAATGACATTCTCGGGCCAACCGGTTGACGGAAATGCGGGAACCTACAAGCTCGATCAAAACACGGAGGACCTGATTACGGGTTACCTCGTGGACCACGATTCATCCGCGACCGCACTCAGTGTGGATTTGGCTGGCGCGGGCGTGTTCACGTTCCGCTTGAAATTCCAAACCGAAACCGGGGGTTGGTTCACCGGACAGGTTTACGGGGCCACCAACGGACTCTGGCCGTTCTTCGGCACGTTCCAGATCACACCGCCGGGGAACGCCAATTGACCCCCTTCGAACCGTCTCGGGGTTGAGCGCGCGAGTGGTCGCTACGGGGAAGAGGGTGTGGGGGTCGGCTTGAAAAGCTCGCCGATCTGCTCGCCGGCGCGCTGGACGGATTCTCCCACTCCCTGGATGGCTTCCCGCGCCTTCTGGATCGAACCGGCCAGTCGGACCGTCTCGTATTGGGTCCGCAGGGTGTTGGCTTGGCGCTCGAGCGAGTCGGCTTCGGCGGTCTTGCCCTCCGCCCGCAGCTTGGAAATGTCCGCGGCGAGATTTTCAAAACCCTCCTGGATCCTCTGGTCGGTGGCCGGCGCGGGATCGATCGAGTAGGCGGCGATGTCGCGCTGGAGAGCTTTGAGCGTTTTCTCGGGGCTGTCGCAGGC
>CAZVPK010000279.1:0-2119 GCA_964628505.1 uncultured Chthoniobacter sp.
GGCTCAAAACAGCGGTGCGTGTGTTTTTGGAGAAGAACGCCCCTGCGGAATCCGATCTTCCCGATCTCTGCGCATCGTTTCAGGCGGCGGTGTTGGATGTGCTTCTTGCCAAACTGTTCCGTGCGGCAAGGGAATGCGGCCACCGGGCGGTGGCGATCAGCGGGGGAGTAAGCGCGAATGCCTCGCTGCGCTCCCGGGCCGCCGGGCGAGCAGCGCAGGAGGGGGTGGTGTTGCACACCGCGCCGCCCGGCCTGCACACGGACAACGCGCTCATGATCGCCTACGCCGCCGCGCATCATGCCGCCGCCGGTCGCACGAGCGCGATCGACGAGGACATCCACCCCAACTTCGATCCCGCGCGGCTTCAGGCCTCCTGATCCGGTTCGCCGAACAGCAGGCGTGTTGCATCCTCCGGGGCCTCTTCCACACCGCGCAACGCGCGTTGCATGACGCGGGTGCGGGTGCCGACCTGGTCGATTTCATTCGAGGCGGTGTGGAGTTTTTTGCGGACGCTTTCCAATGCGGCGCCGAATTTTGAAAATTCTGTCTTTACCGCCGCGAGGATTTCCCAGACCTCGCTCGATCGCTGCTCGATCGCGAGGGTGCGGAATCCCATTTGAAGGCTGTTGAGAAGGGCCACGAGGGTGGTCGGGCCGGCGATCACGACACGGTGGGTGTGTTGGAGGTCCTCCGCAAGACCGCGACGGCGCAGGACCTCGGCGTAGAGGCCCTCTGTGGGAAGGAACATGATCGCGAAGTCCGTGGTGGCGGGCGGCGAGAGGTATTTTTCACGGATGTCGCGGGCATTTGCCTTGATCCGCGTCTCGAGTTGGCGGGCGGCTGCTTCGGCTGCGTCCACGGCTCCGGCATCCATCGCCGCCACGAGGCGTTCGTAGTCCTCCTTCGGAAACTTGGCGTCGATCGGAAGCCAGACGCTTGTGTCCGGCTGATCCCCGCGTCCGGGGAGTTTCACGGCGAACTCGACGCGTTCGCGTCCGCCGGTCGTGGCGACATTCGCCTCGTATTGGCCCGGGCTGAGAAATTGGCCGAGGATGGCGGCGAGTTGGACCTCGCCCCATGCGCCGCGGGTGGTGACATTCGTCATGACGCGCTTCAGGTCGCCGACGCCCTGGGCGAGTGTCTGCATGTTGAGCATCGCGTGTTGGACCTTGTCGAGGTTGTCGCTCACGATTTTGAACGACTCGCCGAGGCGGCGTTCGAGGGTAGTTTGGAGTTTTTCCTCCACGGTCGCGCGCATGGCCTCGAGCTTCGCGTTGTTGTCGTCGCGGAGGGCGGCAAGGCGGTTCTCGACGGATTCCCGGAGGGTCTGGAGTTGCGCGGAGTTGTCGGTGGTGAGCCTGCCGAGTTGCTGGTTTTGGAGGTCGAATGAGGTTTTCACCGAGGTGGCGAGGGCTTCGAGCTCGCGGCGGGTGGAGTCCGAGAACGACTGGCGGAACTCTGTAATCTGGCGGTCCAGCGCCTCCCGGAGGGCGGTGACCGATCCGGCCTGTGCCTGCAGCGCGTCGCGTGTCGATTCGGCGCCTTGGCGAAGGCCGTTTTGGAGGAGTTGGGAGAGTTCCTGGCGGAGGAGCGATTCGGCTTCGCGTTGCGCGCGGCCGCCGGATGTGCCGGAGCGGACCAGCAGAAAAGCCATTCCGGCCGCGTTCAGTAGGGCGAATCCCAAAATGACAAGTAGGAGTGTGGTCATGGGGAGGAAACTACCGAGGTTCAGTGCCGGTGGGAATGGTTCAAAAAAGCCCGGCGCGAAGATCGTTGAAGGCGGCGCCGAGGGAGGAAACAACATCGCTGGCGCAAAGCGATTCCTGGGAGGCGTGCCCATCGCGGAGGGTGATCTCGGCGGCGCGCCCGCATACCCACGCTCCGATCCTTGCGGCGTCATGCGGTATTTTTCCCTGCGCAACGAGTGCGGCGCAGACACCTGTCAACACGTCGCCCATGCCGCCCGTGGCCATCCCCGGATGGCCTGTCGAGTTGAATGATGGTGGCGTGTCGGGGGAGCCGATGAGTGTTCGGGATCCCTTCAAAAGAAGCGTCACGGGACAGTCCTCCAAAAATGCCGTCAACCACTCTCGGCGGGTGCGTCCGTTCCGGGGGAAGA
>CAZVPK010000280.1:0-2105 GCA_964628505.1 uncultured Chthoniobacter sp.
TCCGGTCGAGCCAGGCTAGGGCGCGGCTGGAACGAGGCTCGTTGCGACCAGTTGGGGCGGATCGGCTTCGGACGACAGTTTTCCGGTGGCGGTGAGGAACGAACCCTTCGCAGGCATTTCCACCGATTCGGGCAGGGTGACGACGAGGAGCTTTCGCTCACAGGCGTCCTTGCACGAGGCCTCGGAGGTGTCGATGAGCACCACCATGCGCCGCGCGGCGGAGACGCGGTCGACGAGGCCGGTGACTGAGATTTCCATTCCAGCGGACTCGGGGAGTTTTTCATGAAGCGCATTCACGCCGAGGGGTTCCCCGGCGTGGACGAGCGGGATCAGGAGGGCGGAAACCGCGAAGAGGAGGAGTCGGATTTTCATGATCGTTCAAAGATGCCTGATGGCTTGAATTGTGGAAAGTCGCATGGTTCGGGCGATCGCGGCGAGGCTGCCGAGGAGACCGATCAGCAAGCCCAGGGCAAGCCCGGTTGCGAGAATCTCCGGCGTGGCCTGAATGCGGAAGGCCCCCATCGGCAGGCGCAAGGCGAATCCTTGCAACAAAAAGGCGGCGACCATCGCGGCAAGGGATCCCGCGACCGCCGGCACCAAACCCTCGAAGGCAAAACCGGCGGCGAGTTGAAACCGTCGGAAGCCCAGCGTGCGCAGCATTCCGAGTTCGCGTGTGCGCGAGGTCACGGAGGCGAAAAGGGTGTTCGTTCCGAGGAGCGCGCCGCCGAGGGTGAGGATTCCCGCCATCACCGCGATGGCCGCCGTGACGGGTCGAAAGGCCTCGGCGTGCGCGGCGTAATAGTCGGTTTCCCGCCGCACCGAGACGACCACATCCCGGCGGGTGTCGAGATCGAACAGGAGTTCGTCGAGAGCCGCTTCGTCTTGCGCGCTTAGCACGACGGCGTTGAGTTCCTCCTTGCGGTAGGCCGTCATCAAACTGTCCAGCGGCCCTCGGATTTCCGCCTCGAACGCCGTGCCCGGAGCCTCGAAGCGGCCGACGATTTTCCACGGGTTGCCATCGAGAACGAGAACACGGCCTGGATTCAACGCCTCCTGGGGAAGCCCCAACTTGACGGCAACGAGCGGCCCGACGGCGATCTCCGCGCCTCCCGATGGCCAGCGGCCTTCGGTCAAAACCACCTGGTCGTGCGTGGCGGCGGCGATCGGCAGAACTCCCCGCACGAGGGCCTGCGAAAAGCGTCCGTTCTTCTCGTGCGTGGCCGCAAAGAGAATCTCCGGGGATGCCAGCGCGGTTCCATCGACCTCCGCCAAGCCCGGCGAGTGCCGAAGCGCTTCGTAGGCGGAGCGGTCGAGGGATGAGAATTCAATCGTCTCCGCGCCACGGCTCGTGACGAGAAGATTGAGCGGGTTGCCCGTGGCTTGGAACCCCGCAACAATTCCACGGGAAAGGCCAAGCATCGCCATCGCGACAAACACGGCGAGCCCGATGCCCGCGGCGGCGAGAAGCGTGCGGGAGCGCCGCAGCACGAGGCTTCGCCAATGATATTTCAGCAGCATCAGTCCACCTCCCTCAAGGCATCCACAGCCCGAAGGCGGGCCACACGCAGCGCGGGAAAAACTCCCGCCGCGACGGCCAGCACAGCCGATAGCAGCAAGGCCTCGCCCGACAAGGCCGCCGAAAGCGAGGGTGCGAAGGAAAATCCCTCGACCGACATCTCGAATCTCGACGCGGTAATCAGCGCCCAGGCAAGCGAAACGCCGACCATCCCGCCGACGAGCCCGCAGACAAGCGCCTCGGAGAGCATCAGGCGAAAAACCTGGGGCCGCCGGAAGCCGACGATCTTCAAGATGGCGATCTCGCGGGTGCGGTCGCGGATTCCCATGGAGAGGCTGTTCCCCACGCCGAGCGCCACAAGGCCGAGCGCTCCATACCCCAGCAGGGCGGCAAACTCCACCAGACCGGCGAGGCTCGACACGGCGGCGTCCAGAAACGCCCGCTCCTTCGCGGTTCGGGTCGGGGACGCGGAATTGGCGAAATGCCGATCGATGGCCGCCGCCACGGCATCGGCGCCGGCGGGATTTTTCAGCCGGACATTGTAGAGAGTCACCTTGCCGGGTTGGTCGGTTGCGGATTGGAGGTAGGC
>CAZVPK010000281.1:0-2086 GCA_964628505.1 uncultured Chthoniobacter sp.
GCCGCCGCGTTGCCGCACTGCCTCTCGATCGCGAAAAAACACAACGCCGAACTCGCCTCCCTGCCCGGCGTGGAGATTTCCATCCTCGGCGCGCGCGCGATGGCGAAGGTCCATCGCGATTTCCTCGGAATCCCCGGCCCGACCGATGTGATCACTTTCCCCTACGGCGAGATTCTCGTCTGCGCCCCGGTCGCCGCGGAGCGCGCGAAGGAATTCGGGCACGACACCACCACCGAACTCGCCCTCTACCTCATCCACGGCCTTCTCCACCTCTCGGGCCACGACGATACCTCTCCCGCCAAAGCCCGTCGCATGGCGGCGGCGCAGGAAAAAATTCTTCACCGGGCGCTGGCGGAGTCGGGAGCCGCGGTGAACGGATGACCCGGACCTCCCAGCCCGCGCCGTTCTGGGCGCTGAACCTCGGGTTTTGGCTCGTCATCGGCCTCGGGACTTTCGGCATCCGCTTGGCCATCGGCGAACCGGTGGCGCAGGCGACGGGGTTCGTGATTGTGGTGGAGGGGTCGTGCCTGTTTCTGTCGCTGGGCCTCCGGAAAATCTACCGCCGGCGCCATGGGGCGTTCGGCCTCGGCGCGGCGGCGCTTTTGATCGCGGCCAGTCTCGGAGCGGCCCTCCTGCAAACCTCGATCGCCAGCGGATTCGCGCTTTGGACCGGATGGCACAACGCAATGCAGGATTTTTATGTGACGGCGGTTCTGCGCAACATGTCGATGTGGGCGGTCTTCATGATTTGGAGCCTGGGGTATTTCTGGCTCTGCTCGGAGGCGGGTCGCGTGGCCGGCGAAGCCAGGCGGGAACTGGCGGAGCGCGAGGCGCGGCACATGGAACTCCAGATGCTGCGCGCGCAACTCGACCCCCATTTTCTTTTCAATTCCCTCAACGGAATCGCGGCGGAAATCCCGGCCCATCCCGATGCGGCGCTGGAGATGGTCAACGACCTCTCGGAATACCTCCGCTACTCGCTGGATCATCGCAAGGAGCCCTTCGTCCAACTCGCCACCGAGACCCGCGCCATGGAGGCCTATCTGCGGATCCAGCGCGCGCGCTTCGGCGAGCGGTTGCGCTTTTTGGTGGCGGTGGAGAATTCCGCGGGATGGCGCATGGTGCCGTGCTTCCTTCTGCAACCCCTCGTCGAAAACGCGCTCAAGCACGGCCTGGAAAAAACAGCGGGCGACCACGGCCCGCTGGAGATTTCCCTCGAGGCCAAAACCTCCGCCGAGGCCCTGATGATCACGGTTTCCAATACCGGCGCCCTCCGCCCGCCGGATCCCAACCGCACAGGCTTCGGCTTGGAAACCCTCCGCCGCCGCCTGGATCTCCACTACCCGGGCCGTCACGATTTCCAATTGCGGGAAGACCACGGCCGTGTGGTGGCCAAACTGGAATTGAAAGGCGCCCCATGCTCCGCGTGATGCTGGTCGATGACGAGGCGCTCGCCCGCCAGGGCCTGCGCGGAATGCTCGAGAAAATTCCCGACCTCGAGGTTTGCGCCGAGGCGGAAAATCTCCGCCAGGCCGTCGCGGCCATCCCGGCGGTTCGTCCCGACGCCCTGTTTCTCGATGTGGTGATGCCCGACGGGGGCGGATTCGAGATTTTGGCCAAGTTGGAATCCCCGCCACCGGTGGTGTTCGTCACCGCCCACAGCGAATATGCCGCGAAGGCGTTCGATGTGGATGCGGTGGATTATTTGCTCAAGCCGGTGCGCGCGAAACGCCTCGCCGTCGCGGTGGAGCGCCTCCGCGCCGCCTTGGCCAATTCCCCGGACTCGCCCGCTCTGGGCGATGCCGACCGCCTTTGCCTGCGCACGCCGGGGCGAACCCTGGTGGCCCCGCTGGACAAGGTTCTTCTGCTCCAAGCCGACGGCGATTTCACTCGGGTGACCGTGGCCGGAGAGGCTCCGCTTCTGATTTGCCAGGCGTTGGGAACCTATGAGCGCACCCTCCCCTCGCCGCCGTTTGCGCGTCTCGACCGGTCGCTCATTCTGAATCTTTCGCGGGTGGCCTCGTTGCAGAACGACTCTGCGAGAGGCGCGTTGGTTTTTCTCGAGGGCCTCGCCGAACCCGTCCCG
>CAZVPK010000282.1:0-2086 GCA_964628505.1 uncultured Chthoniobacter sp.
GCCGCCCGAAGTCGGCGCCGTCGCCCAACTCGGCATCGGCAACGTCTTCAAGGAGCAGGGCAAATGGGACGACGCCATCGCCGCTTACCAGGAACTCGTCACAAAATTCCCGCAGGCCACGCAGGTCGAGGAAGCCGAGTTCTGGGTCGCCGTCGGCACCCAGCAAAAAGGCGACAACGAAGGCTCCCTCCCGCTCATCGACGCCTTCGTGCAGAAATACCCGGACACCCAGCTCACACCGAGCGCGATGTATTCCGCCGCCGCGGCCAAGCTCGCGCTCGGACGCAACGACGAAGCCGTCAGCACCATGGCCGAGATCGCGGAGAAATTCCCGCAAAGCCAGCCCGCGCCCTTCACCTACTTCCAACGCGCCCAACTCGCCGGAGCCGCGCAGAACTCCGACGAAGTCGTCCGCCTCATGACCGAATTCGTCGCGAAATATCCCGACGACGACAAAGTCTTTTTCGCCTTCGACAGCATCGGTCAGACCGAGACCAACCGCGGCAATCTCGAAGCCGCCGTCGCCGCTTACCAGAGCTTCGCGGAGAAATACGCCACCGCGCCCAAGGCACCCGAAGCCATGCTCAAAATCGCCGACCTGCACCGCGCCGCCGCCGAAAAACTCGGACGCTACGGCGCGCTCACTCCGGAGGAACAGGAGAAATGGATGGCCGCCCTCGCCGCCTCCATCGCCGCCGGCGAGAAAATGGCCGCCACTTATCCTGACAGCCCGCAGCTGGGACTCGGCCTCCGCTCGCTTCTCGCCGCCAAGCAGATGGAACTCGCGGCCGAAATCATCGATGCCGCGGCCGTCGAAAAATATTTCGAAGACCTCGCCGCCTCCGCGCCTGACGCCGCCAAGAGCAAGATCCTCTTCGCCCGCGCCGCCTTCATCAGCGAGAAAGATCCCGCCCGCGCGCTCGAGGAAATGAACAAAGCTTACGATCCCGCGCTGGTTTACGCCCCGTCCGACCTCGACCTCTACGGCCTCGCTCTCCTCGAGAACGGCAAAGCCGCCGAAGCGAAGGCCGTCTTCGAAAAAATCGCCGTCGATTATCCGAACCCCGCCGGACAAGAAGCCGCCCAAGCCCCGCCCGCCATCCAAGAGGCCCAAGCCATCTCGATCTTCGGACTCGGCCGCGTCGCTCAGGAACAAGGCGACGTCGCCGGCGCCGGCGCCCTCTTCGAGAAACTCAAATCCCTCTACCCATGGTCGCCCAAAGTCCTCGAAGCCAACTACGGCATTGCTGATTCCCTGCGCGCCCAAGGCAAGACCGACGAGGCCATCGCGCTGCTCACGCAAATCATCCGCGCCCCCAACGCCCCCACGGACCTCCGCGCGAACGCCATGCTCCTCGGCGGTTTCATCCAGAAAGACAAAGGCGAACGCGACGCCGCCATCGATTACTTCATCAAAATCTCCGCCTTTTACGAAGGCGTCCCCGAAGCCGCTGCCACCGGCTTGTGGGAGGGCGGGCAGCTCCTCGAGGCCCAAGTCGCCGAACTCCAATCGAGCGACCCCGAAAAAGCGGCCAAGCAAAAAGCCCAGGTCCTCCGCGCCTACAAAGAACTCACCGAAAAATTCCCCGACTCGGAATTTGCCCCCAAAGCCCAAGAGCGCCTCAACGCCCTCGGCCCCTCGTGACGAAAAAGACCCGTCACTCGTCACTCGCCACTCGCCACGCTCGAGCCAGCGAGCTTCTTCGTATCCTCCGCGCCACCTACCCCGACGCGCACTGCGAACTCGACCACGACGGCCCCTTCCAACTTCTCGTTGCCACCATCCTCTCCGCCCAGTGCACCGACGTCCGCGTCAACATGGTGACCCCGGCCCTCTTCAAAAAATACCCGGACGCCCAAGCCCTCGCCGCCGCGAAACAGGAAGACGTCGAAGAACTCATCCGTTCCACCGGCTTCTTCCGCAACAAAGCCAAAAACCTCATCGCCGCCGCGCAAGGCTTGGTCGAAGACCATCACGGCGAAGTTCCGAGAGATCTCGAAACCCTCACCGATCTATCGGGGGTCGGACGCAAAACCGCCAACGTCGTCCTCGGCAACGCCTACGGCATCGAGTCCGGCATCGTCG
>CAZVPK010000283.1:0-2063 GCA_964628505.1 uncultured Chthoniobacter sp.
GTGTTCGTCTCGATGATGTCCGACCCGGCGGCGATGTATTTCGAGTGGACCTCGCGAACGACATCCGGCTTGGTGAGCACGAGGAGGTCGTTGTTTCCCTTGAGGTCCTGACCGGTCCAGTCGGCGAAGCGGTCGCCGCGGTAGTCGGCCTCCTGCAATTTGTATTGCTGGATCATCGTGCCCATCGCGCCGTCGAGGAGGACGATGCGTTGGGCGAGGAGGTCGCGAAGGGTTTTTTCGGTGGCGGAGATCATTTCGTTGAAAGGCGAAGGATAACGGATGAGGCGCGGGCGCAAATTAAAAAACCCGCCGCCGCGGGGCCGCGTCAGGGAAGCGGAAAATGGCGCAGGGCGGAGGTGGAATTCCAGCGGTGGGATTCGGAGATGGCCCGGGTGATGTGGGATTTCGCGTCGGCGACGGCGCGGGAGAGGGAGCGGCCGTGGGCGAGGCCCGAGGCGATGGCGGCGGAGAGGGTGCAACCGGTGCCGTGGGTCTCGGCGTTTCGGCGGAAGGGGGCGGTGAAAAATTCCATGCCGCCGCGGGTGGCGAGGATGTCGGTGGCGGTGGAGGTTTTGAGATGGCCGCCTTTGAGGAGGAAGGCGCATCCGTATTTTTCGACAAGGGCGGCACCGGCGGTTTGGATTTCTTCGAGGTTGCGGCAGGGATGGCCGGAGAGGATTCGCAATTCGTCGAGGTTGGGGGTGACAACGGTGGCGAGGGGGAAGAGGAGTTTGCGGTAGGCGGCGATGGCGCCGGGGCGGAGAAGCGGATCGCCGCTGGAGGCGACCATCACGGGATCGACGACGAGGGGGATTTTTTGGGCGTGATCGCGGAGGACGTCGGCAACAGCGCAGAGGATCGCGGTGGAATAGAGCATGCCGGTTTTGATGGCGGCGACGGGAAACGCGCGGAGGCTGAGGCGGATTTGCTCGGCGACGATTTCGGGGCGGATGGCCTGGACGGCGGAGACTTGGCCGGGGATTTCGGCGACCACGCAGGTGACGGCGGTTTGCGGGTAGGCACCGAAGGCGGTGATGGTCTGGAGGTCGGCCTGGATGCCGGCTCCGCAGGAATTGTCGGAGCCCGCGATGGTCAGGACGACGGGCGGGGAGCCGCCGCGCCGCCTGGATTCCGGCGGGCGCGCGGGTTTTTCAGCTGAACGAGAGCTTGGTGACACCGGCGGCGGAGGCGGCGTTGAGGACATCCATCACGCGCTCGTGCTTGGTGTTGGGATCGGGGCGAAGGATCACGGGGTCCTTGTCGCCGAATTTCTTGATCGTTTCGGCGAGCCAGGCGCGGAGTTCGGGGAGTTCCTTGCTGGTGGGGGTGTCGTAGACGCGGTTGTTCATCTGGATGCGTCCATCGGGAAGGATGTCGATGATGATGGGCGTGGAGGGAATCGATTTCGCGGCGCTGGCCGAGCGGCCGCTGGGGAGGCTGATGTTGAGTTCCTTCTCGATGATCTGGGACCCGGCCGAAGCCATGAAGAAGAGGAGGAGAACGAAGACCACATCGACCATCGGGGCGATCTGGAATCCCACGTCGCCGTCTTCGGATACGCCGCCGCCGCCCATGGGTCAGGAGTTTTCCCGCGGGACGCCGGCGGGAGCGGGTTGGAGTGGATGGGACATTGTGAAAATCACGAGGGGGTGGCGGCTTTGGGGTCCTTGTCGACGACGGAGAAGGTGACATTGCCGACCCCGGATTCGCCGACGGCGACGAGGACTTGTTTGATGTAGTCGAACCTCACCTCGCGGTCCGCGCGGATGAGGACGCGCGTGAGGGGATTCACGCCGACTTTTTCCTTGAGCAAGGGGACGATGTCCCGCGGGGAGGCGTAGTCGCGCTGGTCGACCTCGATGGCGGTGGCGTCGTTGATCGGGGCGTAGGTGACGTTGATGATGACCTGGCCGGGGTTGTCCTTGGCCTCCTTCGCCTCCTTGGCGACGGGGAGGTTGATTTCCTTGTTGGACTGGAGCACCTCGGTCGAGCTGATCGACATGAAAAAGACGAGCAGCACGAGGAGAATGTCGATCATCGGCGCGATCTGGAATTCCGGATCG
>CAZVPK010000284.1:0-2047 GCA_964628505.1 uncultured Chthoniobacter sp.
GGGCGCGACTTTGATGACATGCGCGATGGCGTGGGCGGTTTCCAGGGCGGGGATGATGCCTTCGATTTCGGCTAGCGTGCGGAACGCCGACAGGGCTTCGGCGTCGGTGGCGTAGTCGTAGTCGATGCGGCCGGAGTCGCGGTAGTAGCTGTGCTCGGGCCCGATCGCGGCGTAGTCGAGGCCGGCGGAGACGGAGTGCGTGAGTTCGATCTGGCCATCGTCATCGGCGAGGAGCCAGGTTTTGGTTCCTTGCAACACGCCGAGCTTGCCGCCTTGGAAACGGGCGGCGTGGCGTCCGCGCACGATGCCGTCGCCTCCGGCTTCGACGCCGGTCATTTTCACGGATTCGTCGTTGAGGAAGGGATAGAAAAATCCGATCGCGTTGCTGCCGCCGCCGACGCAGGCGACGAGCAGGTCGGGTAGGCGTTCCTCTCGCAGCAAAATCTGGCGCCGGGTTTCGTCGCCGATCACTCGATGGAAATCGCGGACGATCATCGGATACGGGTGCGAGCCGAGGGCGCTGCCGAGGATGTAGTGGGTCGAGCGGACATTCGTCACCCAGTCGCGCATGGCTTCGTTGATCGCTTCCTTGAGCGTGGCCTGGCCGGCGGTGACGCCGACGACTTTCGCCCCAAGGAATCGCATGCGCGCGACATTGAGGGCCTGGCGCTCCATGTCCACCGCGCCCATGTAGATCGTGCAATCGAAGCCGAAGCGCGCGGCGGCGGTGGCGGTGGCGACTCCATGCTGGCCGGCGCCGGTCTCCGCGATGATGCGGGTTTTTCCCATGCGGCGGGCGAGGAGGATCTGGCCGATCGCGTTGTTGATCTTGTGCGCGCCGGTGTGGAGCAGGTCTTCGCGCTTCAAATAAATTTTCGCGCCGCCGAGTTTTTCGGTGAGCCGCTCGGCGAGGTAGAGCGGGGTGGGGCGCCCGCAAAAATCCGCCAGCAGTGCGGCGAGTTCCTTGCGGAACGCGGGGTCCTTGCGCGCGGCGTGGTATTCGCGCTCGAGGTCCTGCAGGGCGGTCATGAGCGTTTCGGGAACGAACATGCCGCCATACGGACCGAAATGGCCGCTGGCGTCGGGAAGGACGGGCGTCGGGGCGCTGGTGCTCATGCGCTCAATGTGGCGGATCGGCGGCGGGCGCGCAATCCGCGAGAGGAATTTCTCAGGACTTGCCGGCGGCGGGGATGCGACCGGTCTCGCGCAGGGCGAGCGAGCACATCAGAAGCTCGTTTTTGTAGAGCTTGTCCCAATCCTTGATTTCGCCCTCCACGCGCGTGGTCCAGTTTTGATCGCCCACGGCGCCGGGGACATTGAACCGCTCGCGCGATCCGAAGATGTCGGTGATCTGGTGGACGACGAGCCAGGAGTTGCTGGCGAAAAGCCCGTGGATGAAGGCGGCATGCACCTCGGGCGTGTAGTCGCACGGCACGGGGATCTCGGGGTGGCCACAGAAATCCAGAATGTCGCGCATTTCCTTTTTGGCCTTCGCGCCCTTGCCGGCTTTGACGGCCTCGGTGTTCCAGTCCTCCCAATATTGGCGGATCGTCGGATGGTCGTGCGTGGCGAAGGTGGCGAGGCTCAGACGCTGGTAGCTCGAACCGGGCAACATCTTTCCGTCCTCGTCGACCTCCCACATGGGAATTTTGAAGCCGGGAATCTCGAGGGCCTCGAGCGTGGGGCGCACATAGGGCGACATCTCGCCGAGATCCTCGGCGATGAGCCGGTGCGGGCCGGTCTCTTCCACGAAAACCTTGAAGAGCATTTCGCCCTGGCGGCGGTTGTATTCGCGGTTGCTCTGGGTGCTGTCGTCGTAGGGCGTGAAACCGGGGAGGCGTCCGCCGGTGATGACCTGCGCCTGCTCGGGCGTGAGGTAGGTGAACCGGGCGTTGTCCTCGGGACGCCACGGAAAATTCCAGATGCGGAAAAACCCGAGCGCGTGGTCGACACGGAGCAGGTGGAACACCTCGCGGGAAATCTCGAGGCGGCGGCGCCACCAGGCGAAATTGTCGCGCGACATCGCCTCCCAGTTGTAAAGCGGGAA
>CAZVPK010000285.1:0-2018 GCA_964628505.1 uncultured Chthoniobacter sp.
GGGTTGGGAGAATTTGAAAGTCGCCGGTTGCCGATGGCTCTGCTCGCCGACCGCGCCTTCACTTCCCGCTCGACCTTGCGACGGGTGGAGGAGGGCGATCGGGATGTGGGCATGGGAATTTACGCTGCCGTCCTCCGTGCGCCGGGCTTGTTGGATGGTCCGGGGCGCTTGGCGGATTCCTCGACGGATCAAGTCGACCTCGCGCCGGCGAACGGGCTTTTGCCGCAGCGCGTTCGCCTCAAAAAAAAACAGGGAGTGCGCCTGATGGATTTTGAGGTTCAATGAAAACCCGGCATCCGCGCGGAAAGGCTCAAAGAAATCCATGCGTGACAGCTCGGCGGTCGACGGAAAACATTCCGCCATGATTGCCTCCCACCCTCGGATCGAAGAGCAGAATCTCGATGCCGTCGCCGTGGTGACGCGATGGGTGGACTTGGTGAACTCCGGAGATGTGGACGGCGTGGCGGATCTCTATGCCGACCACTCGGTGATGTTGCCGACTTTCTCCCCGCACACGATTCACACCCGGGAACAGCGCCGGGATGACTTCCGATCGCTCGCGAGCCGCAAGGGGCTCCAGGTTTCCCTCCACGACAAAACCCTTCGCGTCCGCGCCCTGTCGGAAAACATCAAAGTGGTGAGCGGGATTTACCGGTTTTGTTTCGAGGTGGAAGACGAACCGCTGGCCTTCGAGGCGCGCTTTTCCTACACGCTGAATGTCTCAAAGCCCCGTCCGATCAAGCAGCACCACTCCTCGCAGGTGCCGCGGACGCTGGGGTGAGGAATCCCTCACGGGACAAACCTCCAGATGATCCCCAAGACACACTTCTTCCGAGTCGCACTGCTGGCCGTGTGGCTGGGCTCGGTCGCGTTTGCCGGCCGTGTCGGCGCGGGCGAGGCGGTTTTGAGCGCGCCCGCGTTTTTTCCCTCGGAGTCCCGGAGCGGCCGCGGAGCCGGCGGAAAATGGGCTCCCGCGGGGACGATCGTGGATGTGCTGCAGGAAAACCGGTTGAGCGCATTTGTGGCTTGGGAAAGACAACGCGCGTGGGTCGATCGCCGGTCGCTTTTGCAGGGCAGGACGGAGCTGGTTCCGATCGGCAAGGACTTTCTCGCCACGCAGGTGGTTTTTCGGAAAGCCTCCGCCTCCGGTTCGACCCGCGAGGTTGCGGCGAGCCGCGGAACCAAGGTCGAAATTCTGGATGAAAACGAGACCTCCGCCCTCGTGCGGCATCGCGAGGTTTGCGGTTGGATTCCTTTGTCGGCGCTCGGCGAGCCCTCGCCTTTTGCGGGAAAAATTTCCGCCGGGTTCGAGGAGGTTCCGGTGGAAAAAATCCAAGCGCCCGAGCTGATTCCTTCGCGGCTCAGCCCGGAGCTGGTCTATGAAAAGCTGGTTCCGTTCGAGATCGTGGCCCGCATCACCTCGTTGAAACACTACGATGTGAAACCGCCGAAGAACGGCTACCACAGCGAATCCCTGAGCTGGGCGGACTTCAACCTCGCGTGGGGTCCGCTATTGACGGACCGGACGATTCGAAGCACGCAGGGCCACCGCCGGAGCAACTTCTCGATCAAGACGGCGCTTCCGAAGGGCGTGGATCCTTTGGATTTTTGCCACAATTTTCACATCGTCTGCGATTCCGAGGAGATGAAGGCGCAGGTGCTGGCGGCGAAAAAAGACGAGTTCGTCACGCTGACGGGGGCGTTGGTGCGGGTGTCGGGCGATCCGGCGCGGTTTCCGAATCCGGTGGCCTGGACGAGTTCGATCGCGGGGGAGTATTGCTATGTTCTGCTGGTCGAGGGGATGGTGAATCATGGAGGGACGGTGCCTTCGCAGGGTTCGGCGGGGTTCACGGGAGCGGCGTTTCCGGGCGGGGGGTGAGTTTGAGGGTGTGACCGAGAAGGAAAAAGTGCGGGAGCGCGTGCCGGGACGCCTGTGCCCCCTTCTTTGGGCTGTTTTTTTGCGCGGGTGTCGTTGACCAAAGGTCACGCCCGGCGCTTTGCGAGGAGGGACCCGCTTG
>CAZVPK010000286.1:0-2013 GCA_964628505.1 uncultured Chthoniobacter sp.
CGCTCATCCCCTCTCCATTCCCCTGCCCCACCCTCGGGCCCCGCTACGCAATTTATGTGGCATTCTCAAGTTGGTCGGAATGTTTTCCCGCAGGATTCGGATCAACCGGAAACTCTCCACGCCAAAAACTCCCAACTTTATCGCACAAGTTTTCATCGACGATCGTCGCATTTTTGTTGTGCGATTGGAGGGGGTTGCTTTCAGGTGAATTTCGGGATTTTTCGGATTTTTTCGGGAAGGGGGGCGTTTCGACACTAGGGGTGCCGGAATCCCGATGGCAGGGGGGACGCCGCCTCGGCGGTTGGTTGCTTCACGGTTCCGGTTTCCGCGGGGCGGGCTTGCGGACGATGGCGTCCGCCCGGGTTGGCGGGCTTCACCAAACAGAGTTCGCGGGGTATTGGTGGATCGTGGGGTCCGGGCGCAGGATTGTGAGTCCATTGATGATGGCGTGGCAGACCAAAAGCCGGTCGAAGGAGGCGCGGTCCGACTTCGGAAGGCGCTCGAGGCAATGGATATATGCATCCGAAAGCGATTTACGGAGAAGATCTTGCCTTGAAATGGAATCCGGCACGATCTTGTGTGGAGGGATGAGGAGCGGGAGGTGGCCAGGTGCAGGACGAGTTGGTTGCCGGGATTCCAAACCAGTTCGCGAACCCGGGGCGAAAGGCACGCCGTTTGGTCGCTCCTCCGCAGAAAGGCACAAGTGTCGAGGAGTTTCACGCCGTCGGCTTTGTGGCGGAAATTGGAAAAGCCGGGGCATCATGGAAGTCATGCTCGGTCTGCGGATCGCCCTGCAAAAATTCCAATCCCGCGGGACAGAGGCCATTCATGAGGCCGATTTTTTCGTCTGGGGCGTTTGGCGAAGGATTTTGCGTGAGGGCGAATTTCGGCAATTTGCTTGTTTCTCTCGCAAAGCACCACCGGCGTTTCCACTTTTCACAGGCCTCGTGCAATGGGCAAAACGCTTTTGGGCCTCAGCCAGATTGGTCGTGACCATTTCGCCTTGCCTTCCTCGAGCTCAAAAAAAGTCACTGCATGCAAAAAATGCTGCCCTGTTTATGGACACTTTTTTTCGTAGAAAAATGACCCGGATTTGCCTTTGACTTCGCCGCCCGGCCGAAAGGAGAGAGGCCGATTGGAGTCGATGGCCGGGAGCGGGCACGAGTCGGGTTTCAAGCCCCGTTTTTTGCCTTCAAGTAGTCCCCGCGGGAGAAGTATTTTTCCAGCCAGACGTAGAGGCAGATGAAGAGGTAGCGGCTGCCCATTTCCTTGATCTTGAGTTTGGCGACTCCGGTGCGGCGGTTGCGCCAGGTGATGGGGATCGTGGTGAAGCCGAACCCGCGGATGATGGCTTTCAGCGGGAGTTCGACCGTGATGTTGAAATGCGGGGAGAGGATGGGGCGGACGCCGTCGATGACTTCGCGGCGGTAGGCTTTGAAGGCGTTTGTGGTGTCGTTGAGACCGTGGCGGAAGAGGAGCCGGATGAAAAGGTTCGCAGCGCGGTTGAGGGCGAGCTTGATGGGCGGGTAGTCGATCACTCCGCCGTGCTTGAGGAAGCGGCTGCCGAAGACGCAGTCGTGGCCTTCGTTGAGTTTTTCCCAATAGCGGACGACATCGCGGCAGTCGTCGGACTCGTCGGCCATCATGACAACCACGGCGTCGCCGGACATGAAATCGAGTCCGCGCGCGATGGCGCGGCCGAAGCCGTGGGGACCGGGGTTTTTGACGGGTCGGAGGGCGGGGATTTTGGCGGTTTCGGCCTGGAGGATTTGCCAGGTGGAATCGGTGGAGCCGTCGTCCACCACGACGATTTCATGGGGAACGCCGCGGAGGGAAAGTTCGAGGTGCAGGTGCTCGACGGTGGAGGCGATGCATCCCTCCTCGTCCCGCGCGGGGATCACAACCGAGAGAAGGGACAACGATCGGCCGGCGGGAGGGTCGGGCTGGGTTGACATGCTGTGGAGACGCGGGAAGGAGCGGCGCGGCGAAGGCGTTCGGGAGGGGCTGGCTAGC
>CAZVPK010000287.1:0-2013 GCA_964628505.1 uncultured Chthoniobacter sp.
CTCCGCCGCGAGTTCGACATGGACATCATCGCCACCTACCCCTCGGTCATCTACGAGGTCGAGCGCACCAACGGCGAAGTCCTCCGCATCGACAATCCCGACCAACTCCCCGACCCCAGCGTGATCGAGGAAATCCGCGAGCCGATGGTCCGCTGCTTCGTCATGATCCCGAACGAATACATTTCGCCGATCATGCAGCTCATCATGGAAAAACGCGGCGAGGTTTCGCACACCGAGTCGATCGATACCAAGCGCGTCATGCTCACGACCGAGATTCCGCTCAACGAAATCCTCGTCGATTTCGTGGACAAATTGAAATCCATCACGCGCGGCTACGGCTCGATGGACTACGAGCAGGCCGGCTACAAACCCGCAAAACTCGTGAAGCTCGAAATGCTCGTCAACAGCGAGCCGGTGGACGCCTTCTCCTGCATCGTCCACCGCGAGAAAGCCGAATCCCGCGGCCGCGCCCTCGCCGCGAAACTCAAGGAAGTCATCCCTCAACAACTCTACCAGGTTGCCATCCAGGCCGCCATCGGCGGAAAAATCATCGCCCGCGAAAGCGTGAGCGCGCTCCGGAAAAATGTGACCGCGAAATGCTACGGCGGCGACATCACCCGCAAGCGCAAGCTCCTCGAAAAACAAAAAGAGGGCAAAAAACGCATGAAGGCCGTCGGCAGCGTGAACATTCCGCAGGAAGCCTTCATCCAGGTCCTCCGCACCAGCTAGTCCCCCACCCGCGCCATGTTTTTTCTCACACCCCGCTACATCAAAGAGGCGAAACACTACCTCCACGGCGCGAAAAAATTCCTCGCCTACAAGCGCGACATCCTCACCCCAGATCAGGTTGAAAAAATCCAAGAGGCCATCGAGGACCTCCGCGCCGCGATGAAACGCCGTGACCGCTCCGAGGTCGCCAACCGCATGCGCGCCATCGACGACCTCATCGGCCGCTGCGTGCCTCCGCTCAAATTCCCCGCCCTCCGCGAAAACATCGAAGTCCTCCTCGTCGCCGTCGTCGTGGCCGCGGGCGTGAAAGCCTTTTTCCTCCAACCCGTCCGCATCCCCACCGGGTCGATGCAGCCGACCCTCTACGGAATCGTCGGCGTGCCCACCGAAACCTCCCCGCCGAACATTCTCGTGCGCGCCTTCGACCTCGTCGTTCGTGGCCGTCACCACATCGACCTCCGCGCGAAGGAAGAGGATGTCGTCGTCGCCCTCGAGGAGCGCACCTACCTGAATTTTTTCACCTTCACCGACATCGTCTGCCGCCGGAACCGCTACACGCTTTTCACTCCGCGCGCCCCGCTCATGCAGTATTTCCGCGTGTTGCCGGGCCGCGAATACGCCGCCGGCGAGGTCATCGCCCGCGGCCATGTGGACACCGGCGACCAGATTTTCGTCAACAAGGTCGCCTACAATTTCCAGAAACCCGAACTCGGCGATGTCTTCGTTTTCAAAACCACCGGCATCCGCGAAATCGAAGCCGGTCTCGATCCCGCGATGGGCTCCCAGCATTACATCAAACGCCTCACCGGAATGCCCGGCGACACCCTCCGCATCGATCCCCCCACCCTCACCATCGACGGAAAAATTCCCGACCAGCCCATGATCGAACGCGTGATCGGCATGAAGGATGGCTACAACGGCTACTCAAACGGCGGCCGCGGCGGTCCGCCCTTCCGCTTCCTCGGCTCGCCCGAGGCCACATTCACTGTCCCGCCCCGCAGCTACTTCGCGCTTGGCGACAACAGCTATCACTCCCGCGACAGCCGCGACTGGGGTGCCGTGCCCGAGCGAAATGTCGCTGGGCGCGGCTTCTTCGTCTACTGGCCCGTCAGCGAACGCTGGGGCTTCATCCGTTGAAACAATGAAACTCCCCGAACTCACCGCCAAAGCCGCCACCACTCCCCTCGCCCGCGAGGAAATCCAGCACGCCTGCGACCTCCTCCTCGACGAATCCCATTCCATCGAGTGCCGCGCCGACTTCCTCCAAGCCCTCCACCACCGCGG
>CAZVPK010000288.1:0-2002 GCA_964628505.1 uncultured Chthoniobacter sp.
TATGTGCATTGGCAGTGGTGGAACCACGGCACGCTCGGCGCCTGGTGGTGGAACGGAGCGGCCGGCGATTGGTGGGACGGAAATTCGGGGTGGCCGAGCTTCCGCGTGTTCGATTTGTGGGATTCGCTGCCGGGCGCGTTGAAGGTTTCCATTCCCGGTCAACCCGAGGCGCCCTTGCATGGATGGGCCTCTGGCGTCGTGCCGGAACTGGGACTCGGGATTCGACCGTATTGGTGGAACAACCCCAATGAGGGTGTGCGCAACAACCATTTCGCGGTGCGTTTTTACGGTTACCTCGAGATCGCGCAGGAGGGAGCCTACACCTTCCATCTCACGACGGGCTCGACCGGGCGCTTGAGGATCAATGGCGTGCCGGTGGTGACTCTGGACAACGGCGGCGCGGAAATTTCCGGCAACGGAACGCTGCACCTCTCGGCAGGCCGATATGAAATCGAAGCCGCGTTTTCCTACGGGGGCTTCCCGCCCGGCGGGTATGTGCCGCCGGCTGTTTTGGAATACGAAGGCCCCGGTATCGTGCGTCAGCCGCTGCCGTCCTCGGCTGTGACGCATCTCGCCGAGCGCAAACGCACGGTGGCGCGGGCGATGTTCGACGAGTGGGTCGAACGCCACGGCGCTGGAACCGGACATCAAACCGATGCGCTCTCCCCGGTCGATGGCCAGACGCTTCTGCAAAAATTCATCCATGGCGAAACGCCTGCGGGTCGGATTCAAAACGCCAGCCGCATGGAAATGCCCGAAAGCGGTCGTGTGAGGTTCACGATCGACCGCGTGAGGCAGGCGAGCGGCCTGAACCATGTGGTCGAAGCCTCGAGCGACCTCGTCAATTGGGCACCCGCGAGCGGATTTTCCCACACGAGCGAATTCGCGGAGCCGGGATTCCGGCGCTGGCATTTCGAACGCGCGATGGCGCCCGGCGAGCAAAGGCAATTCCTGCGCCTGCGCAGCGAGCTGAGTTCCGTCGTGGACGAGTGATTTTTTCCAAAAACCCAAACCCATGAAAAAAACAACCCTGTTGATCCTGGCCGCTCTGGTGTCGGCTTCCGGAGTTTCCACTGGCGCGCTGTTGGGCGTGACCAATCCCGGATTCGAGGACACCACCGGCTCGACGACCATTTACAACGAATTCTCCTTCGGCCCGTTTGCGGGTTGGAACCTTTACGATCCCGGCAGCATCACCGACAGCGGGGACGGGCCGACTTATTTCATCGGAACACTCCAGCCAACTGTCATCACCCCGCCTAATCACGAATACTTCCCGGCGGGTGCGCCGGAAGGGAGCCGCGTGGCGATCGCCTTCAATTTCAACGGCAGCGGAGGAGGTGGCGAATACGGGCTTGTGCAAACCTTGAGCGACACACTCGCCGCCAACACGCTTTACACCCTGCGCGTCCTGGTTGGAAACATCGCGTCGGGCGTTTCGGTGGATACGACTTATTTCAATCTGGACGGCTTTCCCGGATACCGGATCGACCTGCTGGCGGGATCAACCGTTTTGGCCTCGGACAACAACTCGCTGGCGGGATCGATTCCCGAAGGCGAGTTCCGCGAGAGCACGGTGAGCTACCTGAGCGGCGGGAGCGTCACGCCGGGGCAGGCGTTGGGAATCCGGTTGGTGAATTTGAATGTGGTTGACGCGGGATTTCCAGCCGCGGACTGGGAAGTGGACTTCGACAATGTGAGGCTGGACGCGGTGTCGGCCTCGGTGCCCGAACCGCGCCAATGGGTAGTTTCGCTTTTGGCGATTTTGTTTGCCGGGCGGGTAGTGTGGCGTAGGGCAGGATGGCGGCTTAGTTTAAAATGACATGGGTCGCCGCACCGCAGGGATAGGCTGCCGCGGAGGTCGTCCCTCCCGTCATATTGGTATCCCCTTTGAAATTCGACGTTGCTCCGAAAAAGAAGCGGGATTGGGTGTTTCTCCGTTCCTTTTGATACCATTTCCAGTATTTTTCTGGACTTTTGAATTGCAAACATTGGTCCCATT
>CAZVPK010000289.1:0-2000 GCA_964628505.1 uncultured Chthoniobacter sp.
CAGACTTACTCAGATTCACTCGGAACAGGCCGAGGTTCACAGAGTTTCGGTAGTAGAAGCCCATGGGGTCAAAATTCGTCGAGGCCGGAGAGTCGCTCCTCGGTGCTGTCGGCGACCTTGGCGACCAGTTCGAGGATTTGGGCAAAAGGGCGAACGGGGAGCGCGGCGCTGACTTTCACGCTGAAGACGGCGAAATGTGCGTTGTCCTCGCCGATTTCGATGCACCAGGCTCCGAACTTCACGTTCGCGTTGTCGCGGAGTAGGAAATTGGCCGTGCGTCCGTCGAAAATTCCGCTTGAGGAGAGGGCTGGCGAGAAGATTTCCCGCAACTCGACGCCGAGGAATTCCTCCGTTCGGGAGCGGATGAAGACGACCTGCGTGCGACTGTCTTCGAATCCGTATGCGACCTTGAATGTGGCGGTTTCGGGAACGATCTCGTAGGCGTATCCGAGGTCGTCGAGCAAAGCGGCCACTCGCGGATCGGGAGCGGGGCGCTCGGTGGCGGAATCGTCGGTAACGGGGGTCTCCAGAGGGTCGGGCGTCATATTGGGGGGATTTGGAGCGTCACGCTTGGATGGGGATTTTCATCGGTTCGGGTGGCATGGGCAATCGGATTCGGCGGGGGATTGGAAAGGGGCGGCGCGGTGGCCTCGAGGAGCTTGAGAGTCTCGTGGTCGGGATGGCCTTGAAAAAGCCGCCGAAGCGCTTCGGCAAAGGGTTCGCGGCCTTCCGAGGCCACGGCGAAGAGGGTCACGCACGAGCGGAATTTCAGGTCGTCGGGATACGGAAAAATCGTCGAGACATTTTCCCCGGAATCCAAAACGGCGCGGGTGCATTCGCGCAGACGATCCCCGAGAACCGGATGCGCGAGATACGCCTTGGCCTCCTCCAAGGAGGATATGGCATAGCGTCGTGCCATCTCGCTTGCGCCGAGACCTGCGAGCTGGGGAAAAACAAACCACATCCAATGGCTCTCCTTGCGCCCGGAGCGGAGTTCGTCCAAGGCGGTTTCGTAGATGCCGGTCTGGGCTTCCAAAAAACGGGAAAGGTCCCAGGGGTGTGATTCGTTTTTCATTCGTCGTCGCCGCACAGGATCGGGGCCTGCGTGGCATAGGGATTGTTCGGGCTGATCGGCGAGTAGGGGCTTCCGTATTGGCTGTAGGGGTTGTTGATGCTCGTCGGGGAATACGGACTGCCGTATTTGCCGTAGGGGTTCGAGATGGAATCGGGGGCGTAGGGATTCGCGCTCAAGCGGCCGAGATACTGACCGTCTGCGGCGATGATTTTCGGGGCCGAGGTGGCGTAGGGATTCGAAACGCTGGTGGCCGCATAGGGATTACCGAATGCGCCGAAAGAATTGTGGATGCTGACGCTCGAATAGGGATTGCCGAACGCGCCAAACTTGTTCGCCGTGGAATCGGCGAGGAACGGGTTTGCGCTGAGTTGGCCGAGGAAGACGCCGTTGCCGCAGACCTGTGCGGAGGCGCTTGAACAGACGATCGGCAGCGCGATGGCCGCCGCGAGGAGGATGGTTTTTGGTTTCATGATTTGGAGTTGGTGGTTGATGTTTTGATGTTGGGAAAAGAGGTGTCGCCATTTCAGCCACAGGGGGTGGTCAATCGGGCCCTGACAGCGAACCGCGCTCGTTGGAATCGAAGGGAAGGCCCAATTGGATCGGAGGCGACCTGTCCGATTTCCTCGTGGTGCCGCTTGTCTTGGCTGTAGGCCTGCAGGAGCGCTCGCAGCTTCCCATGCCGCAGAAAACACACTCCGCAACTATGAACCGTGGCCTCACACCGCGCTTCCTCGCCGTTGCACATCACGGAGAGCAGGCTTCCCTCGGCATGAAGCCGCACAAGCCCCTCGCGCTTTTTCTTCGGCACGGAACTTTCGGTGGTGACGATCGAAAGAAGGCGGATGAGGCGGGCCCGGCGGACAAGGAATTTCATGGCGGCTCAATCGTAGATGACATCCGTGTTCATGCGACTCGGCGGATACCA
>CAZVPK010000290.1:0-1999 GCA_964628505.1 uncultured Chthoniobacter sp.
ACCGCTCGTCGTCCGCGGAGCTCGATAAATACTGGTATTAAACTGTTCCGTGACGGAGTTTCCCGGTCACACGCCGCCGACTCGAAATCCGGCGTTTTCGAAAAAAGCGCGGACTTTTTCCGGGTTGTCGCCTTGAAGTTCGATTTCGCGCTCTCGGACGGTTCCGCCGCAGCCGCAGGCCTGGCGGGCCGACTTGGCGAGGCGTTCGATTTCGGAGTCGGGGATGTGATTTTCGAATCCGGAGACGACGACGACGGTTTTGCCGCCGCGTTGGGCTTTCTCGCGGCGGAGGATCACGCGGCCGTTCTTGCGGGGAGGCTCGGGAGCGCTTGTCGCGATCGGTTCGGCGGGGCCTTCGGGGAGTCCGTCGAGGTGGAGGGCGGCGAAGGGGGATTGGAGCGCGGCTTGGCGGCCGGAGGTGTCGAGGCGCGGCTTCACTTCACGGAGCGAAAAAGGGCGGGAGCAGATAGACGCGGCCGGGCTCGAGTTCCGCGCGCTGGCCGGGGAGGCCGATCTCGAGTTTCGGCGAGCGGGTTTCTCCGAGGAAGCGCAGGAGTTTTCCAAAATGGTAGTGGGGGAGGTAGCGGACGACGGAGGCGTCGGGGGCGTTGCCGAGTTCGCGGGCCTTGGCGAAGGCGTCCTCGATGTAGCCGAGCTGGTCGACGAGTTTGTCGCGGAGGGCGTCGGTGCCGCTCAGGATGCGGCCGTCGGCGGGACCGGCGCGGAGTTTTTCGGGGTCGAGCTTGCGGGAGCGGGCGACGATGCCGAGGAAGCGGTCGTAGCTTTGCATGACGAGGCCCTCGACATAGGCCTTCTCCTCGGGGGTCATTTCGCGGGCGCCGTTGAGCATGTCCTTGAACTTTCCGCTTTTGAAAACGAGGGATTCGAGGCCGATTTTTCCGAAGAGTTCGCGGTAGTTGAGCGTGGAGATGATCACGCCGATGCTGCCGGTGAAGGTGGTGTCGTTGCACATGATCCAATCGGCCCCGCAGGCCATGTAGTAGGCTCCGGAGGCGCCGATGGCGTTGAAATAGACGACGACGGGTTTTTCGGGATCGAAGGTTTCGAGGGCCTCGAAGAGGACATCGGAGGCGGTGATCTCGCCGCCGGGCGAGTCGGTTTCGATGACGACGGCCTTCACATCGGGGTCTGCGGCGGCCTGGCGGAGGGCGAGTTTGAAATCCTCGACCATCGAGTCGCCGAGGCTGCCGGGCTGGGAAAACCCGATGATTCCGACAAGCGGGATGACGGCGATCTTGGCATCGGGATCCGAGCCGTCCTCGACGATCTCCTCGTTGAAATCGCGGGAGTCGAGAACCTTCACGCGGGCCATGGAGGTGGCGCCCTTCGCGCCGAGGAGGGCGAGCAGGACAAGGTTCACAAAAAGGCTCGCGCACACCGCGACCAGGAGGAAGGCGACGAGGCAACCGGATTTCTTCATGGAGGGGAGATTGGCGAATCCCGAAGCGCTCGCCAAGCGCGGTGTTTCCATGGCGGAGCGGGCCGCGCGTCCATCTTGGATGCCCTCGAGTGGCGGTCAACCGCGCGCTGTCGCAGGCTGGAACAGCGGCCCAAGAAAAGGCTGGGGCGGCCGGGCCGTTCGGCGATATAGGAGGAATTCCATGAAAGCCCGACTGACGAAAGATTTCATCCTCGAAGCCGCGCAGTTCCTGCCGAGCGCGCCCGAGGGCCACAAGTGCCGCCAGATGCACGGCCACACGTTCACCATCGAAATCACCGTCGAAGGCGAGGTCGATCCGGCGACGGGCTGGATCTACGACCATGCGCGGATCAGCGGGGCGATGAAGCCGATCATCGCGCAACTCGACCACTCGGTGCTCAACGACATCCCCGGGCTCGAAAATCCCACGATCGAGTTGATGGCGCACTGGCTTTGGAAAAAACTGGAACCCCAACTGCCCGGCCTCGCGGAAATCGTCATCCACGAAACGCCCTACGCGCGCTGCTCGTATCGCGGGGAGTGACCCACTCCCAAGGC
>CAZVPK010000291.1:0-1998 GCA_964628505.1 uncultured Chthoniobacter sp.
ATGAAGCGCAGGAGCACCCCCGCGTGGATGGTGAAATAATCGACGCCCTGCTCGGCCTGCTCGATCAGCGTGTCGGCGAAAATTTCCCAAGTGAGTTCCTCGGCCTTGCCGCCGACTTTCTCCAGTGCCTGATAAATCGGCACCGTCCCGATCGGCACGGGCGAATTCCTCAAAATCCACTCGCGTGTCGCATGGATGTTTTTTCCCGTGGAAAGGTCCATCACCGTGTCGGCGCCCCATTTCGTCGCCCACCGCATTTTTTCGACCTCCTCCTCGATCGAGGACGCCACCGCGCTGTTGCCGATGTTGGCGTTGATCTTCACCAAAAAATTCCGCCCGATGATCATCGGCTCGAGTTCCGGATGGTTGATGTTCGCCGGGATGATCGCCCGGCCCGCCGCCACCTCGTCGCGCACGAATTCCGGAGTGATCTCCGCGGGAATCCGCTGCGGGAAACGCCGGAAGACCGAAGGCGTGTAGCCGCTCTCCGGCAATTGGGCCGACCCGCTGTGCTGCTTGTGCAGGTCGTTTCGAAGGATGTCGCCGCCGAGTTCGGCCATCTTCGCCCGACCCATGTTTTCGCGGATCGCGATGAATTCCATCTCGGGCGTCACGATCCCCTGCCGCGCATACCAGAGCTGCGTCACCGGATGTCCCGCCGAGGCCCTCAGCGGCTTGCGGCGCAGCCCGGGGAATTCCATCAAACGGTTCCGCTCGGCCTTGCTGGCGTATTCCGCGTGATTCCTCGAAAGATACCCGTTGTCCTGCGGCTTGACCTCCCGGCCGTCGTATTCCTCCACATCCGCCCGCGCCCGGATCCATCCCGCCCTCAGGGCGGGCAACCCATTCGTCACATCGCCGTCGAAACTCTCATCGCCCCACGGCCCCGATGCGTCATACACGCGCACCGGTTCGTTGGTTTCCAGCGAACCATCCAGCCGCTTGGTGGGCGCCAGCGCGATCTCGCGCATCGGCACGCGGACATCATTGTGAATACGGCCCTCGACATACACGCGGGTGGAATTCGGGAGCGGGTCCGTGCTGCTGGGTTCGAAGGATTCGGCGGGTGCGATCATGGCAATGGATTTGGGTTTTCGGCCCGCCGGGGAGGAATCGGCCACCGCGCCATCACGCGCGAAATCCCGCTCCCTCCGCCGGTTCGAGCCGGATCAGGTTCAAAGGGTCTTCCGCCTGGCGCGGAACTCTCAGCCCTCGCGGGCTCCCCTGCTGACTCCGATCGTCCGCGATGAACCGCCCGCTGGTCAATGGGGAAAAAATTGTCATCCGCCGCGACGCTGTGGTTGGATCGCCGAGCTATGAAATACACCTACTTCGGCCACTCCTGCTTTCTCGTGGAAACCGGCGGAGCCCGCCTTCTTTTCGACCCCTTTATCACTCCCAACCCCCTCGCCGCCTCCATTGACACCGGCGCGATCCAGGCCGATGTCATTTTGATTTCCCACGGCCACGCGGACCACATTGCGGACGCCGTCGCCCTTGCCAAACAAACCGGTGCGAAGGTTCTCGCAAACTGGGAGATCGCCGACTGGCTCGGCAAGCACGGCGTGGAAAACACCGTCGCCATGAACCATGGCGGATCCGCCGCCATTCCCTGCGGCCGCGCGAAAATGGTCAACGCCATCCACTCCAGCTCGCTCCCCGACGGCACCTACGGCGGCAACCCCGCCGGTTTCGTGGTCGAAAGCGCGGAAGGCGCGTTCTACTACGCCGGCGACACCGCCCTCACCCAGGACATGAAACAAATCGCCGACGAGTTCGATCTGCGCTTCGCGGTCCTGCCCATCGGCGACACATTCACCATGGGAGCCGAGGACGCCGCCAAGGCCGCCAAACTCTGCGGAGCCGCCCTCACCATCGGCGTCCACTACAACACCTTTCCACCGATCGAAATCAACCGCGAGGCCGCCATCGAGACCTTCCAAAAATCCCACCAACGCCTCCTGTTGCCCGCCATCGGCGAGACCCTGACGCTCTGAT
>CAZVPK010000292.1:0-1991 GCA_964628505.1 uncultured Chthoniobacter sp.
TCGAGACCGTGGAGGAGTGCACGATCGCGCCCACCGTGCGCTCCAGCGCCGTGACGAACGCCGCCCTCAATGCCTCCTCGTCAGTGGTTCCCCGCCCGGTGACCACCACCTCGTGAAGGCCGTCGGAGGCGGATTTCGAGGGGCTCTGCGCGGGGGCTCGTCCGCAAAAACCCGCAATCAGGACCATGAGAACCAGCGCAGGGGTTGAAAAAAAACGGCGGGCCATTCCAGAAATCATTACGCCGCGAAGCCGACGCGCGGCGTTTCGCGCCTCTGCATGGGATCGGCGTTGAAAATTTCCGCCAGCGAGTAGTCCGATTGCAACGGCAGCTCCCGACAGGCCTTGGCCGCGATGCGCTGGGCCGTGGAGGCATCGACGCGGGAAAAAACACGGTGCGCCTGCAGCCGCCCCGGCCTGATCAGGGCGGGATCGATCGCCGTGGAGGCGCAGTTGATCGAGCACACGATGTGCAGACGAAGAAAGTCCGACATCAATCCATCCGTGAGGTTCAGGATCGCCGCGACCTGGCGGCGGTTGTCCGTGTCGCGAATCATCAACGCGCCCTCCGCATCCTCCAGCACGCAGACGAAGCCGAGGCCCTTGTGGATGTTGCGCTGCTTGCGCCAGAAGCCGATGAATTCGGGGTCGGAGAGCATCCCGACATTCGCGGGCGGGATGAAATAGAATCTGTGCGAATCCTTCAACTGCCGCATCAAATGCCGCAGAAACGAGGTCTTGCCGGTGCCGGGCGGCCCCTCGAGCAAGGCGAGACCGCCCTTTTTCTCGGCGAGAATTCCCCGATACGAGCCGCTCCAATCCGAAAACCCGTCGCCGTAGAACAAATCAAGATCGCCGGGCTCCAAGGCGTTTCCCTCCGCGAGCTGAACCTCCGTCGCGCCGATGCAATCGTTGTCGTGCGTGATGAGGTGGTAGGTCCCGGAGGACGGCGATTTCTTTTTTGCGAACCGCTCGCGGAACTCGTGCGCGGTCTTCGCGGCAGTCGCACGGTCCGCTGCATAGGCGGCAAGGCAGCCCTCGCTGATGTGGAGAAAAACCCCGCCCCCCTCGTCGAAAATGAGGTCCTCCCAAGTCATCGCGCCGCCGGCGGATTCCCTGGAATCGGAGCGCAAAATGTTCGCGCCTTTTTCCTGCAAAATTTCCTCGTAGTTCCAATCGCAAGGCCTCTGGACCACGCGGTGGAGCGCCCCCGCGCCGTAGGCCAGGAGGATCGGCGACGGCGCCCCGCCGCAATACGAGGTCGAAAATGCGGGAGTATCCGCCAGATCGATGTGGAACGGAGTGGTGGAAGGAGTCTTGGGTTTGCTGGAGTCCATGCGTGCGACGCTACCGGCGCAGGGGTCGCAGTATTTGCCACACCCCGGCCGGAAAAATCGAAAACCTCACCGCCCCTCGCCCGCCGCGTAGTTCGCGGCCATTCGGCGCGCGGTCTCCGCAACCGACTCGCGCAGGTCCGCCGGCTCAACCACCTTCACCATCGCTCCCCAGCTCAGAATCCACGGCGCCACCTCCAGCGAGGAATTCAGCGGTAACACGAGCCGCAAGCGCCCGCCGGGCAGGTCCTGCACGGTTTGGCGCGGATGCCACACCGACTCCTTCACGCGCTGGACGGCCGGTTTCTCAAATTCCAGAACGATGTCGCGCGGCGCGTCGGTGCTCACCACGCTGCCAAAGCTGTGCCGGAGGAGGTCGCGCGGATGTTGCGGCGGTTCGGCAGTGAATTTTAGCGTCGTGATTTTCATCCCGCTTGCCCGGGCGAAGGCGAACGGCGTGAGTTTCCGCGTGCGCGTGTCGGTGCCGTAGAAATACCAGCGCCCGTGGTTCATCGCCATGAGGTGCGGCTCGATCGACTTCGCCTTCGGAGCCGCATTGGCCGGGCTTTTATAGTGAAACTCCACCACGCGCCGGTCACGGATCGCGCGGTGGAGGAGGTTGAAAAGTTTGAGTTCCCGCGCCTCCGATCCCTCTGTCT
>CAZVPK010000293.1:0-1979 GCA_964628505.1 uncultured Chthoniobacter sp.
GCGAAGCCGCCCCCATTCAACCAACAAAAAAGCCGGTGCGGATCGCTCCGGCACCGGCTTCTTGTGAGTGGGTATTTTTTTAGGCGGCGGCGGGGACTGTCGCGGGCTTCGCCGTCTTGCGGCGCTTCATCCACACATACCCGCCGATCCCGGCGAGGAGCAGGAGCGATGCGGCGACCTGGCCGGGCTCGGGCACGGCGGCGGGAGCGCTGTCCGTGATGCCGATGTTGAAAATGGAATACAACTCCGGGGAGGGAACCGTCCATGAGAGCGTGGTGAAGGTTCCCGTGAATTGCACCATGCCGTTGCCCTCCTCACCGAAAAGGGTGGTCGCCGTGGACATGGAGAGCGGCCCGTTGCCGAATTGTCCGGGTCCGCTGGAAACCACCGTGGCGGTGCGGTCGAAATTGTAGGTGCTCGAGAGTCCATCGCTTCCGAGCGAGGCAACCGCCATGAGAAGATTGGTGACGGGAGCACTGAAGGTCAGTGTGTTTGTCAAACCGCTGTAGCCGGAGAGGGTGATGAAGTTCCCCCTCGGCGGCAATGTGGTGACGGTGGATCCAAGGTAGGTTCCCGGGTAGTTGAACATGTCTATGCCGCCGGGGTTGTTGAATTGCGACTCATTGAAAACCTCACCCGTGTAGGTGACGGTAATGTTCTCATTGGAGACAGGGTCGAAAAGCGTGCCGGTGGCCAGAGTGGCGTAGGTCCGAACCCCGGCGGGCGTGTTCATGGTGTTGGGATAACTCCCGGGGGCGCCGGTCCAGTTGACCCAGTAGTTGAGGGCCGCCGAGGCGCTCTGGAGGCCGAAGCCGACCATCGCGAGGGCGAGAAGGGATGTGAGTTTTTTCATAGGATGTTTTTTTGGTGGAGTTTTGTTGGAAAGCGGCCGGAGGATTTTCCGACCGCAACGCCACCAATCTCTCCGGTCCGCCCGGCCAGGCGCCATACCCGCGAATGGGTATTTTTTCGAAAGAGGTTTTCCCGCGGGGCTCGGCGCGGCATACCCATCAATGGGTATTGCCACTTCGGGACAAAACCTCGCAAATTGCGTTTAAATTTCATGCCTTCGCGCCCGATCTCCTCGCCTCGTTGCCGCCAGGATTACAAACGCCTTCGGTGCGTGATCGTGGAGGACCACCAGATGTTCCGCGAGTTGCTGGGGGCTCTGCTGGAGGCGGAGGATTTGCTCGAGGTGGCGGCGGTGGCGAACTCCGCCCGCGAGGGCATCGGGGCCTGCGAACTCCACCGGCCGGACATCCTGCTTCTGGACCTCGCCTTGCCGGACCGCAACGGTCTCGCCGTGGCGCGCGCCCTGGCCAAATGCCATCCCGCCGCGCGCACGATCATTGTCTCCGGCGAGGCGGATACCTTCCAGTGCCCGGCAGACCTTAAAACCCACATCTACTCGATCGTGGACAAGACCCGCGCCTTCTCGGTGCTGCGCGCCGAGATCTCCAACCTGGTGCGCGAGCTCGCGGGGGGCGGTGCCTTCCCACCCGACGAATGCGCCGCGCTCAGCGCCCGCGAGATGGAAATCTACCGCCTGGTCGGTCTCGGCCTCACCAGCAAGGAAATCGCGGCGCGGCTTTTCCTGTCCGCCCAAACCGTGGAAACCCACCGCCGGAAGATCGCGGCCAAGCTGGGCATGAGCGCCTCCTCGGTCGTCCAACGCGCCGCCCTGCACAACCTTGTTGCAAAAGCCGCGGGAGCGGTTAATTGAGAGCCTCCCCCATCGCCATGACTCCCGCCAACGGCCCCGCGAGCGGTCCCCTCGCCCTCCAACTCACCGACAATTTTCCGGTGGGCGCCTATGTTTTCTACCGCGATCCGGTGGACAACGGGCCGCGCTTCAGTTTCCTGAGCAACCGCCTGCTCGAAATGCTCGACCTCACGCGCGAGGAGGCCGAGGCCGACCCGATGAATATTTACAAAAGGATGCATCCCGACGACCTCGGGCCTTTCATCGAAGTCTCCCT
>CAZVPK010000294.1:0-1966 GCA_964628505.1 uncultured Chthoniobacter sp.
GCATCATGATGCCGTTTCGCGCGGCGATGCCGGTGAGGGCGATGAAGCCGACCATGGAGGCGATGGAGACGGTGCGGTCCGAGAAAAACCAGATTCCAACCACAGCGCCGATGAAAGCGAGGGGGATGTTCAGCATCACTTGGAGGGCGAGGGAGACGCTTTGGAATTGGAGGTAAAGGACGAGGAACATGCCGGCGAAGCTGGCGGCGCCGAGGAGGAGGATGAGTCGGGAGGCGCTGGCCTGGCTCTCGAATTGGCCTCCGTAGGTGATGAAATAGCCCGTGGGCAACTCGACTTCGGCGGAGATTTTTTGGCGGGCCTCCTCGACGGCGCTGACGAGGTCGCGGTCGGCGACATTCGCGGAGACATAGATGCGGCGCTGGCCGTTCTCGCGGTTCACCATGTTCGGCCCCATGGCTTCCTCGACATCGGCCACGAGGCCGAGCGGAACGAGTTGGCCGTTGAGGGTGTCGATCGGGATTTTGCGGATGGAATCGATGTCTGTGCGGGCGGAGTCGGGCAGGCGGAGGGTGACATCGTAAGAGCGCTGGCCTTCGAGAACCTTCGTCACCGCGCTGCCGCGCAGGGCGAGTTCGGCGTAGCGGGCGACCTCGCCGGGGCGAAGGCCGAAGAGGGCGGCTTTCTCGCGGATGATGCGGACATGGACCTGCGGGATAAGTGTTTGGCGTTCCGCTTGGACATCGGTGAAGCCGGGGATGGCGGCGACGATGTCGCGGATTTGCACGGCTTTTTCGCGGAGGGTGTCGAGGTCGTCGCCGAAAATCTTGATCGCGACTTGGGCCTGGACGCCCGAGAGGAGGTGGTCGATGCGGTGGGAAATCGGTTGGCCCACGCTGGTGAAGACGCCGGGGATTTCCGAGAGCTTGGCGCGAATCTCGGCGAGGATTTCGGCGCGGGGGCGCTTGGAGGGGGCGAGTTCGAACTCGATCTCGGCGGAGTTTACCTCCTGCACATGCTCGTCGCCTTCGGCGCGGCCGGTGCGGCGGCCGATGGTGCGGACCTCGGGGACTTCGCGGAGGAGGTTTTCGGCGACCTGGCCGATGCGCGAGCTTTCGTCCAGCGAGGTGCCGGGGGCGGTGAGGACGAAGACGGTGGCGCTGCCTTCGTTGAAGGGCGGCAGGAATTCGCGGCCGAGGAATGGAACGAGAGCGAGGGCGCCGAGGAAAGCCGCCAGCACAAGAGCGAAGATGGTTTTTGGAATGCGAAAGCCGACCGCGAGAACGCGGGCGACGAGCCATTTGAAAAAACGCACGACCGCGCCGTCCTTCGGATGCGCCATGCGTTTCATGTTGGGGAGAAGGTAGGAGCAGAGGGCGGGGGTGACGGTGACGGCGATGAGCAAGCTCGCAGCGATCGAGACGATGTAGGCGAGGCCGAGCGGGGCGAAGATGCGGCCTTCGATGCCGCTGAGCGCGAAGAGGGGAATGAAAACCAGAATGACGATGAGTGTGGCGAAGACGATGGAATTTCGCACCTCGCGGCAGGCGGAAAGCACGACTCCGGCGACGGGTTTGGGATTGGCCGAGAGGCGGTTCTCGCGCAGGCGGCGGAAGACATTTTCAACATCCACGATGGCGTCGTCCACCAACTCGCCAATCGCGACGGCGAGGCCACCGAGGGTCATGGTGTTGATGCCGAGGCCGAACCATTTGAAGACGATGAACGAGATCAGAAGCGACAACGGTATGGCTGTGAGGGTGATGAAGGTCGTGCGGAAATTCAGGAGAAACAGCAGCAGGACGATCGAAACCATGATGCTGCCATCGCGAAGGGCCTCTTCCACATTCGTGACGGCGCGCTCGATGAAGTTGGCTTGGCGGAAGATGTCGTCGTGGATGGTGACGCCCTCGGGCAGGGAGGAACGGAGGGTTTCGAGTTCCTTCTCGATGACGCGGGTGAGCTTGACGGTGTCGGCGCCGGGTTGTTTGGCGACGGCGAGCATGAC
>CAZVPK010000295.1:0-1965 GCA_964628505.1 uncultured Chthoniobacter sp.
CACCCAAGAAATAACCATGGACAAAAAACCGACCACCGCCCGCAAACTCGCGGCAACCTTCCTCGCCGCCCTCGCCCTCGCGACGATCCTCCCGGCCTTCGCCCAGGATGCCGCCCCGCCACCGCCCGCCGATGCCGCCGCCCCCGCCGGAGCCAAGCCTCCGAAGGACAAAACCCTCATGGACCTCTTCAACTCCGGCGGCCCGCTCATGTGGCCCCTCCTCGCCTGCTCCATCGGCACCGCCGCCGTCGGCATCTACTGCTTCCTGCAGATCAACTCCAAAAAACTCATGCCGAAATCCCAGGTCGAGGCCGTCGGCCAATACATGCAGGCCCGCGACGCCTCCTCCGCCTACGCCCTCTGCCACAGCGACTCCAACGTCTTCGCCAACACCATCGCCGCCGCCATGCTCAAGGTGAATTTCGAACGCGACCTCGCCAACAAGGCCTCCATGGAACAGGCCGCCGGCGAAACCCTCGCCAACGAGGAAACCAAGCTCAACATCTGGGTCAACTACCTCAATGTCTTCGCCACCATCGGCCCCATGCTCGGCCTTCTCGGCACCGTCACCGGCATGATCGCCTCCTTCGACCAGCTCGCCGCCGGAAAATCCGAACCCGCCGACCTCGCGGGAGGCATCGGCGAGGCCATGACCACCACCGCCGCCGGTCTTCTGGTGGGCATTCCCGCCATGTTTCTCTACTTCTACTTCCGCAACCTCCTCCAGGTGAACTTCGCGGAAATCCAGAAACGCGTGACCTTCATGCTCGACCTCCTCAGCGGCGAAATCAAACTCGAGGGCGCCTCCGCCGAATACGAGCAGCCCGCCGAATAAACCGCCCCGCGCTCCCGTCCCGTGAAACTCGCCAAAAAACAGGAAGACGAAATCGGGTTCCAACTCGCCCCGATGATCGACATGACCTTTCTGCTCCTGATTTTTTTCATGGTGACCACCAAGATTTCCAAGGAGCAGGTGAAGGTGGACATCAAACTCCCCGTTGCCACCAACGCCACGATCCCCAACGATCTCTCGAACCGCGACATCATCTCCATCGACGGCGATGGCGCCTATTACATCGGCCAGAAACCCGCGACCAAAAAGGAACTCACCGCCCACCTCAAGGAACGCTTCAAGGTCACCCCGCCCCTGCGCATCTACGTCCGCGCCGACAAAGACACTCCCGGCAAGCAGATCAAGGAACTCATGCGCATCGCCAGCGAAGCCGGCGCCGTCAACGTCATCTTCGGAACCTACCAGGACTAATGAGACCGCTCATCCACCTCGAGTTCGACTCCAAAAAACGCCTCGCGAGGAGGGCTCTGCTTGTCAGAGCCGGATCGAAGTGATTGCGCGAGCCCCTTCGGCGCTGACAAGCAGCGCCCTCCTGTGCTTGCCGATTGACCCAACGCGCTCAAATTCCAAAACGCCGCCACTTAAAACTTAAAACTTAAAACTTCGATGCGCCTCCGCCGCAAAGACACCCAGACCGTTGAAATGCAGATGGGCCCCATGATCGACATGGTGTTCCTTCTGCTGGTCTTTTTCATGGTCTCCGCCAAGCCCATCAAGCAGGAGAGCGACGTCAACATCGGCCTGCCCGGCACCGTCGCCCAGGAGGAGGCCCTCGACATCCCCGACGAGCAACGCATCAAAATCCAGCCCGATGGCACCATCGTCCTCAACGACCAGCCCATCGAAGCCCCCCAGAACGAAACACTCACCAACCTCATCGGCACCCTGAAACGCTTCAAGGAATCCGCCGACGCCAACAAATCCGAAGCCCTTGTCACGATCGACGCCGACGACCAGGCCAACCACCAGCGCATCGTCTCGGTCCTCAACGCCTGCGCCGTGGCAAACATCACCGGAGTCACCTTCGCGGACTCCAGCTCCGAGGAGGAATAACCCATGGCCGCCGTCGAATCCTTTCTCAACGAAGACTCCGGGGCGAAAAAGCGCCGCCG
>CAZVPK010000296.1:0-1919 GCA_964628505.1 uncultured Chthoniobacter sp.
GACCTCGAAATTCTTGTCGCACTTCAGGCAGTGGTATTCGTAGGTGGGCATAAAACGAACTCGGGGTTTTATCCCTCAATTCCCGCCGCCCGGCAAGTCCGTCGCGCCCGCGAAGCCCATCAGATCGGATGCCAGTCCGGTCCGCACACGCTGCGTGCCGTCAGGACCCGGAAATTCCAGCGCGCAGGCGTGCAAGGCGTGCCGCGGCAAAAGCAATTCCGCCGCCAATTTCGCCGTCCATCCCGTCTCGATGAATTCCAAGTAAGCCCCGTCCCGCCCGCCGTAAATTTTGTCGCCGACCAAAGGGCAGCCCGCATGCGCCAGATGCACCCGGATCTGATGCGTCCGCCCCGTGCGCGGCTTGGCGCGGACCAAAGCAAACCTCCCCTCCTTCAGCTCGAACCTCCGCTCCACCGTCACTGACGTGGATGCGTCCGCTCCCCGCGGATCGATGCACCGCTGCAGCCAGATCGGAGAGTCCCGCACTTCGCCCTGCCGAATGATTGGCGCATCGACCGTTGTCTCCTCCCACTCCGGCCACCCCCGCACGACCGCCAGATATTCTTTCCCGATCTCCCCGCGCTGCATGGCCAGCCCCAAACGCCGCGCTCCGGCGCGCGTCAGAGCAAGTAAAACCAAACCGCTCGTCTCGCGGTCGAGCCGCGTCACGATGGAAACCTGACCGCGGTTGGCCAATTCGTAAGCGAGCAGTTCGCGCAGGCCATCCCACAAGGTCGGCGTGCCATCCGGGCGCGTCGGATGGGTCAGCAAGCCCGCCGGTTTGTCCACCACCATCCAGTCCGCCCCCTCCGCGACCACCCGGAAGTTGTCTTGCGCCCGCCGCGCCGCACGGGAAATCTCGTCCTTCGCATGATCGACCTCCGCCATGTCTCCCGTGTTTATCCCTCGCCCGCCGGGGAAGTGCACGCCTTGCGCGAAGTGAGTCTGCAAATCGCGCCGGCCGAATTCGTCGCCGTGACCGGACCCAGCGGCTGCGGGAAGAGCACGCTGCTCAACTTGCTCGGCGGACTCGACCAGCCGACCTCCGGCCAGATCACCGTCGATGGTCTCGCCCTGCACGGAGCCGACGATGCCGCCCTCACCGCCTACCGCCGCGAACGCCTCGGCATCATTTTCCAATTTTTCAATCTCCTCCCCGCCATGACCGCCGTGGAGAATGTCGAGTTGCCCCTCCTCCTCCGCGGGGAAAAAGCCCGCGAGGCCCGCGCCCGGGCCGCGGAAATGCTCGATTTGGTCGGCCTCACCCCACGGGCCGCCGCTTTCCCCCATCAGATGAGCGGCGGCGAAATGCAGCGTGCGGCCATCGCCCGGGCGCTGGTCCACCGCCCCGCGCTCCTCCTGGCCGACGAACCCACCGGCAACCTCGATTCGGACAACGCCACCCGCATCCTCGAACTGTTCCAAAAGATTGCCTCCCAACGCCTCGCCACACTAATAATTGTCACCCACAGTCCCGAGGCCGCCGCCGTCGCCCACCGGAAAATCGCCCTGATCGACGGCCGGCTCGCCGCCTGACCCGACCGCGCCTTTTCATGGAAAAACAACACACGCTCGCCTCGTCCGCCTCGCTCGCGGGCGTCTCCCTCCACAACGGGGAAAAAGTCACCCTCACCCTCCATCCCGCCCCCGTCGACCACGGCTTCAAATTCCGCCGCTCCGACCTCAAAGACCAGCCCACCGTCGACGCCCTCGCGGCCAATGTCCGCACCGTCGAGCGCGCCACCACATTGGTCGAAGGCAACGTCAAGGTCCACACCGTGGAGCATGTCCTCTCCGCCCTCACCGGCCTCGGGGTGGACAATGCCATCATCGAAATGGACGCCATGGAGCCGCCCATCGGCGATGGCAGCGCCGCGCCCTATGTCGCGTTGATCAAAAAGGCCGGCATCGCCGAACAG
>CAZVPK010000297.1:0-1885 GCA_964628505.1 uncultured Chthoniobacter sp.
GAGGCGGACATCGACCGGTTGGCCGGGGTGGAGTTGGCGGGCGGTTTCGGGATCGACGGACAATTCGACGAGGAAGGCGAATTTCTCGCGCATCGATTGGCTGAAGATGACGGGCGGGGTGAACTCGGCGCGGGGCGAGATGTAGGTGACTTTCGCGGGGAAGGGTTTTTCGATGCCATCCACGAGGACCTCGGCGGGGCTTCCAATGCGGACTTGACCGATGAGTTGTTGCGGCACGAAGACGCGGACCTTCACATTTTCCGGCGGGAGCAGGACGATGACGGGCTTGGCGCCATCGACCCAGTCGCCTTCGCGGTAGAGCGTGTCGCTGATGAGCGCGGATTGTTGGGCGAATTGTTTTTTCTGCGAGAGGTTCCACTCGGCGGCTTGCAGAGCGGCTTGCCGGGCGAGGAGGTTTTGTTCGGCGGCGCGGATTTGATCGTCGCGGGAGCCGAGCTTGGCGGTGACGAGGGTGGATTCGAGTTGGGCGACGCGTTGTTGACTCTCATCGCGCGAGGCGCGGGCGAGGTCGAAGTCGCGCTGCGAGGTGACATTGGTGGCGCGAAGTTTTTTCTGACGGTCGAATTCGATTTCGGCGAGGGCGAGCGAGGCGCGCAGTTCCGCGAGTTGGGCTTCGAGGGTTAGGATTTCGCTCGGGCGTTGGCCGGTTTTGGCATCCTCCAATTCGGCGCGGGCTTGCCCGACCCGGCGTTGTGCCTCGTCACGGGCGGCGCGCTCGGCGGTTTCCTCAAGGGTGAAAAGGAGCGCGCCTTCCTCGACGGTTTGTCCGCGCTCGACGGCGAGATTTTCCAGGCGTCCGCCGAAGGGCGAGGCGACATGGACGAATTCGCCCTCGATGTAGCCCTGCACAAGCGCGGGGTCGTTTTTTTCGCAGGCGGCGAGAAATGCCGCGGCGAGCGCGAGGACGGCGGTTGGAAGAAATGTCACGCCGCGATCTTGTCGGGCGGTTCGATCGGACGGAAGCGGAAGCCGGGGTGGTATTTCCCCCCATTGTGTTTGCGGCAGCACTTGAGGCAGGCGACCGGGCGGCGGATCGGCTTCACACGGGCGAGGACGGTCGAGCACTCGGGGCAGGCGTAGAAAAATTTGCGGGCGACGCGGCGGCGTTTGAAGGGGAGTTCGTGGCAGCGGGACTCGTCGGGGATTCCGAGATCGGCGCAGGCTTCGCGCCATTCGTCGCCATGGGCCTCGATGCGGCGGCGGCCGTTGCGGTGCTGCGCGAGCAGGTGGGCGAGTTCGTGGCGGAGCGTGCGCTGGACCTCGGCGGCGGAAATTTCCACGAGCTTGGGATTGAGGACGACCATGCGGTCGGACCACATCGCCATGCCGGCCGTGGTGCGCAGGGCGGGATTCCAAAAGACGCGAACCTGCAGGCCGCGGCATCCGGCGGCTTTGAGGAGTTGGTTGGCGAAGTCCTCGAGCAACGGATCGTGACGCAGGCGCGTTTTGCGTCGGGGTTTCGCGAGTTCGTCGGGCGTGGCCCGAACGCGGCGCATGACGGAACGGCCGAAATCCATGAGGAGCTGCTGGTATTTCATGCGGCGAGGGCGGTTTGGAGTTGGACGACGCGGGAGACGGCGGCGGCAGCGCGGTCGATGTCCGCCTCGGTGGTGCCGTGTCCCATGGAAAATCGCACGGTGGCGAGCGCGGTGGCGGGTTCCACGCCCATGGCGAGAAGCACATGCGAGGGCTGGATCGAACCGACCATGCAGGCGGATCCGCTGGAAACGCAGACGCCTTCGAGATCGAGGCCCATGAGGAGCGATTCGCCGTCCGCGCCGGGGAAGCTGACATTGAGGGTGTTTGCGAGCGAGCGGGCGGGGTCGGCGTTTCGGATCGCCGTGGGGCAGGCGGCGCGGATCGA
>CAZVPK010000298.1:0-1868 GCA_964628505.1 uncultured Chthoniobacter sp.
CAAGCGGGTCCCTCCTTGCTTTCCGCCCAGGAGGGCTCTGCTTGTCAGAGCCGCATCGGTGTGTTTGCGCAAGCCGCACCGGACCCGACAAAACCCGCGCGCCAGCGCATTCGTTCCAAGGGAAGGACGAACGTTTGGCCCGGGAGGGCAACCGCAGCGCAGCGGAGAAGCAGGGCCCTCCTCGCGGCGCGTCCCGGCCAAGCCGGCGGGACACGCGGTGAATAAGGCCGGTGACCGTTTGCTTTTGGACTAAGGAACGACGACGAGGCGGACGCGGTAGAAGTGTTTGGAGCCGGAGACGGGGAGGGTTTGCGAGGCGGAAGTGTCCAGGGCCTCGACGGGGGCGCCGACTTCATCCCATGTGCCGGTGAGGTCGGATTTGGATTCGACTTGGTAGGTTTTTCCGGGGACGGAGGACCAACGGATGGTGATGTTGTCTCCGTTGCGCTCGGGGGCTTGGGCGGCGAAGCGCGAGGCGGCGCTCGTGGGATCGGTGCCGAGGGCGTGCTCCTGGGCGTTGGTGAAGCCGTCGTTGTCGGCGTCGGCGGCGGCCACCCAGTCGGAGGGATTGGGGAAGTAAACGGACCACCACTCGTTCGGCAGGCCCTCGGTGAGGTCGTCGGCCGGCAACCGGGTGATGGAGGAGTTCTGCGTGATGGTTTGGTTGCCGGTGGTGGCGATGGTGTGGGTCATCGCGCCGATGTAGAGGTTGCGCGCGGTGTCGGGGCCGGCGTTGTTGTTATAGAACCCCATCCAAGCAATCGGATCACCGGCCGCGAGGTTGCCGGTGACGATGCCGCCGCCGGTGTTGAGGGTGTAGGCGTTGCCGTCTCCGAGGGCGAGGTCGAGGTCAAGGCCGTTCTCGGAGTAGGCGATGGTGGTCAGGCGGTTGCCGGCGGCATCCGCAACGCGGTAGGTCGCCTCGCCTCCGACGAAGGAGAAGCGGAGGCGGACGGTGCCGGCGGGATCGCGGAGTTCCATGCCGACTTCGGAGCCGTCGTTGATCCAGTTGTTGTCGAACTTCACGCGGAAGCTGTCACCGGACTTCATGGGTGTGATGAAGGCGCGGGTGAGCGCGGCGCGTCCGCCGTTGTTGGCCCAGAGGCCCCAGCCTTTGGTGGTGCCGACGTTCATGTTCGCGGGATTGTCGGCGAGGAAGCTGCCGGCGTTTTCGAGGCTATGGTCGAAATACCAGACGCCGAAGCCGTCGGTCTGCCCCTGCTCGGCCTCGAATGTGGTGTAATTCATCGGCGAGTCGGTGAGGGTGAGGTTGCCGGGGGATTCGATGAGGCCGGTGAAGGCGATGGAATTCAAGCCTTCGGCGAGCGGGATGGTGGCGGTCCATTCCCAACCGTTGGCGACGGAACCGCCGGGGAAGGCGATGGTGCCGTTTTGGCCGGTGGCGTTGTTGTTCCAGGCGAGGCCGCTGGTGAAATTGGCCCCGGCGCGACCGCGGAAGGTGAAGTTGCCGGCGCTGATTTCCAGCAGCGAGGCGGGGTCGAGGATGAGGATGTTGCTTCCGCCGACCGGAGCGAAGGGCGTGGTGACGGTGACGGTGTCGGAATTCGCGGAGTCGCCGATGGAGTTGTTGGCGCTGACGAAGTAGGAATACTGCGTCTCGGCGGTCAAGTTGGTGTCGATGTAGTTGCGATCCTGCGGAGCGCCGATTGGATTGCCATCACGGAAGACCTTGTAGCTGGTGGCGTTCGCGGATGCAGACCAGGAGAGGGAAACCGTGGTGCTGGATGTGGCGGTGGCGACGAGTCCGGTGGGCGCAAGCGGGGGCTCGGTGGGCGGGGGCTGGCTGTCGACATCGATGTTCCAGTTGTTGCCGCCGTTGCTGTCCCAAGTGCCCGTGGTGTTGTTGA
>CAZVPK010000299.1:0-1863 GCA_964628505.1 uncultured Chthoniobacter sp.
CCGGTGAGGGCGATGAAGCCGACCATCGAGGCGATGGAGACGGTGCGGTCCGAGAAAAACCAGATTCCGATCACGGCGCCGATGAAGGCGAGGGGGATGTTCAGCATCACTTGGAGCGCGAGCGAGACGCTTTGGAATTGGAGGTAAAGGACGAGGAACATCCCGGCGAAACTGGCGGCGCCGAGGAGGATGATGAGGCGGGAGGCGCTGGCCTGGCTCTCGAATTGGCCGCCGTAGGTGAGGAAGTAGCCGGTGGGCAACTCGACCTCGGCGGAGATTTTTTCGCGGGCCTCCTCGACGGCGCTCACGAGGTCGCGGTCGGCGACATTCGCGGAGACATAGATGCGGCGCTGGCCGTTCTCGCGGTTCACCATGTTCGGTCCCATGGCTTCTTCGACATCGGCGACGAGGCCGAGCGGGACGAGTTGGCCGTTGAGGGTGTCGATCGGGATTTTGCGGATCGAGTCGAGATCGGTGCGGGCGGAGTCGGGGAGGCGGAGGGTGACATCGTAGGAGCGCTGGCCTTCGAGAACTCTGGTCACCGCGCTGCCGCGAAGGGCGAGTTCGGCGTAGCTGGCGACTTCGCCGGGGCGCAGGCCGAAGAGGGCGGCCTTCTCGCGGTTGATGCGGACATGGACCTGCGGGATGAGCGTTTGGCGTTCCGCCTGGACATCGGTGAAGCCGGGAATGGCGGCGACGATGTCGCGGATTTGCGCGGCTTTTTCGCGGAGGGTGTCGAGGTCGTCGCCGAAAATCTTGATCGCGACCTGGGCCTGGACGCCCGAGAGGAGGTGGTCGATGCGGTGGGAGATGGGTTGGCCCACGCTGGTGAAGACGCCGGGGATTTCGGCGAGCTTGGCGCGAATCTCGGCGAGGATTTCGGCGCGCGGGCGCTTGGAGGGGGCGAGTTCGAATTCGATCTCGGCGGAGTTCACCTCCTGCACATGCTCGTCGCCTTCGGCGCGGCCGGTGCGGCGGCCGATGGTGCGGACCTCGGGGACTTCGCGGAGGAGGTTTTCGGCGACCTGGCCGATGCGCGAGCTTTCGTCCAGCGAGGTGCCGGGGGCGGTGAGGACGAAGACGGTGGCGCTGCCTTCGTTGAAGGGCGGCAGGAATTCGCGGCCGAGGAATGGAACGAGAGCGAGGGCGCCGAGGAAAGCCGCCAGCACAAGAGCGAAGATGGTTTTTGGAATGCGAAAGCCGACCGCGAGAACGCGGGCGACGAGCCATTTGAAAAAACGCACGACCGCGCCGTCCTTCGGATGCGCCATGCGTTTCATGTTGGGGAGAAGGTAGGAGCAGAGGGCGGGGGTGACGGTGACGGCGATGAGCAAGCTCGCAGCGATCGAGACGATGTAGGCGAGGCCGAGCGGGGCGAAGATGCGGCCTTCGATGCCGCTGAGCGCGAAGAGGGGAATGAAAACCAGAATGACGATGAGTGTGGCGAAGACGATGGAATTTCGCACCTCGCGGCAGGCGGAAAGCACGACTCCGGCGACGGGTTTGGGATTGGCCGAGAGGCGGTTCTCGCGCAGGCGGCGGAAGACATTTTCAACATCCACGATGGCGTCGTCCACCAACTCGCCAATCGCGACGGCGAGGCCACCGAGGGTCATGGTGTTGATGCCGAGGCCGAACCATTTGAAGACGATGAACGAGATCAGGAGCGACAGTGGGATGGCGGTAAGCGTGATGAAGGTCGTTCGGAAATTCAGGAGAAACAGCAGCAGGACGATCGAGACCATGATGCTCCCGTCTCGCAGGGCCTCTTCCACATTCGTGACGGCGCGCTCGATGAAATTCGCCTGGCGGAAGATGTCATCGTGGATGGTAACGCCCTCGGGCAGGGAGGATCGGAGGGTT
>CAZVPK010000300.1:0-1833 GCA_964628505.1 uncultured Chthoniobacter sp.
GACACGCTCACCGCCACCTCCGCCGCCGAGGCGACGATTTTCGAGAAACGCTACGAACCGCTCGAGGGCCACGCCCCGCCCGCCGCGCGCAAAGGCCACGAGCGCGACCACGCCGCCGCGCCGTTCCTCGGCAACGAGGGCGCGATGCTCCAAAACCTCCTCCCCGACTCCACCGACCCCGCCTTCGACATGGCGGTGAATATTTTCACCTACCGCCCCGGCGCGACGCTCCCGTTCGTCGAGCACCACATCATGGAGCATGGACTCCTCATGCTCGCCGGTCAGGGCATCTACCGACTCGAGGACGAATGGTATCCCGTGCGCGAGGGCGATGTGATTTGGATGGCCCCGTATTGCCCGCAATGGTTCGTCGCGATGGGCGACTCGCCCGCCAGCTATCTCTACTACAAAAATGTGAACCGCCTCCCCGCCCTCCCATGACACCGAAAATCGACATCGCCCGCCTGAGCGCCGAAATCGACGCCCTCGCCCTCCTCTCCGAAACCCCTCCGCCCGCCGTCACGCGCCTCGTCTATTCCAAGGAGGACCAGCAAGCCCGCAAAATGCTCATCGGTCTTTTTGAACAAGCCGGTTTGAAGGTCCGCACCGACGCCGTCGGAAACACCTTCGCGCGCTGGGAAGGCAGCGACCCAAGTCGCAAACCCATTGCCACCGGCTCGCACATCGACGCCATTCCCAACGCCGGCAAATACGATGGAGTCCTCGGCGTCCTCGGAGCGCTGGAAGCCCTGCGCGCCCTCCAATCCGCGGGCTGCCAACCCGCCGCCTCGATCGACATCATTCTCTTCACCTCCGAGGAACCCACCCGCTTCGGACTCGGTTGCCTCGGCAGCCGCCTAATGTCCGGCCGCCTCACGCCCGACCAGGCCGCCAAACTTCGAAATCCCGAGGACAAATCCCTCGACGACCTCCGCGCTGAAGCCGGTTTCCACGGCGAAGTCTCCAGCGTCGCGATGACACCCGGAACCTACGACGCCTTCGTCGAACTCCACATCGAGCAGGGCCCCATCCTCGAGAAGGAAGACCTCGACATCGGCATCGTGGAAAAAATCGCCGCGCCCGCCGCGTTGCGCGTCCACCTCGAAGGCGAAGGCGGCCACGCCGGCGCCGTGCTCATGCCCGCGCGCCGCGACGCCTCGCTCGGCGGAGCCGAAATCGCTCTCGCCGTCGAACGCCTCGTCAAAACCCTCGGCTCGCCCGACGGAGTCGGCACCACCGGCATTTTCAAAATCCAACCCGGCGCGATCAACTCCGTCCCCTTCGCCGCCACGCTCGAAATCGACATCCGCGACACCGACCACAAAGCGCGCCAGGCCGTGGAGGAAACCCTCCGCACCGAAATCGCCCACATCTGCGAACGCCGCCAACTCGTCCACCGCATCGAAACCATCAACTCCGACCCCCCGGCGATCTGCGACCCGCGCCTGATCGAAGCCGCCGAGTCCGCCGCCAAGGACGCCGGCCTCAAACACCGCCGCATGGTCAGCCGCGCCTACCACGACTCGCTCTTCATGGCCTTGTTGTGTCCGATCGAAATGATCTTCATCCCCTGCCGCGGCGGCTGGAGCCACCGCCCCGACGAATACTCCAGCCCCGACCAAATCGCCAAAGGCGTCGAAGTCCTCGCCCGCACCCTCGCCCGTCTCGCCGCCTAACCGCCAAAAAATCCGCGCCCGCTCGCCCTCTCCCTGTCCACCTCCCCGTCCAAAATCCCCCGCCAACCCCAACGCGGCTCATACCCCATTGAACAACTCATGCCGAATTCGAATGTTGGTTGGACCCTTTGCGGTTGGGTGCTGCAATCACGAGTCC
>CAZVPK010000301.1:0-1824 GCA_964628505.1 uncultured Chthoniobacter sp.
AAATTCGCCATCGTCCCCGGCCAGGTCATGCCGCGGTATTTGGGATTGAACTCGTGCTCCAGCACCTCGGGAAAATTCCACAGAATCTGCAGGTAGAATTCCCGCCAGATCAGCTCCGCGACATATTTCATCGCGCTCCCGCGTCCGCCCGCATCCAGCGAATCGGCCTTCTGCAAACACGCCTCGTGCAGTTCACGGATCGAGAGCAAACCGAACCGCAAATCCTGCGACAGCCGCGAAGTGTGCCGGCCCGACGGAATGTCGCGATTCGCGCCATAGCGGGCGAGCCCCTTGTCCAAAAATTCCCGCATCCGCTCCCGCGCCGCCCGCTCGCCGGGCTCCAGCACCCCGCCTGCGGCCGGCGGCAAGTTCCAGGTTTCCAGCTCCGGCAACGGCAGCGACGCCACCTCGGGCGTGGACAGGCTCTTCACGCGTCCACCCACCGGCGGCTTCGGCAGTTTCGCCCAAGCCTTGGAATACGGCGTGAACACCCGAAAAGTCTCGCCCGCCCCGGTCAAAACCTCGTCGCGCTCGTGAATCGCCACATCCTTGAACGCCTGCACTTCGATGCCCAATCGCTTCCCTGCCTCGGCCAAGCGCGCCTCCACCGCGCGCCCGAACGGATCCGGATCGCGGTTGAAAAAAATCGCGCCCGCCCCGGTTTCGGCGGCGAGTTTTTCCAACTCCGCCACCGCGTCGCCCTGACGCACCACGAGCCGCGAACCCGCCGCGCGCAAATTTCCATCCAGTGACTTCAGGCACCCACAGAGAAACCCCTGCCGGTTCGATCCCGTCCAGCGGTGCTGGTTTTTCCAATCACTCGAAATGTAAACCGGCACCACCGATTCCCCGGCCTTCGCGGCGGCATTGAGGGCGGTGTTGTCGGTGAGGCGCAGGTCGCGGCGGAACCAATGGATGACGGTTTTCACAGATGACGCGCAACCTACAACCCGCCGCCGCGCCCCTCCAATCCTTTTGCTTGAAGCAGGCCCCCCGACCGCGGATAAATGCGCGCCATGACCGAATCCTTGACGCGCCAAGCGGACTCCCTCACAGCCGAGTTCGTCGCCGAGGCCGATGAACTTGTTTCCCACTACCCCGTCTCGAAACGCAGCGCGTCCCTCCCGCTCCTCCATCTCTGGCAAAACCACTTCGGGTTCATCGACGACTCCGGCATCGAGTGGATCGCCGCCAAGCTCGATCTCACCTCGATCAACATTCTCGAACTCGTCACCTTCTACCCGTGGTTCCGCCGCGAGCAGGCCGGCAAAACCATCATCCGCGTCTGCCGCACCCTGGCCTGCGCCCTCGCCGGCAGCTACGAGGTGAAAGACAAATTCTGCGAAGCCGTCGGCCTCGACCCGCATTGTGAGCACCACGGCTTCGGCACCGCGCCGCCGACCACCGCCGATGGCAAATTCAGCGTCGAATTCGTCGAATGCCTCGCCAGCTGCGGCTCCGCGCCCGTCGCGCTCATCAACGACGACCTCGTCGAAAACATCACACCCGCCGATGTCCCTTCGATCGTAGATTCCTACAAATAACATGGTCTCGCTCCTGCCCACTCCGCACCCGAAGGAACGCCGCATCATCTTCGGCAACATTTCCAAACCCGGCTACGCGCCCGACATCGAGACCTACCTCGCCCACGGCGGCTACGAGTCCCTCAAAAAAGCGCTCACCATGAAGCCCGCCGAGATCGTGGACATGGTCAAAGCCGCCAACCTGCGCGGTCGCGGCGGCGCGGGCTTCCCCGCCGGAGCCAAGTGGAGCTTCATCAAATACGACGACGGCAAGCCCCACTACATCGTTGTCAACGGCGAC
>CAZVPK010000302.1:0-1784 GCA_964628505.1 uncultured Chthoniobacter sp.
TCTGGTATCTCATCAAACAGAGCGTCACCCGAAATCCGGAACGGTTTGAGTTCGGTCGCGCCTCCTCCTCCGAGACGCAAAAATCCTCTAAAAAATCCCCGACGAAATGAGTCATCAACCCCGCAAACTTTTCGGCACCGACGGCGTCCGCGGTGTCGCCAACATCGAACCCGTCACCGCCGAGACCGCCCTCAAGCTCGGACGCGCAGCCGCCCATGTCTTCGCCCAATCCCGCGCCGCCTCCCGCACCGGCCGCCTGAAAATCGTCATCGGCAAGGACACCCGCCTCTCCGGCTACATGCTCGAAAACGCCATGGTCGCCGGCCTCACCTCGCTCGGCGCCGACGCCCTCATCATCGGCCCCCTGCCCACGCCCGGAGTCGCCTACATCACCCGCTCGCTGCGCGCCGATGCCGGCATCGTCCTCTCCGCCTCCCACAATCCCTACGAGGACAACGGCATCAAATTTTTCCGCCACGACGGCTACAAACTCGACGACGAAATCGAAGCCCGCATCGAGCACCTCGTCTTCAGCGGCGAGATTGAAAACATCCGCCCCACCGCCACGAAAATCGGCAAAGCCTACCGCATCGACGACGCCCTCGGCCGCTATGTCGAGTTCGCCAAGCAAAGCTTCCCCCGCGGCCTGAACCTCGAATCCCTCCGCATCGCCCTCGATTGCGGCAACGGCGCCGCCTACAAATCCAGCCCCTGCATCCTGCGCGAACTCGGAGCCGATCTCGTCGTCATCAACAACCACCCCAGCGGCACAAACATCAACGCCAACTGCGGCAGCACCCACCCCGGGCAAATCCAAAAACTCGTGCGCGAATGCAAAGCCCAGGTCGGCATCACGCACGATGGCGACGCCGACCGCGTCCTCCTCTGCGACGAAAACGGCGACCTCGTGGACGGCGACGAAATCATGGCCATCGCCGCCATCGACCACCTCCAGCGCGGCTGCCTCGAAGGAAACACCCTCGTCGCCACCGTCATGAGCAACTTCGGCCTCGATGAAACCCTCGAATCCCGCGGCGGCAAGGTCCTCCGCACCAAAGTCGGCGACCGCCATGTCATCGAAGCCATGCTCCGCGAAGGCCACAATGTCGGCGGCGAGCAAAGCGGCCACATGATCTTCCGCGACTACGCCACCACCGGCGACGGCATCGTCAGCGCCCTGCAAATCCTGCGCGTGATGATCGAAACCGGCCAACCGCTCAGCGAACTCAAAAAAGTCCTGAAAAAATATCCCCAGGCCCAACGCAACCTCCGCGTGAAAGAAAAGCCCCCGCTCGAATCCCTCGCCGAAGTCCAAACCCTCCTCGCCGCAGCCGAGTCCGAACTAAACGGCAAAGGCCGCGTCCTCCTCCGCTACTCCGGCACCGAGCCCAAAATCCGCCTCCTCATCGAAGGCCGCGACCAGGTTTCCATCGACCAGCACGCCGACCGCATCGCCACCGCGCTCCAGTCCGCCATCGGCGAATCGTAATGCGCAAAACGCCCCCCGCTGCCGCAAACGCGCAGTTTTCCGTTGCATCGCCGGGATTTTCAGAGCACCCAAATGGAAGCCGATGACCAAAAAAATCCAGCTTCTCCGCCAAGCGCGCTTGAATCCGCCATCGAGGCCATCGAGCGAAGCCTATGCCCAGATGGAACGGGCCGTGGCGACATCCCGGATGGCGGGCGCTCTTCCGCTGGGCCGGTCACGAAGTCCGCTCTCTCCCGGCATCGTTGAAGCCCGAGCGCCTCGGCGGCCGGGAGCATGATTTGACTTTTCTCCCGCA
>CAZVPK010000303.1:0-1757 GCA_964628505.1 uncultured Chthoniobacter sp.
CCACGATGCCCTGGCCGTTGGGCGGCAGTTCGAGAATGCGGTGGCCACGGTAGGACGCGGAGATCGGCTCGACCCACTCGGCTTGAAGGGGCTCAAAATCGGCCGCCTGGAGGAAACCGCCGTTTTTGGAAAGCACCTCGAGGATGCGGTCGCGGATATCGCCGGCATAGAATGCGGCGCGTCCCTCGCGGGCCACCTTGCGCCAAGTGGCGGCGAGATCGGGTTGGGCGAAGATTTGCCCTGCGGCGGGAGCTTTTCCTCCGGGCAGGTAGGCGTCGGCGTCCGGCGAGAAGCGCTGGAGCTTCGAGGCCCCCCAGGCCCACGCCTGGCTGATCTTCAGGCTCACGGCATACCCCTCTTCGGCATGCCTCGCGGCAGGCTCGAGGAGATCCTTCAACTCCATCGACCCGAATTTTTCATGAAGCGCAAGGTAGCCGTCCAACGCCCCGGGCACGCTGACCGTGGCCCCGCCGGCGGCGGGCATGGACTCGAATCCTGCGGCCTTCAGCGCGGCAATCGAGAAGTTCGCTCCCGAGCGCCCGCTGGCGTTCAGGCCGTGGAATTTCCCCTGCCAGTGGACAAGCATGAACGAATCGCCACCGAGTCCGTTCATCATCGGTTCGGTGACATTGACCATCGCCGCCATGGCCACAGCGGCATCGGCGGCGTTTCCACCGGCCTTGAGGATGTCGCGCCCGACGGTTGCGGCGAGCGGTTGGCTGGAGCAGGCGAGGCCGAGTTTCGAGTAAACGGGGGCGCGGCGGTTGTTGAAGGATTCCATGGCTTATTTCGCGACGGGGTTGGCTTTGGCGACGAGGAGCGAATCCGAGGGCAGCTTGGGAATGCGCGCGACCTGCTCGGCGGTGAGGCCCAGCGACGGGCCGGTGATGCGGTTGCCGAAGGCGGGGATGCCGCCGGTATAGCCGATGTCTTGCACATCGGGGCTGTCGAAGAACACGAGGAAGTGGATCTCCGTGTCTCCGAGGTTTTCGATGTGGTGAGGCCAGGCGTGCGGGATGAAATACACATCCCCCGGCTCGAGTTCGTAGGTTTCGGAGGATCCGCCGGGTTGCTGGATTGTCATGCGAGCGCGGCCCTCGAGCACATAGCCGAGCTCGGCCGTCTCCGGGTGCCAGTGCGGCTCACGCATGCCGATGCCCTGGATGCGGAGCGAATACATGGCCTGGTGTTTCAAGGCGGGCCAGGTGTCGCGGCGGGCGACGATGGCGGATCCCACCGGCGCGGAGACCAGTGCCGGATGCGCCTCGCAGGCAAATTTGTAGGGGCTCGGAAACGAGGCGGACTCGGGAATCTCCACCGGCCCGGCTGCGCGGCCGAGCTGAATGTCAATCGGGGAGCGGGTCACTCCGGCGATCTCGGAGACCGGCATGCCCCAGGTGTTGCCGAGCACGGTGGTGTCGAGGCACCCGGTGAACCCCGAAAGACCGAAGTCCTCGGGCATTTCATGGGAGAAGGTGATAACGAACTCGGCGGGGCCGTCGCCGATGTTTTCGATCGAGTGGAACGATCCGCTCGGGACGAGGAACATCTCGCCGGCGGAGATGGTGAATTGCGAGTGCTGGTTGCCGGTGGCGAAAATCGTGACGAGCGTCTTGCCCTTGACGCAGTAGCCGAGTTCGTCGGCGTTCGCGTGCCAGTGGGGCTCGCGGAAGCATCCCTCGTTGATGGTGAGGGTGTAGATCGCCATGCCGTTCAAGATCGGGAAGTTCGATTTGTTGATGGCTGTTTTGACGCCG
>CAZVPK010000304.1:0-1104 GCA_964628505.1 uncultured Chthoniobacter sp.
TTGACCCCGTGACCACGCGTGACTACATTAAGTCATGAAAAAATCCATCAACTACTTCGACGATCTCAAGGACGAGCCCACGCCCGTCCTTCAAGAGATCACCGTCGTCCCGGGGATCGGCAAAACGATCGGCGTCCGCGCCGCGAAGGCGCACCTCTCCGCGCTCCTCGAATTGGCCGAGCAGGGCCAATTCATCACGATCACCAGCGGCGGCACCCCGAAGGCGCTAATCTCAGCGCCCCTGCGCAAAAAACCTGGCAAGCCATTCACCGGAACCGCCGAGCATCTCGCCAAAATGCCCCCATGGCGCGGCGGACCCACCGCCGACGAAATCATCCGCGAAGACCGCGACTCCCGAGGTTGGTAATGTATCTGGACAGCGCGATCATCGTGAAACTGCTGGTCAAGGAGGAACTCAGTGATTTCTTCCAAAAAGCCCTCGCGGGAATCGTGCTCCACACATCTGAACTCTCCCTGGTCGAGGTGTCCTCGGCGCTTCTCACCAAAGTCCGCACCAATGCCATCAACGAACATCAACGCCTCGTGGCCTTGGAAGTTTTCCAAAACAAAATCGCGGACGAACAAATCCTGATCCAGCCACTGGATTCGCCGGTCTATTCCAAGGCGCGATCGCTCATCGAATTTTGTCATCCCGATGTGGCCCTTCGCACGCTCGACGCCATCCACCTCGCCGCCTGCGATATTTCCCAAGAACTCCCCCTCTGCGCCACCGACGCCCGCCTCCGCGCCGCCGCCAAAAAACTCCACATCCCCCTCTTCCCCGAATCCCTCCCATGACCATCGACTCCCGCCCCACAAAAAGAAGGGAGCACAGGCATCCCGCCTGTGAAAGACACTCGCGCCGCAATCAATTTCAACCCACTCCCCCACTTCCCGCTCCAACAGGAGGGTCCTGCTTGTCAGGACCGGCACGGCTCCCGCACCCTCACCAGCCCACGCCCCACGGTCTCGGGGACCGCGCCCGCCCCCGGGCGCTGTCGGGTGCGCCCCGCGCCCGACTCTTCGCTGCCACACAAAATTCCGCCCCCATTCCTCACAAACTCCCGCTCCGCGCCTCGCGAGGAGGGGCCTGCCTGTCAGGAC
>CAZVPK010000304.1:1114-1744 GCA_964628505.1 uncultured Chthoniobacter sp.
ACCGCTGCAACTTGTCGTTAGCCCTGCGCACTCTCGATGCCATCCACCTCGCAGCCTGCGATATATCCCAAGTTTTCCCCCTCTGCGCCACCGATTCCCGCCTCCGCGCCGCCGCAAAAAAACTCCACATCCCGATTTTCCCAGAAACCCTCCCGTCCTAACCACACCGCCCGCCGCCCATGTATACCCAAAACGAAAAAGTCGAACTCGTGAATGTCGCCACCGAGATGTCGAAATCCTTCCTCGACTACTCGATGTCCGTCATCGTCTCCCGCGCTTTGCCCGACGCCCGCGACGGCCTCAAGCCCTCGCAGCGCCGCATCCTCTACGCGATGCAGACCCTCGGCGTCCTTCCCACCCGCTCGTTCGTCAAATGCGCGAAAATCGTCGGCGAAACCATGGGCAACTACCACCCCCACGGCGACCAGGCGATCTACCCGACCCTCGTCCACATGGCCCAACCCTGGGCGATGCGCGACACGCTCGTCCAAAGCCAGGGAAACTTCGGCTCCGTTGACGGCGACCCGCCCGCGTCCATGCGTTACACCGAGGCCCGCCTCGACCACCTCGGCGCATCGCTCATGACCGACATGAACCTCGGCACCGTCGATTTCGTCGCCACCTACGACG
>CAZVPK010000305.1:0-1720 GCA_964628505.1 uncultured Chthoniobacter sp.
AATACCCGCAGGCCGGGTTTCCTTATGAAAAACTGATCGAAGAAAACGCCCGCCGCTCGCGTCAGGAACCCGAATACGAGTTGGTGGACACCGGAGTTTTTGACGGCAGTCGCTACTTCGACATTTTCGTCGAATACGCCAAAGCCTCACCCGACGACATCGCCATCCGCCTGCGCATTATCAATCGCGGGCCCGACGCCGCGCCGCTCGCCGTGTTGCCGACCCTTTGGTTCCGCAACACCTGGGCGTGGGACGAGGCGGTGGAAAACAAACCCGAGATGCACTTGCTGCCGGGCGGCCAGGCGGTCGTCGCGAATTGCGGGGACCTGCCGGAATACCACCTCTACGCCGATGCAGCGGCCGAGTGGATTTTCACCGAAAACGAAACCAACCTCCGCCGCCTTTACAATGTCCCGAACAAGGCCGCCCATGTGAAGGACGCCTTCCACGACTTCCTCGTCGAGGGCCGCGCGGACGCCATCAACCCGGTCAAGATCGGCACCAAGGCGGCCGCTGTGTATCGCCACACTTTGAAGCCCGGCGAGGAATGGACGATCCGCCTGCGCCTCTGCCGTCCGCCGAAGCCGGAGCCGTTCGGCGCGACATTCGACGCGCTTTTCCAGCAACGCGAGGACGAGCACATGCTGGCGTTGAACAATTTCAATCCGGGCATCTCGCCCGAGCTCCTGCTCGTGATGCGGAGCGCGCTGGCGGGGCTTTATTGGTGCAAGAAATTCTACTGCTACCCGGTCACCCGCTGGCTGGAAGGCGATCCCACGATGCCGAAGCCGCCGGCCGAGCGATTGAAAGGCCGGAACACTTTCTGGCGCGAACTCTACGCGAACGATGTCATCTCGATGCCGGACTCGTGGGAATATCCCTACTTCTGCGCGTGGGACCTCATGTTCCAATCCGTCGCCTTCGCGGTGTCCGATCCCGCCACGGCGAAACGCCAGAACATGCTTCTCCAAGGCGAGCGCTACACTTCTCCGAGCGCGCAGCAACCCGCCTACGAGTGGGCGCTCTCGGATGCCAACCCTCCCATCGGCGGCTGGGCGGCATGGCGGATTTATTCGATCGAGCGCGGCATGACCGGCCAGGGCGATACCGCCTTCCTCAAGCGGGCCTTCAACAAACTCCTGCTCAACTACGGCTGGTGGGCGAACCGCGTGGACCAGACCGGCGACAATGTGTTCGAGGGTGGATTCCTCGGCCTCGACAACATCGGGGTCTTCGACCGCCGCTACCCGCTGCCCGACGGCTCGCACATCGCGCAAAGCGACGGCACCGCGTGGATGGCGCAGTTCTGCCTGAGCATGCTCAACATCGCGATCGAACTCGCGAAGGACTCGCCGGAATACGAGGACATCGCCGACAAGTTCCTCAACGATTTTATCTTTCTCACCGCGGCCATCAACGCGCCCGGCTCCGGCGGTTTCTCGCTCTGGGACGACGAGGACGGCTTCTACTACGATGTGCTCCGCCGCCCCGACGGTTCCTCGGCCCACCTGAAAACCCGCTCCGTTGCAGGTCTCACGCCGCTTTTCGCCGTCGAGAGTTTCGATGTGGAAACCACGCAAAAATTCCCGCTCCTGAGAAAACGCTACCAGTGGTTCAAGAAAAACCGCCCGCATCTTCTTCAGCATCTTCACCACATTTCCGAACAGGTGGATGGCCGCACGCTGGTATCCCTCGTCCCGCCCGACCGCCTGCGCCGCAT
>CAZVPK010000306.1:0-1682 GCA_964628505.1 uncultured Chthoniobacter sp.
TCATGTTTTTGACGTAGTCGGCATGGCCCGGGCAGTCGACGTGGGCGTAGTGGCGATTGGCGGTCTCGTATTCGACGTGGGCGGTGTTGATCGTGATGCCGCGCTCTTTTTCTTCGGGGGCGGCGTCGATCTCGTCGTATTTCTTGGCCGTGGCGCCGCCGCTTTTGGACAAAACGGTGGTGATCGCGGCGGTGAGGGTGGTTTTGCCGTGGTCAACGTGGCCGATCGTGCCGATGTTGACGTGCGGTTTCGTGCGCTGGAACTGTTCTTTAGCCATCTTGGATGTTTGTTATTTGGTTGGGTGAGGATCGAGGGAAGGTGGAGCCCATGACCGGGATTGAACCGGTGACCTCGTCCTTACCAAGGACGTGCTCTACCGACTGAGCTACATGGGCGTCTTGGCGGCCGGGGCCGCATCGTTCGCGCGTCGATCCGCGTGGTTATGTCTCCCGCGGATGGAGGCGAGGACGCTGACCGCTCACGCTGGAAAGCGCGCGGCGTGCGTCATCTCCCGCATCCGACGGGAACGTGAAAGGTAGCGGTTCGATTTTGGGTGTCAAAAAGAAATTGGGGCAAAATGCGGGTTGCGGCGTGCGGTGGAAAAAGGGGCGCGGCGGGGGCTCAGGCGGTGCGGCCGCAGCAGGATTTGAATTTTTTTCCACTGCCGCAGGGGCAGGGGTCGTTGCGTCCGACCTTGGGGAGTTCGCGCTTGAGGGGGAGTTCGATTTTGGGGGCGGGCGGTTGGTCGGGAGTTGTCATGGGAGCCCGGCCGGCGGGGGCGGTCTCGGGGTTGAGGTTTTGGTCGGGGCGGGTGAGGATGGTGGGGAGGTTGGCGAGGAGGGTTTCGAAGGCTTGGAGGTTGGTGGTGCTGCGGAAGAGGTTGTTGAGGACTTCGCCTTTGATGGTGTCCATGAGGTCGACGAACATGGCGTAGGCGTCGTTTTTGTATTCGACGAGGGGGTCCTTCTGGCCGAAGGCGCGGAGGTAGACGGCTTCGCGGAGTCCGTCCATGGCGTAGAGGTGCTCCTGCCAGAGGCGGTCGATGGCGTTGAGGATGATGTAGCGTTCGAGGCCCTTGAGGGCTTCGGGGTGCTCGAGTTCGGCCTTGCGGAGGTAGGCGGCGGTGATGGTGTCGACGAGGTAGCGGGAATTTTCCTCGAGGGTGCGGGTGTCGAGGGCGGCTTTTTCCTTGGCGAGGCCGAGGGGGAAGCTGGTGTTCAGCCAATGGAGGAGGCCGTCGTAGTCGGGCTCCTCGCCTTCCATGGATTCGAGGAAGGCGGAGGCTTTTTTGGGGACGATTTCGTTGATGACCTCGAGGATGAGTTCGCGGGGGGTGTCGGAATCCATGACCTCGTTGCGGTAGCCGTAGATGACTTCGCGCTGTTGGTTCATCACGTCGTCGAATTCGAGGGTGCGTTTGCGGATCATGTAATTCCGCTGCTCGACGCGCTTCTGGGCGGTTTCGACGCTGCGGTTGAGCCAGGGGTGCTCGAGTTCCTCGCCTTCCTTGAGGCCGAAGGTTTCCATGATTTTGGTCATGCGGTCGCTGGCGCCGAAGTTTCGCATGAGGTCGTCTTCGAAGCTCACGTAGAAGCGCGAGCGGCCGGGATCGCCCTGGCGGGCGCAGCGGCCGCGGAGCTGGCGGTCGATGCGGCGGGATTCGTGGCGTTCGGTGCCGAGGA
>CAZVPK010000307.1:0-1661 GCA_964628505.1 uncultured Chthoniobacter sp.
GCGAGGAAGCGCCGGGCTACTTCGGATTTCGGGGTGGTGAAGAATTCGTTGGCGGGGGCCTGTTCGAGGATGCGGCCGTCGGCCAGGAAGGCGACTTGGTCGGCGACCGAGCGGGCGAAGTTCATGGCGTGGGTGACGAGAATGAAGGTGCGGCCTTCGGACTTGAGGTCGGCGATGACTTCCAGGACCTCGGCGGTCATTTCCGGGTCGAGGGCGGAGGTGGGTTCGTCGAAGAGGAGGAGCTTCGGGCGGATGGCCACGGCGCGGGCGATGGCGACGCGCTGGCGTTGTCCGCCGGAGAGTTCGGCGGGGCGCTTCTTGGCATGGTCGGCGAGCCGGAGGCGGTCGAGGAGTTCGAACGAGCGGCTGCGGGCCTCCTCGGTGGTAAGTCCGTGCACGGCGGTGAGGGGGAGCATGACATTGGCGAGGGCGTCGAGGTGGGGGAAGAGGTTCCAGGATTGGAAGACGGTGCCGATTTGACGGCGGTAGGGGCGGAGGGATTTTTCGGCGGTGGGGACGGGTTCCCGGTCGATGGTGAGCGAGCCGGATTCCGGCGATTCGAGCCCGCCGACGAGGCGCAGCAGCGTGGATTTTCCGCCGCCGGAAGGTCCGAGCAGGGCGAGGACGTGGGGGAAATCGAGGGTGGCCGTGATGCGGTCGATCACGGTGTGGGCGCCGTAGCGTTTGGTCAGGCCGTCGAACTCAAGTTTCATAGCGGAATTTGTGTTCGAGGCGGCGGGCGAGGAGGGAGACGGGGAGGGTGAGGGCGAGGTAGCCGACGGCCAACGGCAGATAGCTTTCGAGGGTGCTGTAGGTGGCGGAGTTCACTTGCTGGGCGGCGAGGGTGAATTCGCTGATGCCGAGGATGGAGAGGAGGGAGCTGTCTTTGATGATGGAGGCGGCTTGTCCGGCCAGCGGGGGCAGGGTGTGGCGGATGGCTTGGGGGAAGATGACGTGGCGGTAGGTTTGCGTGCGGGTCAGGCCGATGGCGCGGGCGGACTCGAGTTGGGACCGGCCGACGCTTTCGATGCCGGCGCGGATCATTTCGGCGATGTAGGCGCCGCTGAAGATGGCGAGGATGACGATGCCGGCGGTGTAGCGGTTTTGCAGTCCGACGGCGTCGGCGACGACATAGAAGAGGATGAGGAGTTGGACGAGGAGCGGGGTGCCGCGGATGAGTTCGATGTAGCCGGTGGCGAGCCAGCGCACGGCGGGATAGCGGGCACGGCGTCCGAGGGCGGCGAGGAGTCCGAGGAGAATACTGAGGACGAGTGCGGCGGCGGAAATCCAGATGGTGTTGACCCAGCCGCGCCAGAAGACTTCGCGGTAGGCCCAGACGCCGGTCCAGTTCCACGAAAGGGCTTGGAGGACGGCGAAGCAGGAGGCGGCGAGGAGGGCGGCGCCGAGGAGGACGGAGATGACCGCGTTGATGGTGTGGTGGCGGGTCATGGGGAGCGGACCCGGCCGGGGCCGGGGACGGCGCTGCTACAAAGAGGATTTGGCGGCGCGCCAGAGGTTGTCGAGATCTTCGGGGGTGAGGTCTTCGAGGTTTTGGTTTTGCGCGGCGGCGGCCGTCTCCATGTGTTGGAAGCGGGAAATGAACCGTTGGTTGGCGTGCTCGAGGGCGAGTTCGGGTTCGACGCCGAGTTTGCGGGCCATGT
>CAZVPK010000308.1:0-1615 GCA_964628505.1 uncultured Chthoniobacter sp.
GGAGCCGGAGTCGCCGCCACTGGCTCGGGTTCCGGGGCGGGTTCTTTGGCTTCGACCGGGAGAAGGGCGGTGAATGTGCTGCCTTTGTCTTGAATGCTTTCTACCGTGATATCGCCGCCGAGCAGGCGGCAGAATTTGCGGCTGATGGCCAGACCGAGTCCCGTGCCCCCGTATTTGCGGGTGGTCGAGGCGTCAGCTTGCACGAATTCGCCGAAGAGTTTGTCCATCTGGGCGTCGTTCATGCCGATACCCGTGTCGCTCACCGCAAAGGAAACCATGCCGTCGGCGCGGCGTTCGATACGCAGGGTGACTTTGCCTTTCTCGGTGAACTTGCAGGCGTTGCTCAGGAGGTTGAAGAGCGTCTGACGCAGTTTGGTCAGGTCCGTGCGCATCGTGCCGACGTCGCCGGGGCAGACGAGTTCGAACGTGTTGGCATTCTTGGCGACAAGAGGTTGGACCGTCGCGGCCACGTCCTTGGCCGTCTGCGCGATGTCGACCGACTCGAGGAAAACGGTCATGCGTCCGGCTTCGATCTTCGAGAGATCGAGGATGTCGTTGATCAGCTGGAGGAGATGCTTGGCCGAGGAGAGGATTTTTTTCAGGTCGGACTCCATCCATTTCTCGCCGGTGTCCTCCGCTTCCTCGAGGAGCATCTCGCTGTAGCCGATGATGGCGTTCATCGGCGTGCGCAGCTCGTGGCTCATATTGGCGAGGAATGCGCTCTTCGTTTTGCTCGCCTCCTGCGCCTGCTCGCGGGCGACTTCGGCATCTTCGACCGCGTGCTTCAATTCCGCGGTGCGGGCGGACACGGTCTTCTCGAGGTTGGCGTTCCAAGCGGCGAGGCTCTCTTCGCGTTTGCGGATTTCGTCGGCCATGCGGGTGAAGCCGCGCCCGAGGTCGCCCACCTCGTCGCCGCGGCGGAGCAAGGGCGTCAGCTCCGCACTGTCAAGCTGCCCGGCCTCCAAATCAGCCGCAGCGCGCGTGAGTTGCCGCAGAGGCGTGGCCAGACGATGCGCCACCAACCCGACCACGCCCATGAGGAGAAGCAAGCCCAGACCACCGACCGAGCCGAGGCGCCACGCCAGAGCCTGGACGGGAACGAGCAGCGTGGAATACGGCACATCAAGCACGACTTTCCATCCAGTCAGCGGCGCGGTCACCCAGTAGACGATCCGTTCGGAGCCGTCCTCGCCGCGGTAAGTCGCCTCGCCGGACAGCGCGGCCATCATGGCGGCCCCGGCAGGAAGCTGCGAAACATTCACCCCCGGATTTCCCTCGCCGATCATCAAGCTGCTGTCCGGATGTGCGATGATCGTGCCCGTCGGACTGACCAGATACGCGAAATCGGATTCCTTCGTGCCATCCTCGCCGGCCATGGCGATGTCGACCTTTTTGATCAGTTCGCGCATGTCATCGAGAGAAATGTCGACACCCGAGATACCGTAGAATTGGCCCTGCGGACCGAGGACAGGCGCGTTGACGCTGAGCATGGTCACATCCGAACCGCCGCCATCGAAATACGGTTCGCTGATGGTCAGCTTGCCGGATTTTTTCGGGCCCCAATACCAAATGGTGGACGGCTGATCGACGTGGTAGTCGTTCTTGTTGATCGTCG
>CAZVPK010000309.1:0-1581 GCA_964628505.1 uncultured Chthoniobacter sp.
CATCGTGAATCTGGGCACCTACACGCTCTCGATCTACAACTGGACCGGCGAAACACTGTGGGGCGGCACCGACCGCGACAACACGGACCAATTCTACGTCACGGCGGATATCGGCAGTAACCTCGGCCAGATCAGTTTCTACAGCGGACTCGACGACAACAGTTTTCTTGGGACCGGATTCCAGTTGAACGGCTCGGGCTTCTACAACAACCAGGTCATTCCCGTCCCCGAAGCCGAGACATGGCTGGCGGCGTCGGCATTGCTCGGGGGATCGGGTCTTGCGTGGGTGAAAAGGCGCAGGAGCGGGAAAGGCCGATTCGGAAGAAGGGTTTGAAAAAAAAATCCACCGTTAGGCTCGGCATTGTGGGGCTCGGAGCCATGGGTTCGGGCCATGCGCGGACGATTCTCGGCGGCTTGGTGCCCCGGTGCGAACTGTCTGCGATTTGCGACAGGAAAAAGAGCGTTGCGAACGCCGATTTCCCCGGCATTCCCTTTTTTCAGGATCCGGCCGCACTCATCCGCTCGGGAACAGCGGATGCGGTGCTCGTTAGCACCCCGCACGACTCGCACGCCGAAATCGGGATCGCCGCCCTGCAAGCCGGCCTGCATGTGCTCGTGGAAAAACCCATCGCGGTGGAAAAGGCGGCCGCGCTCGATCTGCTCGCCGCCCACCGCCGCCCCGGCCAGGTTTTTGCGGCCATGTTCAACCAGCGCACCGATCCGGTTTACCGGAAACTCCGCCAGCTCGTGACCTCCGGCGAGCTGGGGCAAATCCATCGGGTGAATTGGACGGCGACCCACTGGTTCCGCACGGAGGCCTACTACGCCCAAGGCGGCTGGCGCGCGACCTGGGCGGGCGAGGGTGGGGGAGTCCTGCTCAACCAATGCCCGCACAATCTCGATCTCTTCCAATGGATTTTCGGGATGCCTTCCAAGGTGCGCGGCTTTTGCCAACTCGGCCGCTACCACGATATCGAGGTGGAAGATGATGTGACGGCCTACTTCGAGTATCCCGATGGAATGACCGGCGTCTTCATCGCATCGACTGGCGAGGCCCCCGGCACAAACCGCCTGGAGGTGGCCGCCGAGCGGGGGCGCGTGTTGGTCGAGGACGGTCAGATCGAGTTTCGACGCAATAAAATTCCCGCGACGGAATTCAGTCGCACCACCGACAAGATTTTCGCCCGTCCGCCTGTCCGCGACAGGTCGATTCCCATGCCATCACACCGCGGGGAACAACACATCGGAATCCTCAAAAATTTCACCAACGCCATCCTTCGCGGCGGGACACTGATCTCACCCGCCGCCGAGGGGATCCACTCGGTGGAGTTGGCGAATGCGATTCTTCTCTCCAGTTTCGAAGACACGACGGTTGAGCTGCCCCTGTCGGCCCCCCGCTACGCCAAATTGCTGGCCCGTCTCAAAGCCTCCTCCGCAAAAACAAAAAAGATGAAACAAACCCGATCCACAGCCGCGGCCCCCCGAAGCGGAAAACCCGCCAACTCCTGAATCCCATGGCATCCACCGATGGAATGACACACGCGCCCGTGGGCAAACCCTCGCCGGTTTGCAAGCCGGGGG
>CAZVPK010000310.1:0-1570 GCA_964628505.1 uncultured Chthoniobacter sp.
AAGAGGAAACCTTCAACCGCACCCTCGACAAAGGCATCGCCCTCTTCAACGAAGAAGCGGGAAAAGGCAAAATCTCCGCCGCCTTCGCCTTCAAACTCTACGACGAACAAGGCTTCCCGCTCGACCTCACCGAACTCATGGCCCGAGAGCGCGGGATCACGGTGGACACCGAGGGCTTCGAACAACTCATGGAGGCCCAGCGCGCCCGCGCCCGCGCGGCCCAGAAGAAGGAAGTCATCGCCCTCTCCGAGATCGAAACCACCACACCCACCCGCTTCACCGGCTACGACTCCCTCGCCGAAAAAGCCCGCGTCCTCGAAGTCGTCTCGATCAAAAACAAAACCGCCGTCATTCTCGATACCACGCCCTGCTACGCCGAGATGGGCGGCCAGATCGGAGACACCGCCGAGATCACCGGCCATGGCCAACTCTGGCGCGTGACCAACACCCAGAAAACCGGCCACACCTTCCTCCACCTGCTCGATTCCTCCGACGCCCCCGCGGTCGGCGACGAAATCGAAATCACCGTCACCGGCCCGCGCCGCGATGCGATCCAGCGCCACCACACCGTCACCCACCTCCTCCACTGGGCGCTCCACGAAGTCGTCTCCAAGGACGCCACGCAAAAAGGCTCGTCCGTCGCGCCTGACAAATTGTCGTTCGACTTCAACAGCGCCCCGCTCACGCCGCAGCAAGTCCGCGACATCGAGGCTCTCGTCAACGAACGCATCCTCGCCAACGCGCCCGTGAGCTGGACCGAAGTCCCCTACGCCGAAGTCCGCGGCCGCGCCGACATCATGCAATTCTTCGGCGACAAATACGGCGACACCGTTCGCGTCGTCCAAATCGGCGGCACCCCCGCGAAGCTCGACGGCTACTCGATGGAACTCTGCGCCGGCACGCACACCCGCGCCACCGGAGAGATCGGCCTCTTCCGCATCCTCTCCGAAGCCGCCATCGCCGCCGGAGTCCGCCGCATCGAAGCCGTCGCCGGTCTCGAAGCCGCCGCGATCGCCGTTCAGGAATCCCAGCGCCTCCACGACATCGCCCGCCTCCTGAATTCCCCCGCCGCCGAGATCGAGAAAAAACTCGAAGCTCTCCTCGCGCATCAGAAGGACCTCGAAAAACATCTCAAAGCCGCCCGAGCCCGCGAAGCCGCCGCGAGCGCCAAAGACCTCCTCGCCAAAGTCGAAACGCTCAACGGCACCCCCTTCCTCGCCGCGCACCTCGGTGCGGTCGATGGCGACTACCTCCAAGCCGTCCTCGACGCGCTCAAAACGCAATTCGACGGAGTCACCCTCCTCGCCGGGTCCGCCAACAACGCCGTCGCCCTCGCCGCCAGCGTCGGCCCGGCCCATGTCTCGAAAATCCAAGCCGGCAAACTCCTGCAAACCGTGGCCCCGCTCGTCGGAGGCAAAGGCGGCGGAAAACCCGACTCCGCCCGCGGCGGAGGCAAGGACACCACGAAAATCCCCGAAGCCCTCGCCGCCGCGAAGGCCCTCCTCTCCTCGACCTGACAAGCAGAGCCCTCCTGCGCGCCTTGCGAGGAGGGACCCGCTTGTCGGGTCCG
>CAZVPK010000311.1:0-1562 GCA_964628505.1 uncultured Chthoniobacter sp.
GAGGGCCGGGAACACGTTTGTTGGGATGCCTCAACTTTCCCCCCATAGGAAAATCAGAATGCCACCACGCCCGCGAGGGTGGCGCGGAGCGAGGGTGGCGAGTAAACTGGGATTTCTTGGTCGAGGAGGATTCGACGGCGGCTCATCATTCGGATGAGTCCCGGCGAGGGCTTGTAGAAATCGGCGTTGTCGTCGTCGTGGTAGAGTTTGGCGAACCTCTCGAACGCCTCTTCCTCCTGCTTCCGGCGCTCAAGAATCGCACCCTCCAAAAGCGCGGCGGCGCGGGCGAAGATGTCGAGGACGAGGGGTCTGCATTCCTCCTCGAAGAATCGCTTGGCGGCGGCTTTCGCGAGGGATTTTTTGAACTGGCGTCCTTCATCTCCTCCCATCCCGGCGGCGATTGCATCGGCGCTGGGAAGCTCGCCCAAGGGCGCGGCGGCAACGATCTTGTGCGGGGTCAGCGGAACCTTGGCGGCAATGTCGATCTCGGCGGCGAGCCGGTCGAGGGCGCTTTGAAGCTCGAGGAGTTTTGCGCGTTCCTTTTTCGAGAGGAGGTCGCCGGTCAGCGGCGTGATGTCGGCCACACCATGCCAGCGCAAATCAAAGCGGGCTTGCAAACCGGCTTCCCTCCACACCCGATCATCCGTGGATTCCACGGGCGCGGGGACGGCCTCCACGGCCTCGGAGGAGGGCGGCGAGGGCTGGGGATTCGGGTTGGTGTAGCGGCGGGCCGGTGCGGGACTCATGGCGGCGAATCCTGCGCGGACGCTGGCGGAATGCCGGTCGATGTCGGCAAGGGTGGCGGTGGTGTCGTTCATAAGGTGTCGGATTTGGAGATTTCGGAAAGGAGCGAGGAGATGGTGGGGCGGTTCGAGGCGAGCCACTCGAAGCAAGGGAGCGCCCCGCGGATCCCGCGCGTTTTGTCGAGAGGGGGAGCGGTTTCGAGGAGCGCCAGTAGACGGGCGGCGGCTTGGCCGTCCACGCCTCCGTTGCGAATCCCGCAGTCCCTCGCGTAGGCGAGCAACCGGCGGGCGGTTTCGAGTTGGGGGAGTTCCTCCTCCTCGATCATTTTTGCCCGGGCGGCGAAATAGGCGTTGCGGTTTTCCTTCTCGGCCTCCCGCGCCAGTTCGAGCATTGCAAGGGCGTTGTCGAGGGATTCATCAATCTCCCCGGGGGTCATTCGTTTTTTCCCCTCCAGTCCATGCCGTGCTTCCACCAGGAGAATGTCGGCGGCTTGGTAGAATGCTGATGCGTTCACTTCGCTTCCTCCTTTGCGCGGTGGATGGCGGCGGCTTTCGCTGGGACATCAGCCAAGTCGCGGAGGGGCTGGGGCGCTGGCGCTGGCGTGCCGGTGGCAATGGCCGATTTGATGCTGTCCACCCGCTCGGCGGCAAAGATGAAAGCGGAGTTGGGGTTGGAACCGGCGCGGCCATCTGGCGCGATGATGCCGGATTCAATTCCGGCGATGATGCGGGAGACGGGGTGTCCCGTTGCCCGGGAGAGTTCACTTGCGGTCAGGAATGTTTTCATTCTACCGCACGCGAGCCTGTCAAATTTGTGCG
>CAZVPK010000312.1:0-1555 GCA_964628505.1 uncultured Chthoniobacter sp.
CCCGAGGCGGGCGCGATCCCCGAGACCCTGCCAAGCGAAGTCATCCGAAAATCCAAAACCTTGGAGACTTTGGTATTATTCGCGGGCAAAACCAAATCTGTTTGCAAAACCGGAAACGGCGGTCACAGACACGCCGCCGCAGGCGAAACGGCACAAGGCGCACCGACTCACACAGGCTGGACGCCTGTGCCTCACCCCAAAAATCCAAAAGCTGAGAGCTTTTGGTCTCAACGGTCTCCGAAGCTGATCCCCACCGAGCGCGCGGCCAGAACGGTTTCGCCGTCGGGTTCCACGGTTCGCAGGGTTCCCACCGCCTTGGCGATCGGCACTCCGCCGACATGGTATTTGAGGTAGGAAACCATCTGGCCGAACCGGCCCTGCTCGATCAACCGCACGGCGCCCACTCCGAAGCGGGTGGCCAGAATCCGGTCCAGCGCGCTGGGGGTTCCGCCGCGCTGGAGGTGGCCGAGCGAGACGGACCGCGCCTCCTGGCCGGTGGCCGCCTCGAGTTCCTCGGCGAGGCGCTCGCCGAGTCCGCCCAACCGGACCTCGCCGGCGGCGCGGAGCTTGGCGGCCTTGGTGCTGAGGGCGCGGCCATGCTCCTTCGCGCCCTCGGCGACGACGATCATGGTGCTTCCGAAGCCGTCATGTGTTCGATTTTTGACAAACTGCACCAATTTATCCATGTGGAAGGGGATTTCCGGGATCAAAATCACATCGGCCCCGCCGCCGAGACCGCCGTGGAGCGCGATCCATCCCGCATGGCGTCCCATCACCTCGACCACCATCAATCGCTTGTGGCTCCGGGCCGTGGTGTGAAGGCGGTCGAGGGCGTCGACGACCACCGCCACGGCCGAATCGAACCCGAACGTCATCGCCGTGGCGTTGAGGTCGTTGTCGATGGTTTTGGGAACTCCGACCACCGGAATGCCGATTTTCTGGAGTTGGAGCGCGGTGCTGAGCGAACCGTCCCCGCCGATGCACACGAGCGCGTCGAGGCCGAGCCCTTCGAAGGTTTCACGGGCCTCGGCGAGGATCGACTTGGGAATCACGGCCTTTTTTCCGTCGGCCACCTTGGCGACGAAACGCCCGCGGTTGGTCGTTCCCAGGATCGTGCCGCCCATCGGCATGATGCCGTCCACGCCGTTGGGATCGAGCCGGCGGTAGCGCACGGGCGAGAGCATGCCCTCGTAGCCGTCGGAAAAACCGATCGTCTCCCAGTCCCTTTCCGCGGCCGCCCGGACCACCCCGCGAATCACCGCGTTGAGTCCCGGACAATCCCCGCCGCTCGTGAGAACCCCGATTTTTTTGGTCGCTTTTTTCTTCATGCGGCCGGAATGAAGCAAATCGGATGCCAACCTGTCCGCGGAACGGGAAATTTTTCCGGATGGAATTCGGGTCGATCGCGCAAGGGGTGGCTGGATCGCGATCCCGGAATCCAACGCTTCGTGCCCGGGAGGCCATCCCTGCAACGGCGGCGGGCGCTGGCGCGCCGATGGCTCATACCATGTCCGGTATTTTTCTGGACTTTTGAATTGCAAACATTGGTCCCATT
>CAZVPK010000313.1:0-1537 GCA_964628505.1 uncultured Chthoniobacter sp.
GCAAAGGGTCCAGGCAACATTCGAATTCGGTATCAGTCCACCGCCCACACAGGCGGTGACTCCGGCTCGTAGAGCCTACGGATCGGAGAGACGCCTGTGCCCCTTTCCTCAAGTCCAAAAGCAAGATGCTTTTGGTATTATCCTGTGGATTTGAATAAAACCCAAACGCCCCATGCACCGCGGAGGCCAAGAACCAATTCCATCCATTCGCCTTGCCTTCGGTTTATTGAGCTGGCACTGAAAATCCAGGTGCCACGGTTGTTGCCGTTTGTCGGCGAAGGGTCTCCGAAGGCGATTCGCCGAACATTTGGCGGTAGCGCACCGCGAAGCGTCCGAGTTCGGTGAAGCCCAGATTCATGGCGATGCCGGTCACGCATCCCTCGTTGCGGTTCGCTTCCAACAACGCGGCGCGGGCACGGTTCAGTCTTCGCCGAAGAAAAAAGGTGTGCGGTGTGAGTCCGGTGATCTTCTTGAAGGAACTTTCCAAATGGCCGGGGCTCACACGGAGAAGGCTGCACAGGCGGGCGATGGGGACCGGCCCCGGATGGGCATCGGCGATCTCGGTGGCGCGCCACACCAGCGCCGCCGCCGGGGGACGGCCGCACGGCAAATCCTTCACATCGACGACGGAAAGAATTTCTCCGTAGACCCATTCCTCGACGCTCTCCCGATCCAGGTGAAGATTCCCGACAGCCGCCCTGCGGAGCAGCCCGAGCGCCTTGTTCGCGAAACCGGAAACCGCACGGGGTTTCGCCACCAGCGGCATCGTGGACCGGCCCGGACGGAGCGCCTGCAACGCATCTTTCGAGAGGCCCGCATCGTCCGCCAGCTCGAGCAAACGGGATTGGTCCGCCAACACCACGATTTGTCGGAGACCGCTGGCGGTGTGCACATCCATTTCCTCACCGCTCATCGCGGAGGCCAATCGACAAGGTTCCATTTCCTCGCCGCCGAATTTGATCGGCGGGCCGCCGACCGGCAGGGCCAACCCGAAACGGCCACCCAGCAACTCGCCGCGCAAGTGCGTGCGAAGAGGGTAACTTTCATGATAAAAAACAACCCCGCCCGCGGCGATGAAATCGATCTGGCACCGCGACTCGCCCGGTTCGAGTTGCACCGCCTCCAGGTCGAAAAAATTCCGAACCGCCCATGCCATTCCCTCGATTCCCTCTCGCTTGATCACGCCACTGAGAACCTGGCTGGCTGGAGATGGAGATGGCGGTTGTCGCATGACGGAGAAAGAGGGTGTCTTTCGGTTGTCTCCCCCCAAAAATCAAGCCCGGCCAGGGGAAGTTCGCCACAATGCACGATTTTTGCATAGCGCACCCCGCATCGGCTTCGTAAAAAACCCTTTCCTTGCGCAAAACCATGAAAACCCCGCTACGACTTCTTCTCGCCGCCTATTCCTTGCTCGCCACGATTCCCCCTGCCTTCGCGCAGGAAACACCGAAAAAGCCAAACATCCTCGTCATCTGGGGCGATGACATCGGCATCGGCAACATCAGCTACATCACCCGAGGCCTCACCGGATACCGGA
>CAZVPK010000314.1:0-1534 GCA_964628505.1 uncultured Chthoniobacter sp.
CGGGGCGGATTCCGCAAACACGCCATTCCTGCTCTTACAATCAGAGACCTCCTCGCAAGGCGCGGGATGGGGGCTTTTTTTGATGAGGCGTCGATTGGCGGATCGGCACCGCTACCGCTTCGCGAGGAGGGTCCTGCTTGTCAGGACCGAGGCGGCTCCCGCAATCACGCCGTTCCGGCTCTGACAAGCAGAGCCCTCCTCGCGAGGCGTTTTTTGAAGCCCCCATTGAGAAACGCAGCCGCCGGGTTGGAAATCAATGCGGACGGCTTTTCCGGAACACCCGCACAGCGGATCAGGACAACAAAATCACACGACCATGCCGGCGGCGACGGTTTCGTGGGTGCCGGGATCGACGAGGATGAAGGACCCGGTGAGTCGGTTGCGGCGGTAGCTGTCGTGGAAAAGCGGGTTCGCGGTGCGCAGGCTGATGCGGCCGATGTCGTTCATGCCAAGAGCGGGCACGCCTTCCTTTTTGTGGAGGGTTTCGATGTCCACCTGGTAGCGGAGTTCCTGCACGATCGCCTTGGTTTCCTTGCTGGTGTGGCGGAGGAGGTATTTGCCGCGCTGCTCCATGGGCTTTTGGGAAAACCAGCAGACCATGGCTTCGACGTCCTGGCCGGTTTTGGGCGGGTTGTTGGCTTTGACGATCATGTCGCCGCGCGAGATGTCGATCTCGTCTTCGAGGGTCATGACGACCGATTGCGGCGGGAAGGCTTCGGAAATCTCGGGTCCGCCGGGGAGGTGGATTTTTTTGATGCGGGTGGTGAAGCCGCTGGGCAGCACGCTCACGGCGTCGCCGGGCTTGAACACCCCGCCGGCGACTCGGCCGGCGTAGCCACGGAAGTCGTGGTATTCCTGCGAGAGCGGGCGGATGATCCACTGGACCGGAAAACGGGCGTCCACATGGTTCGCGGTGCCGCCGGTGTAGACGGTCTCCAAATGGTAGAGGAGCGAGGGACCTTGATACCACGGCATGCTGGTGGATTTTTCCACGACATTGTCGCCGTTGAGTGCGGAGATGGGGATGGGCGTGATGTCGGCCACATCGTCGAGGCGCGAGGCGAAGTCGTAAAAACTCGCGACGATGTCCTGGAAGACGGTCTCGCTGAAATCGACGAGGTCCATTTTGTTGACCGCGAGGACGAGGTGGCGGATGCGCAGGAGATTCGAGACGAAGGCGTGGCGCTTGGTTTGCTCGATCACGCCTTTGCGGGCATCGACGAGAATGATGGCGAGGTCGGCGGTGGAGGCGCCGGTGACCATGTTGCGCGTGTATTGAATGTGGCCGGGAGTGTCCGCGATGATGAATTTGCGGCGGGGCGTGGCGAAGTAGCGGTAGGCGACATCGATGGTGATGCCCTGCTCGCGCTCGGCTTTCAGGCCGTCGGTGAGGAGCGCGAGGTTGACCACGGCGTCGCCGCGGCGGCGGGAGCTTTCCTCCACGGCGAGGAGCTGGTCCTCGAAGATGCTTTTGGAATCGTAGAGCAGACGACCGATGAGAGTGGATTTGCCGTCATCGACGGAGCCTGCGGTG